>JBDTYL010000063.1:0-6064 GCA_040005695.1 bacterium | reverse complement strand
GATCCTTCGCTGCGCTCAGGATGACCAGCAGATCCTTCGCTGCGCTCAGGATGACAAGCAGATCCTTCGCTGCGCTCAGGATGACCAGCAGATCCTTCGCTGCGCTCAGGATGACCAGCAGGTTCACGAACGAGGGGGCTGGATGCCGCGAGAGCGGCGTCCAGCCCCTTGTCATCCTGAGCGCAGCGAAGGATCTGCTTTCAGGTTGCGAACCGCCATGCGGTGCGGCATCGCAGCGTCCTGCTACTGTCCGATGGCCGTCTCCACGACATCCTGCGCGCGGCGCGACGCCGAACGCGCCCGCTCCACGCAGATCCGTGCCTCCGCAGCCAGCTGGATGCCGCGATCCTTGTCGGAGAGCGACGACACGTTGATGCGCACGTTATACGCGGCGCCCACGCAGCCGGCTTCCGCGAGCAGCGCAGCCACGCCTGCATCACTCGCAGCGTTACTGTTGCCCTTCTCGGCAACCACCAGCGCGAGTTCCGCAACGTCGGCGCACGCGCGCGCCGTCTCGAGCGGCACCTCCGCCGCATGGATGAGCGCGTCGTCGACACGCGCCTTCTTGTCCGCCTGCTGCTCGGGAGTCTCCTCCGGCAGCTTGTACGCCGCGTACACGATCGCAAACGCAGTGGCATCGCGCGCCACGAGTGCGGTAAGCGCATTGCCGAGCGCCGCGGCGCGCACGGCGACGTCGCGCATCTCGGCATCCACGGCCACGTACTTCTTGCGGCCCGCCGTGAGGCCGGCCACCATCTGCGCCAGCGCGGCCGCGAGCGCGCCAGCGTGCGCCGTGACGCTGCCGCCCCCGGGAGTGGGGCTCGACGACGCCACGGACGCCACGAAGCCGCTGAGCGACTCGCCGCCCGCAATGGCCTCGCGCACTTTCCTCTCGAGCACCAATTGCGGGGAGAAGTCGCGCAGCTGGATGTGCCGCGCAGCGGCAGCGTACAGCACGCGGTCTGGCACGAGGCCGATGATCTCGCTCCATGTGGGTGAGACACCGTGTGCTTCCGCCTCCAGCTTCACCAGGTCGAACACGCGGTGCAGTGGCGTCTTCTCCGTGTCCACGAGGTTCATGGACACCTGCGCCTGCCCGTCCACCTCGAACCCCATGGCCTTCACGTAACGCAGACCGCCCGACGAACCACGGAGCGCCTTCGCCACCTCCTTCGCCACGGGCAGGTTGGACGCGGGGCCGAGGTAGACGTTGTAGGCGACGAGGAAGGGACGCGCGCCGATGGCGATGGCGCCGGCGGTCGCATGGACTGTCGAGGGACCGAAGTCCGGCGTACGCGCGGGCGTGGTGCCGATCTCGTCGCGGATGCCCTCGAACTCGCCGCGGCGAACGTCAGCGAGGTTCTCGCGATCCGGCCGCGTGGCAGCGCGCTCGTACAGGAACACGGGGATCCCGAGCTCGCGCCCCACGCGTTCGCCGAGCTCGCGCGCGAGGGCGATGCAGTCTTCCATCGTGGCGCCTTCGAGTGGAATGAACGGCACGACGTCAGTGGCGCCCATGCGCGGATGCTCACCGCTGTGCGTCGTGAGGTCGATGCGGTCGTGTGCCACGCGGATGCCAGCGAATGCGGCGTCGACCACGACGTCAATGGGCGCGACGAAGGTGATGACGCTGCGATTGTGGCTCGCGTCGGCGCTGGCGTCGAGCACGTGGGCGCCCTCGACACCGGCGATGGCGTCACGGATGGCGGCGACCACCTCGACGCGGCGGCCTTCGGAGAAGTTGGGAACGCATTCGATGAGCTTCATTGCAGAAGAGGACGAGAGGGCGAGAGGACGAGAGGGCGAGAGGACAGCCGGTAGGCGAGAGGGCGAGAGAACAGCCCGATGGCGTCAGCGGTGCAGGGTGGAAAGCATCCAGGCGTGCATCGTGGGGTTCGCGGCGAGCATCGACGTCTCGGCGATGGGGCAGGGAGCGCCGTCCATCGTCGTCGCGAGGCCACCCGCCTCGCGCACCATCAGGACGCCGGCGGCGAGGTCCCACGGCAGGAGCCGCAGTTCGAAGAATGCGTCGTAGCGTCCGCAGGCGACGTCGGCGAGGTCGAGCGCCGCGGCACCGTTCCGCCGCAGGCCGGACGTCGCGCGCATCAGGGCGGGCAGGAGCGGGATGTACCGTTCGATCTCCTCCTCGCGCGAGAACGGGAAGCCGGTCGCGAGGAGGGCGCGATGTGGCTCCGTGGTGCTGCTCACGCGCATCGCCTCGCCCGCGCGCCGCGCGCCGCCGCCGAGTGTCGCGGTGAAGAGCTCGCCGGTGGCGGCGTTGATGATCGCGCCCGCCACCACCGCACCATCCACGAGTGCAGCGATGGAGACCGCGTACCATGGGACGCCGTGCAGGAAGTTCGTGGTGCCGTCGAGCGGGTCGGCGACGAAGACGAGTCCCCGCGTGGCGTCGGCCTCGGGCGAGCCTTCCTCCGCCAGCAGCGTGGCGTCCGGGTGCCGCGCTGCGATCACCGCCGTGAGCGCGGCTTCGCTCGCACGGTCCACATCACTCACGAAGTCGAAGGTGCTCTTCGATTCCCAGGTCAGCGTGCTGCGACGCATTGCGCCCTCGCGAATGACCTCGGCGGATCGCGCTGCGGCCGCCACGCATGTCGCGAGCAGCGCGCGGCGGTCGCCGAGGCTCGCGCCGGCCGCACCCGCTTCGTTCCCGTTTCCTTGCCCACTCTTCGACGCGATCATTACGTTCTCCGGATGGCACGCATCTTCAGTGGGATCCAGCCGTCCGGAGAGCTCCACATCGGGAACTACCTCGGTGCGGTCAAGAACTGGGTCGCCCTCCAGGGGACGGCGGAGTCGTTCTTCTGCATCGTGGACTATCACGCGATCATCGCCCAGTACGCGCCGGCCGAGCTGCGCGTGCGACGGCGGGAGATGGCCATCGGCCTGCTCGCGGCGGGGCTCGATCCCGACCGGTGCACCGTGTTCGTGCAGTCCGACGTGCCGGAACATACCGAGCTGCAGTGGATTCTCAACACCGTGACGCCGGTGGGAGAGCTCGAGCGGCAGACGCAGTTCAAGGACAAGTCGCAGCGGCAGGAGAGCGTGATGGCAGGCCTGCTCAACTACCCCATCCTGCAGGCGGCGGACATCCTCCTCTACCTTGCCGACCTGGTGCCCGTGGGTGAGGACCAGGTGCAGCATCTCGAGCTCTCGCGCGTGATCGCGCGGCGCTGGAATGCGCAGTTCGCGCCCGACGCGGACTTCTTCCCGGAGCCCAAGCCCCTGCTCTCGCCGACGCGGCGCATCATGGGGC
This sequence comes from bacterium, assembly GCA_040005695.1. Classification (GTDB taxonomy): domain Bacteria; phylum Gemmatimonadota; class Gemmatimonadetes; order Gemmatimonadales; family Gemmatimonadaceae; genus AG11. Next base: position 2,790 of record JBDTYL010000063.1, on the reverse strand, counting down.
TCGACGGCGCGACGAAGATGTCGAAGTCGATGGGCAACACCATCGGGTTGCTCGACACGAAGGAGCAGGTCTGGGACAAGCTGCGGCCGGCGATGACCGATCCCAAGCGCATCCGGAGGACCGACCCGGGCACGCCCGAGGTCTGCAACATCTACCATCTCCACAAGGCGTTCAGCCCACCGGCCACCGTGGAACACGTCGCCATGCAGTGCACCACCGCGGGTTGGGGCTGCATCGACTGCAAGAAGGTGCTGCTGGAGTCCATGGAAACGGAGCTGGTGCCGATCCGTTCGCGGGCCGCCGAACTGCGCGCAAAGCCCGCCCTGCTCGACGAGGCGCTCGGTGCAGGCGCGGAACGGAGCCGGGTGGTCGCGCGCGAGACGATGCACGGCGTCCGCGCACGCATGGGATTCGATTGAGCCAGCCAGGGTGATCGCTGGCGCGCACGCTGTGCCGTCGTCATGTTTCCGCTGCCTGGCTGGACTGTACCGCGATCGCGTGGTCCGCATGCCTCTTGCACACGAGGGCCGCACTCTCACAGCGAGTGGATCATGGCGAACAAGGGACCGAAGGACGTGGTGACGCTGGTCTGCCTGACCTGCGGCAAGGAAAAGTATTTCACTCAGGATGTGCCGGCGGCGGTGACGTGCGACCAGTGCGCTGGCACCGTATTCCGGACGTTCGCGACCCCTACCGAGCCCGACGACGCGGCAATCGACGCGCTCGAGGCGCAAGCGCGCAGCATGGCGTATGGCGACAGCTCGCCGGACACCACGCCTACCGACGTGCGTGACCTCGACCTGCTCTGAGCCAACGGCGGGCGGGAGCCTGCCATCATCCTCACACAATCGTCCGACATGAACCTTCCGCAGATGATGGAGATCGTGCGTACCCTGCGCCTCGATCTCCTCGTCAAGCTCGCGCTCGCCGTCTTGCTCGGTGGCATCATCGGGTTCGAGCGGGAGCTGTCGGGAAAGCCGGCCGGCCTGCGCACCAACATCCTCATCTGCATCGGGGCCGCGCTGCTGATGGACGTCTCCGTCCGCATCGGGCTCGTCGACGGCAAGCGAATCGGTGACCCGGCGCGCATCGCGGCGCAGATCGTGAGCGGCGTCGGCTTCCTGGGTGCAGGCACCATCATGCAGTCGCAGGGCGTCGTCACCGGCCTCACGTCGGCGGCGACCATCTGGGTCGTCGCGGCCATCGGCATGACGGTAGGCTCGGGCCTGTACATCGAAGGGATCGGCGCCGGCCTGCTCGTCACGTTCGTGCTGGCGGGCCTGGGCAGCCTCGAGCACTGGGTGCGGCGCGCGCGTCGCGTGGTGAGTGCCACCGTTCGCGCCAAGGCGGGCACGCCGGCGGACGAGATCCGCATCGCGCTCCGCACGCATGGCATCAACATCGATTCGGAGCGCATCTTCGATCACGACGAGGATCGCACCTTCGAGCTGAAGCTGTCGGGACCATCCCGCCAGTTCGACGTGGCCACGGCCTCGCTGCTGGCGCGGGCCGACGTTTACGGCGTGCACATTGACTGAGGCACGGCGTCTCGTCCTCGACCTGGCTGCGACGTCGAGGAACTGGGCCCTGCCGGCGGACGCCCTTGCCCGACTGGAGCACGCGACGCCACCCGGCTGGGAGCTCGACGTGGTGAATGCAGCGACGAGCTCGGATGGCGACGGACCGCAAGGCGGGAGCGACGAATCGCGACGGTTGATCGCGGATGCGGAGGTGTACTTCGGCTTCGGCATCACGCGCGACCTGTTCCGTGCCGGCCGACGGCTGCGCTGGGTGCACTCGGCGGCGGCCGGCGTGGGCAACGTGCTCGCATCGGGGATCGCGGAGTCGGACGTCCTCCTGACGAACTCGGCCGGCGTTCACGGTCCGCCCATCGGCGAGTTCGTCGTTGCGGGCATCCTGCACTTCATGCGCGGGTTCGACGTGGCCATCGCGCAGCAGGCGCGCGCGGAATGGAGCAAGGCATTCTTCGTCGCGGAGGATTCGCCGCTGCGCGAGGTGGCGGGCTCGCACATCCTCATCGTGGGCACCGGTGGACTCGGCGGGGAGGCCGCGCGAAGGCTCGCGGCACTCGGCGCCACCTGCATCGGACTGCGGCGCCGGCCGGAGCTCGGCGCCCCCGAGGGCTTTGCTCGCGTGGCGGGCCTCGACCAGCTGGACGCCGAGCTGCCCGGCGCCGACGCGGTGGTGCTGGCTGCGCCGCTCACGGCGGAGACCGCGGCGCTGCTCACGCGGGAACGCCTCGAGTTGCTGCCACCGCACGCCATCGTGGTGAACGTCGCGCGTGGCGCCATGCTCGACGAGGACGCCGTGGCCGACCTGCTGGAGGCGGGACGGTTGCGCGGGGCGGTGCTCGACGTTTTTCGGGAGGAGCCACTGGCGACGACCAGTCGCCTATGGCAGCTTCGATCAGCACTCGTGGTGCCGCACGTTTCGCCGGTGTCGCCGGGCCGTTTCTGGCCGCGGCAGCTGGACCTTTTCCTGGACAACTGGCGTCGGTACGCGGCTGGGTTACCGCTGCGCAACGTCGTCGACAAGCAGGCAGGATACTGACTGAATGGAACGCATCATCAAGGCTGCGGTCGATCGCGGCGCCTCGGATCTGCACATCAAGGCGGGCGACGTGTTTCGCGCCCGCATCAACGGCAAGCTCGTGCCGCTCACCAAGCAGGCGCTGACGCCGGACCAGACCCGCACGATCGCCCTGCACCTCATGACGAACGAGGACGACAAGGCGCACATCGACAAGATCATGGACTACGACTGCTCGTG
>JBDTYL010000062.1:0-3746 GCA_040005695.1 bacterium | reverse complement strand
CGCGCAGCCGCTTCTACGCCTCGATGAGCCACGAGCTCCGCACGCCGATCAACGCCGTGATGGGATACAGTACGCTGCTGCTCGAGAACATCTACGGGCCGCTCAACGAGAAGCAGGCAGAAGGCATCACGCGCACGCACAAGGCGGCGAAGCACCTGCTCGAGCTGGTGAACGACGTCCTCGACCTCTCGAAGATCGAGGCGGGCAAAGTCGACCTGCGCCTGCAGCCGGTGAGCTTTCCCTCGCTCATCGAGGACCTGTTCGTCACCGTGCGACCGCTGGCGGACCAGTACGGATCGTCACTGGCGATCGAGCACGAGGGCGACTCGCTGAAGGTGATCAGCGATCCCCGGCGCGTGCGCCAGATCCTCCTCAACCTGTTGTCGAACGCGATCAAGTTCGGCGGCAGCAAGCCGATCCGCGTGCGGTCGATGCCGCAGGCCGACGGCGGGATCGTGGTCGAGGTGATCGACCAGGGTGAGGGCATCGCGCAGGCGGACCGCGAGAAGATCTTCGACGAGTTCGTGCAGCTCGGCAAGACGCAACTCACCGAGGGCACCGGTCTCGGCCTGCCGATCTCGCGGCGGCTCGCCGAGATGCTGCATGGCGTGCTCGACGTCGAATCGGAGCCGGGCCAGGGAAGCATCTTCCGGCTGACGTTGCCGGCTTCGGCAGAAGCGCCGTCGCGCCGCTCGCAGGAAACCGCCGCGCCCACAGTGCCCACGCCCGCATCGGCGCCCGCGACGGCCTGATCGTCGCGCGTGACGTTGGTCACGCGCGGAGCGCTCCGATCGCCGCGGGGTTGACGCCACGCTCATCGCTGGCCACGTTCGCTGCGCCGCGACGATGCAACTTCGGTCCGTCTTCGAGGTATATTCCGGGATGAGACTGCTGTGTGTGGGACGACATGAATACCTGAGCGAGCACCTGTGCCGCTTCTTCAGCGCGCCGGACGTGCAGTGCGAGCCCGTGGTTGGCGGGCAGGCCGCGGTGCGCGGCGCGGTGGAGTTCGAGCCGCACCTGGTGGTGGCGGAGAGCGACCTGCTCACGCCCAGCGTGCTGGCAGCGTGGATGAGCGAGGACGCGCTGCGCGACGTGCCCGTGATGGCGGTGAGCCTCACGCATCGTCCCGGCGAATGCGTGACGCCAGACGGGACGGGAGTGAACGGCGTGCTCTACCTGCCGGCGCTCGATCGCGCGGATGCGCTGGCGCTGGTGATCGGCGCCAGACGCCCGCGCGGGGTGGACGCACCGCGTCACGCCGACGTATCCATCCCGCAGCCGGCCGCGGCCGCGCACTGAGGGATCTGCATGCGTGGTGCGGCGTCGTGAGCCGGGCGAGGTGACGAACTTCGGACGCAGCAGCCAGGATCACGAGGCTGCGTCGCCGCCGCGCACTGGCTCGGTCGGGGCCGATCGGCTGCTCGACGCCCTGGCGCTCGGGGTGCTGGTCCTCTCCCGCGACCTGCACATCACCTACGCGAACACGCGCTGGCACCGGTGGCTCGGCGCGCCACTGCTGCCGGGTGAGCGGCTGTCGGTGCTGCTGGCCGGCGAGCCGGACCGCGTGGAGCGGGAGCTTGGAGCGGTGCTGGCGGACGGCGAACCGCGCACGGTGCCGATGGCCGTGCACTGCGCGCAGGCCGACGGTGCGCTGCGCCTCATGTGCGTCGTGCAGCGCGTCGGGGACGGGTTGGTCGTGGAAGCCCACCTCGAGAGCGACGACGACCTGCCGGCGATGAACGACTTCGCGCGACGGCTCGCCGAGGTCACCGACATGGCGGAGGTGCTACGCACCCTCTGCGACATCGCGACGCGGCAGTGCGGCGCAAGCGGGGCGGCCGTGCTGCGCGTGCTGGACGGGCAGGGGGAGGTCGTCGCCGCCGCCGGCGACCTCGAGCCCGCACGCGGCCGCTGCTTCGACCTCGCGGGGTCACTCCTCATGGAAGCGATCAACGAGCAGCGCGTGGTGACCGAGCGGGACTACGGCCGCTCCGACCGACCGCTGCTGCGCGTGGTGCCCGAGCTGGCACTCGGACCGATGCTCGTCGCGCCGCTGCGCGCCCATGGCGAGACTCTTGGTGTCATCGCGATCGCGCGTGGCGTGGACGGTCGCGCCTTCCGCACCCGCGAGATCGAGCGCCTTGGCGTGCTCGCGGACCATGCGGCGCTGGCGGTGCACAAGTCCCGCCTGCTGCTGCTGGCGCAGAGCGCCGACAAGGCGAAGGGGCGCTTCCTCGCCACCATCAGCCACGAGCTGCGGACGCCGCTCACCGCGCTGGCCGGCTACAATGAACTGCTCATCGACCAGGTGATCGGGCCGGTGACCGAATCGCAGCTCGACATCCTCGAGCGCATGCGGAGCGTGACGACGCACCTGTCCGCGATGATCGAGGAGATCCTCGCGTTCACGAACCTGGAGGAAGGGCGCGAGGTGGTGCGTCCCACGGACTTCCTCGCCGCGGACCTCGTGCGCGCGGCCGTGGCCGTCGTGCAGCCACTCGCCGACCAGAAGCACCTCACGCTCCAGCTGTCGCTCCCCGGCATGTTCATCCGCATGAGCGGCGACATCGACAAGTCGCGACAGATCATCGTGAACCTGATGGGCAACGCCGTGAAGTTCACCGAGAGCGGCAGCGTCGTCGTGACGCTCCGTCCGCACGGCAACTCGGTGCGCATCGAGGTGAAGGATTCCGGCATCGGCATTCCGGAGGACGAGCTGATGCGGCTGTTCCGCCCGTTCGCGCAGGTGGACAGCGGCCTCACGCGCCGATACGGCGGCACGGGGCTGGGCCTGTACATCTCGCGGCGCCTCGCGACGCTGCTCGGCGGTCACATCGAGGTGTACAGCGAGCCCGGGCAGGGCTCGACGTTCACCGTGGCGCTTCCTCTCGTGTGGCGCCCACCCGCCTGACCGCTGTTCGCGGACGGGGAGGGGCGGCTAAATTGCAGGCATGAGCACCTTTCCCCCGACGACGACGGTCTTCAACGACGGCTACATCGCCGAGATGTACGAGGCATACCGGCGCGATGCGTCGTCGGTGGACGAGTCCTGGCGTCAGTTCTTCCATACGGCCGAGCGCATCGCGGGACCGGCGGGTGGCGCGCCGGTGGACGACCGCCTGCTGCGCAAGGCGGCAGCCGCGTCGTCGCTGGCCGAGGCGATCCGCGAGTACGGACACCTGGCCGTGCAGCTCGACCCGCTGGGCAGCGCGCCACCCGGCGCGCCCGAGCTCACGCCGGAATTCCACGGCATCCGCGAGGAAGACCTCGCCGACGTGCCGGCCTCCGCCCTCGGCTATGGCGTGGGCACGGCGGCCGACGTGGTGCAGCGCCTGCGCGAGGTGTATTGCGGCGCCATCGGGCTCGAGTTCACGCACCTGGGCAGCGAGGATGAGCGCGCCTGGTTCCGGCAGAGCATGGAGATAGGGGCGATCACGCATCCGCTCACGGCCGACGAGAAGGTAGCGGTGCTGCAGCGGCTCACCGAGGTGGACGGCCTCGAGCGATTCCTCGAGCGCGCCTACAAGGGGTACAAGCGCTTCTCCATCGAGGGGAACGACGTTCTCATCCCGATGCTGGACGAGACGATCGCCCGCAGCGCCGGCAGCGGTGCGCGCGAGGTGGTGATGGCGATGGCGCACCGCGGCCGCATCAATGTGCTCGTGCACGTGATGGGGATGTCGTACGTCGAGATGTTCGGCGAGTTCGAGGGCCGGCAGGGCGACGCGAGCGCCTACAGCAGC
>JBDTYL010000061.1:0-17328 GCA_040005695.1 bacterium | reverse complement strand
GCTGGCGCGTGTGCGCCATGTGCGCTCAACGGACCTCGGCGGTGTCCATGCGGCCCACGTATACCAGAGCACAGCGAACGTCGTCGCGAACACGCCGGCGACGACGAGGCGCGAGTCGAGCCATCGCGCGGGTCGCACGGTCGCCGTCGGGGCGTGCCCGGCCACGTGTGCCAGGATCGCCGCGCACACGATCGCCAGGATGGTCAGCGTGATCATTCCGGGCGCCTCAGCAGAGGTGTACCGTCGTCGCCTTGCAACTCAACACCACGTCGTCACCCACCTTCAAGTCCAGCGCGCGCGAGGACTCGCCCGTCACGATGGCGACGAGCGGCGTGGGTCCCACGTCCACGGACACGCGGGCCAGGGGGCCGGCTGGCGCGATCTCCCGCACGATGCCATGGAATGCATTCCGCATCGAGCTCGATCCCTCGCCGCCGTGCGATATGACGATCTCGTCTCCGCGGATCACCGCGTGGCCGGCGCCTCCGGCGTGGTCGCCGACGGCGAAGAGGACCAGTCCCTCGCCCGTGAAACGCAGGGGCGCCACGCCGTCGGCACCGTCACCGAGCCGCTCGATCGTGCCGACGAAGAGGTTCTCGGCGCCGAGAAAGTCAGCGACCGCCCCATTGGCAGGGTGCCGAAAGAGTGCAGCGGGTGACGCCACCTGCACGACGCGACCCGCATCGAGCACGATCGCCACGTCGCCCACGGTGCCGGCTTCCTCGAAATCGTGCGTCACGTGGAGCACGGTGATGCCCCGCTGCTGCTGGAAGCTGCGCAGCTCCGACCGCGTCCGAGCGCGCCGGCGCGGGTCCAGTGCGGCAAAGGGCTCATCCAGCAGCAGGATCGACGGCTCCGCAGCGAGGGCGCGTGCGAGCGCGACGACCTGTCGTTCGCCTCCGCTCAGCGACGACACAGGTTGATGCTCGAGGACATCCGCGCCAAGGCGGCGCGACACCTCGCGTGCGAACGCGGCATCGCGTGCGCCGTAGCGGATGTTCTCCGCGACCGTGAGGTGGGGGAAGAGAAACGCGTGCTGATGTACCAGTGCTGCGCCGCGCCGTTCTGCCGGCACCGTCGTGACATCCACGCCGCGGAGGACAACGCGTCCCGACGTGACCCGGCGCACTCCTGCAATTGCCTCGAGCAGCGTCGTCTTTCCTGCACCGGCGGGACCGAGCACGATGCCCCACGCGCCGTCAGGAACCGCGAGCGTCACCGACCTCAGGTCGAATTGCCCGGCGCGTGCGCACAACTGGTCGAGACTGATCACGGATGCCGGTCTCGTGGGCCGGCCGACGCCTGCAGCGAGCGCAGGAGCGCCAGCGGCAGCATGGCGAGCAGCACCAGCACGGCGGCCACCGGAAGCGCAGCATCGAGGCCGAACGCGGTGAAGCGGTCGTAGCTCAGGACGCTCGCGACCTTGGGGTTGTACGTGAGGATCACGATCGCACCGAATTCACTGATGGCGCGTGACCACATGACGACCGCCGCCGCCAGCAGGCCGCGCGAGGCGAGCGGCAGTGTCACGCGGCGGATTGCGTGGAACGGCGTGTCGCCCAGTGTTCGCGCGACCTGTTCGTAGCGCTCGTCCACACGTGCGATGGCCTCTCGCGCGGCGCTCACGTACAGCGGCGCCGACACGAACAGCATCGCGAGGCCGATCCCGAGCGGAGAGCCCACGATTCCAAGTCCGGCGTGCGCAAGCGCTCCGCCCACGGGGCTCGCACGCCCGAACGCCAGCAACAGCGCGATACCTGCCACGGGATGCGGGATGAGCAGCGGAAGTTCGACGAGGGCGCCGATGAGCGCGCCGCCCGGCAGGCGCCCTCGGGCGAGGAGGTAGGCGAGCGGCGTCCCGAGCACCATCGTGATCAGCGTGGCGACAGTAGCGGAAGCGGCGGTCAGCGCGAGCGCACGCTGCAGCTCACCGTCCACTCCTAGCTGCCGGACGCCCGCGACTCCACCGCGTAGGACGAGGGCTCCAACAGGCAGCACCAGCAGTGAGAAGAGAACCAGCGCGGAGGCGACCAATCCACCGGTGAGCCAGGGGCTGCCCGGGCGTCTCACTGCGGCATCACGGTTCGGACCGCCGCCGGCACCGAGTTTCCCACGAACTGCGGGGTTGCCAGGGCATCGACATGTGCCGCACGGAGGATCGTCTGTCCTTCATGCCCGAGCAGGAAGCGGACGAACTCCAGTCCGGCCGCACCGTGAGGGGCCTGTCGCGGCACCGACACGCCGTACACGATCGGCGCACCGACACGCCGCATTGTGTCCTTGCCCGCACCGACGAGCACCGTTGCCTTCGCGTATGCCTGGGCACGCGATGGATCACCAAGATCGATTGCGGAGGGTAGCTGGATGAAGTGGAATCCGTGGGCGCGCGCCAGCGACTCGTAATCGACGATGTAGTCCAACTCTCCCGCCGCGAGCAACGCGGCAAGGTCCGCCGCGTTTCCGCGCAGCAAGCGCGGTGGCGTGCGTGCCTCGAGATCGCGCGCCAGGCCCGGCGCGGCGTAGTACGCTTCCGCCAGTTGATATGTGAGGAGCGTGCGATAGCCGGCCGGCGCCGTGACGGGATCGGTTCGCCCCACCAGTACGTCCGGGCTGAGCAGCACGCTGCGCCAGCTCTCGACGGTGATCTCCGACGCGTGCTTCGAATTGGTGGTATACGCCACGACCATCCGGTTGCGCGCGAATGCGGCGTACCATCCAACGAAGTGCGGAAGCAGGAGCTCGGGAAAGACTTCATGATCGGCGAGCGCGACGACGTCCGGGATCCGGTGCAGCTCCGTGATGCGGCGCGCCAGCTCGAGCGATGCGCCATGCTCCTCCGTCACTCGCGTGCCCGTGCGCCGGGCAAACGTGTCGAGCACGGCGCGCATGGGACCAGCCAGGCTCGCCGCCTCGAAGACGACGAGTGAGTCCGCTCGCGTCGCGCTGCGATCCGTCGTCGTCCCGCAGGCGACGAGGGAGGCAAGCCCGCTCGTGAAGAGTGTTCGTGCGCGCAGGCGATAGACGGCTCTCGTGATGCGCACGTGGTGTGGCCCGACACGGCCAGAACGTTGCCATCGGAACGCAGCAGGGCCTGCCGGATCGCGCCGTGGCATCGATCCCGTCAGCTCGGCAACGTCCCGGCCTGTGCCTTCGGAAGCACGCGCGCGACATCGCGGGCGAGGCGCCTGGCGATGACCACGCCCAGTGAGTCGGCCGCTGAGGACGCCGCTGCCTGCTGTGCCGGGTCGGACGCGTCGCGCGGCGTGTGTACTGGTACGACCACCCGCACGAGTGCTTCCTCCGTGTGACCGGAGAGCGCTGCGTCGCGCAGCAGGTTCCACTTCACCGCATACTCGTTCGACACGATGCGCCCACGCCCCTGGTACCAGTAGTACACCACCGCAGTCGACGCGCGATTCTTGATCAGGTATCGATTGAGTCGCACGCTGGTGCCCCCCACGTCGACGTCGCGGCTTCCCGCCGTCATCACCTCCCACCCGGCACCGGGGAGGCAGTTGCGCGGCGAATGAATGGTGCTCCCCTGCGTCTGCCGCTCGTAGTACGACACCAGCGTCGTGAACATCGGCACGGAGTCGCGAAAGTAGACGCGCGATACGTAGTCGCTCATCCCCGCCACGCGTCGTTCCTCGTCCGAGAACTTCCGGTCTTCCATGCGGTAGCCCGGCACGTCCGACAGAACCGTGTTGAGCGCGCCGGCCAGCGGCACCGCCGCCTGCGACCGCGCGCGTCCCACGAATGCGCAGCCGAGGAGAAGCACCACCGCCGGAACGAACGCGCTATACCTGGTCATCGGACTCCCTCCCGCGCTCACGCATCCACTGCTGTCCTCGGCGCTCTCCCCAGATCACGACCTGCAGCACGAGACCCAGCACCGCGAGGGAGACGAGAAAGAGCAGCCATCCTTCTGTTTCGTGCATGAAGCCCGTTCCAAGCTCGGGGCTCACGTAGTAGACGAGAAACCCGGTGAGGAAGACGCGGATGCCGTTCACGAAGATGGCGATCGGAATCGCGAGCAGCACGAGGAACACGCGTCCCGGGGTGGTGCGCAGGAACATGGCGCTCATCAGTACGGCGAGGCTGATGAGGGCCGTGAGCGAGCGCAGGCCACTGCAGGCCTCGGTCACGAACAGCTCGCGCCCGGGCAGCCGGATGACGTTGCCGGTGAGCGCCACGGGAACGTTGCGTAGTTCGAGCAACCTGGCACCGAACCGGGAGGCGCGGAACTGGAGCGGAAGGGCGAGCGCCTGGATCACCAGCTCGGGCAGTGGAATGGATAGCGCGAGCAGGACGAACGGCAGCCACAGGTGACGCAGCTGCCTCCAACCGTACTGGTAGATCGTGAGTCCGGCGAGCGCCATGACCATCGAGGCGCGCATCGTGAAGAGCTCGGCGGCGAGACCTGCAGCGCACCGGAGGAACACCGCGAACACCAGCACGAGCAGGCCCATGCCACGATTGGGCGCAGCCTCCGCCACGAGGCCCGCCTGCCAGGCCATCCACAGTGCCACAGGCGCGAGAAGCAAACCGTGACCGTCCTCGGGCACCGTCCACCAGTCGCGCACGAGTGTGACGAACGGCTGCGCGAACAGGACGCCGAACAGCACCGCGGTGACTGAAAGTGCGGCCCAGTCGCGCGTCGACATGGCGCGAAGCGTCTGCACGCCGCGGCCCCGGATGCCCAACGTTGCTGGAAGAGCGCCCTCGACCGACGTCACTCGCGTGCTCCGTTCCGACTGGTGATGGCCATGGAATCCAGGCGCAGGTTTCTCGAGGCCGTGTGACGTCAGAGGCCGGCGGCGATCAGCATCGCGAGGACGCTGGCTCTGCGGGTGCCTCCGACATGAGTGGCTGGATCCGTATCATAACGAACGAGCCGCCGCGACCCTGAAACCGGGGAGGCAGGCGGACGCGGTGCAACGTGATGAGGAGACTCAACCCGCGCCGGTCGTGCGGCGCGGTCGAGTCGCGCCTCTCTGGGGAAAAGACGAATGAAGAGCGACTAGGTCATCGTTGCGCCTCCCTGAGGCCAATGTGCGCGAACGGCGCTCGAGGAAAGAAACTCCACGGCGCGGCAGAGAAGTGCGCTCCCGAGTGGACAAGAGCTGAGTCGACTTGCTCACGCAAAGGTGCGGTGCCTGCTCGACACCATTGCCGATTTCGTACGACAGATGGCGTGCGTCATGCGGCGAGGAGACACATGCCTGCTACATAACTCTATCTATCTGAATGAGTTACAATATTTGCTTCACTGGGCGTAGCAAGGAATGGAAGATGCTCCGCCGCTCTGTGCCATACTCGCCCGACATGGCTCCCGACCGCGTTCCCGAGCACGTGCGCCTTCGTCTTCCTTCGTCCAACTACAGCACCCATGGTTGAGCTCTCAAGCCGTGCACCATCCGTCCTGATCGCGAGTCATGGCGAGTGGGAAGGTCGATCCGTCGAGAGCGTGCTGGCGCTCAACGGCTTCACGGTGCTCCGCGTGGACGGTGGGCGCCGGGCGCTCGAGCTGGCACGCTCGACGCGCCCGGATGGCGTTATCCTCGACTGTTCGCTGAGTGACATGGGAGGCATCGACGTCTGCCGCGCGCTGCGTCAGGATCCGCTCTTCGACCAGTCCACGCCGATCTTCATCACGGCGCCCGCACCGGTGTCGAACCGGATCCGGTCGTCGGCCTACGAAGCCGGCGCGTGGGACTTCTGCAGCCAGCCCATCGACATCGCCACGCTGCTGCTCAAGTTCGGCACCTTCCTCCGGGCACGGCGGCACGCGGCGGCGCAGCGTGCCGAGGCGCTGATCGATCCCCTCACGGGCCTGTACAGCGCCTCGGCCATGCAGCAATGGGCGCAGCAGCTTGGCGCCCGGGCTGCGCGCAAGCACGAGCCGTTCGCGTGTGTGGCGGTGACGTCTTCCGAGTCCGCCCCGCCCGTCACGGCGCGCTTCTCCGGCACGAGCCTCTCGCTGGTGGCCGAGGTGTGCCTGGCCGAGAGCCGGAAGTCCGACATCGTGGGCTTCGTGGGTGACAGCCGCATCGCCATCATCGCGCCTGACACCGACGTCGCTGGAGCGCGCAACTTCGTCGGTCGCCTGCAGCGCGCGCTGGTGAATGCGGTGCCCGTGACGCAGGACCTGCCGTATGTGCCCTTGCAAGCCGGATTCTTCGCCGTGGATGACTTCCGGGCGGCCGGCCTCTCGGCCATCGAGGTCGTGCGCAGGGCGGAGGCGGCACTCCAGTTCGCGCTCAGCGGCTCTGGCAGTGGCGTGGCTCGCAGCTTCGACGAAATGCCTGTCATGTAACGACGGTGACGCTGGCGGCGTAGTCGGTCAGCCAGGCCAGCGTGGCTCGACGCCATTGACGACGCGGGCGCTCTCATCGAGTATTTCTGTCGCGAAGCCTGATGATGCGCGCGTGGCGCGTGCACGGGCGACAACGACGCCTCCGGCCCGTCCGTACTCACGGATCCCGAACGGCGAGTCGGTACGCCTGCCCTCGTTGGCACGAGCGCGGAGCACCCGTCCATCCCTAACCGCAGGCGTTTTTCACAGATGAAATCTTCTTCCGGCGTAGCGATTCCCAGCCGTCAGGTGGCCAGCGCATCCTATTTCGTCGCCTTCCTGCTCATCGTCATCCCCACGTTCGATTCCCTGATGCAGGTAGCGCCCTTCCGGCCCAGTGCTGCGCAGTGGCGGTTCGCTGCTGTCGGGTTGCTGAGCAACGCGCTGATGATCCCGGCCGTCGGTGTCCTTCTCGCGCTCTACACGTCGCTGACCTTCGACGACGAGAAAGTGAGGAGGACCATTCGGATCGTGTCGTGGATCATGGTGGTGGTGCTCATCGCGGCTACGGGCTTTTTTGCCCTCGATTCCGTTCAGACGCGGTCGGCCATCCGCCCTGAGATGCAACTGTCCTTCCTTGTCGCGAGCATTACGGCAGCGGTGAAGCTGCTCCTTGGCGTCGTCGGCTTTGCCCTGTTTGGCCGCGCATCAAGGCAATTGCGCCAGCCTGATAGCAAGCGGGGCTCCGCGATTCTGGTCGCGCGGGAGGTGTCTGGCGCCGCACGCCAGTCGGATCCTGGCACCGCCTGACCTGATTCACTCCTCATTGCGTTGACTCGCGTCGTCGGCAACGGAGCGGCACGGAAACAGAATGTGTTGCAAGCACGCCACACTTTGTCGATTCTGAATGGCAACCGTCCCCATTGAGCCACGTAAACACTTCGCGTGTTTTGTTCGTTAAGTGCTTGTATTACAGTAAGATGCATGCTTGCAGACGATGAATGAGACGCCTGAGTAACGCGGCGTGCCGTTTGCTTTCCATGCGGGCGAGAGAACCATGCCTTCCTCTGCCATGAACTCAATGCGACGCTCGCCATTTGCTTTCCTGCTGGCTGCCACGATGCTGTTTTCGGCGAAGGCCGAAGCGCAGACGTCGTTTACGTTCACGAGTGGCGGAAACGTTACGGCGTACGGGTACTACGTCGGCGATTACAAGGGCCTGATGGGAAATACCGCCGTCACGCTCAACTGCGTGGACTTTTTCCACGAGGTCCACGTCGGGCAGACATGGGACGCCAACCTCACGAACCTCGGGTCGGCCTCCACAGGCGTCACCACTCGCTTCTCGGACCTGACGCTGTACAAGGAAGCGGCCTGGCTGACCACGCAGTATGCCGGAAAGAGCGCCGCTGACGTGGGCTTGATCCAGGCGACGGTCTGGAACCTCTTCGGCAACTCGGGCATCGCCGGCTCCAGCGCCTGGCTGACCCTCGCGCAGCAGAACTATAGCAGCATGGATTTCTCCAACTACTACGTCGTCACCGACGTGAACAAGTCTCTATCGAGTTCGGCGCAGGAGTTCGTGATGGTGTCCACGCCTGAACCTGCGACGTTCGTCCTGTTCGGCACGGGCCTCACCTCGATCATTGGTGTCGGCATCAGGAAGCGTCGGAAGGGTCTCAAGTCGGCCTGACCGACACCTTCCCCGCGCGACAGGACTGGCTCAGCCGAGCGGTCCCTTCCAGGACTCCAGGATCAAGTTCCCGCGTCGTGCCGATGCAGTCCTCGGCCGACGCGGGAATTTTTTGCGATTCGTTCCCCCGCAACGCACGACTCGCAGGCACGGCCGAGGATCGCCACTGGCGAAACCTGCGTTTGTCGTGCACGTATGATGGATACCCCTTACCTACCCCAATGACCGATCTCGCGATCGACATTCGGCACGTCGTCAAGAAATACGCTGAGCACGTGGCCGTGCGCGACCTCTCCCTCGCCGTCCCCAAGGGAATGGTCTACGGGCTGCTGGGTCCGAACGGCGCCGGCAAGACGACGACGATCCGCATGATCCTCAACATCATCGTGCCGGACAGTGGCTCCATTGCGCTGTTCGGCCAGCCGCACCTCTCGCCAGGCGTCACGAACCGCATCGGCTATCTCCCCGAAGAGCGTGGCCTCTACAAGAAAATGCAGGTCCGCCGGGTCCTCAAGTTTCTCGCAGAGCTCAAGGGCGTCGACGGCAAGGTCGCCCTCAAGCGTATCGACCACTGGATGGAGCGCTTCGAGCTCAAGACGGCCGAAAAAGACTGGGGTCTGTCGAAGATCGACGAACTCTCCCGCGGCATGCAGCAGAAGGTGCAATTCATCGGCACGCTCGTTCACGATCCGGACCTCGTGATCCTCGACGAGCCCTTCTCGGGGCTCGACCCCATCAACGCGCAGGCACTCAAGGACGCGGTGGTCGACCTCAAGGCGCGCGGCAAGACCGTCATCTTCAGCACGCACCTGATGGATAATGCCGAACGCATGTGTGATGCGGTCTGCATCATCGCGCACGGTGACAAGGTGCTCGACGGCGCCGTTTCGGACGTGAAGGCCGCGCACGGCACACGGGTCGTGGCGCTGTCTGTGGACGGCGATGCGCGCGACCGGATCCTGCCCATCCTGGCGGATCGCAGTCTCGTCGCGCGCGCGGACGACCAGAATCGATTCTACGAGATTCAACTGGCGGCAGGCGCAGATGCACAAGTCCTGTTGCATCGCGTGGTCGATACGGGTGCGACCATCCATCGCTTCGAGCTCGTGCAGCCGTCGCTGCACCAGATCTTCCTGGAAAAAGTCGGCGCCACGGGCGTCGAGGAGGGCATGAGTGGCCAGGGTTGAAATGCGCAAGCTCGGCGTGGTGTTCAAGCGCGAGTACCTCGAGCGCGTGCGCTCCAAGTGGTTCCTGATCGGCACACTGCTCGGTCCCGTCTTCTTCGGCGTAGTGATGGTGCTTCCGACCTACATCTCCATGAAGCAACGGCCCGGCAATGACCTCGCGAACGTCGCCGTGTTGGATGCGTCCGGCACCGGACTCGGTGCGCGCGTCGCCGACGCCTTGCACACGAGCTACCCCGCCGCCGCCCGCCCGACGGTGAAGGTCGTCGCGCCCGACCGACTCGCGGTATCGGAGGATTCGATGGTGAGCGACGTCGTGGCCAAGCGCATCAATGGCTACCTCGTGCTCGACTCCAACACCGTTGCGAACCGCTCCGTGCGCTACGCGGGTCGCAATGCCAGCTCGATCAGCGATGTGCAGGCGCTGATGACCAGCGTCAAGCAGCAGGTGTTGGCACAGCGTCTCGAGCACGAAGGCCTCGATGCCGTCCGCGTCAGTGCGCTTACGGCCGAGAAGCTCGAGACGAAGACCGAGAAGATCGGTGCCAAGGGACGCGAGGGCAGCAGCGGTATGGGCAACCTCGCGTTCGGCTACATCGTCGCCTTCCTGCTGTACCTCATGATCGTGCTGTACGGCCAGCAGATCCTGCGCGGCGTGATGGAGGAGAAGACGACGCGGGTGGCCGAGGTGGTCGTGTCCAGCGTGTCTACGGACACGTTGCTGGCCGGCAAGGTGCTTGGTGTGGGTCTCGTGGCCGTGACCCAGGTGGTTTCGTGGGTCGTGCTGACGCTCGGAATTGCCTTTTACGTTGGACCACTACTCGTCGCCAGCCTGGGACGCGCGGATGGAGGTGCGGCGGTGGCCGGGGCGACCACGAGCACAGCGCGTGCCCTGCCAACGGATGCCATCATGTCCGCGCTGCCCACGCCGGGCGCGGCGCTGGTCATCCTCTCGTACTTCGTGCTCGGCTTCATCTTCTACGCGGCGTTGTTCGCCGCCGTCGGAGCGATGGTCAGCAGTCAGGAGGATGTGCAGCAGGCATCCATGCCGGTGATGCTGATGCTCATCTCGTCGGTGATCTTCATGCAACCGATCCTTCTGAACCCGGGCAGCGCGCTGTCGCGCACCATGTCGCTCATTCCATTCTCGGCGCCGATCCTCATGCCGCTCCGCATGTCGCTCGTCGCGGTGCCGTGGTACGAGCTCGCGGCATCGCTGGGAGGAGTCGTGCTCGCCTGTGGCATCTCCATCTGGCTCTCCGCCCGCATCTATCGCGTGGGACTGCTCATGTACGGCAAGCGGCCGTCCTTCGCGGAGCTGGCGCGCTGGGTGCGATATGCGGGGTGACCCACGCTGCCGCGGCGCGTCATCATGGCGTCGCTGGCGTTCGCGACGGTTCAACACTCGCAGGATCGCATCACCTGGTGCGCAGGAGTAGCAGGCCCGGAAAAGTATCGGCAGCCCAGTCCGGATCCGGTCACTCCACCACGGTCTCACACGTGTGGAACCGTCCGACAGAAAAGGCGGGGCCGGCGCGATGCGCCGACCCCGCGTTCTCCATGCATGGCGCCTCAGTCCGCGCGCGGCGCGCTTGACGCTCCGGATGATGACATCGACGAGGACGCCGACGCCATGAGCGGGGCGACGATCGCCTTGCGCACGTCATTCGCGACGCCCTCGATCCGGTGTTCGATGGCGCCGTGGAATCCCTGCACCACCTGCGACACGAGGTCGTCCAGCACGCTGCCGAGGCGCCCGGTTGCGCCTTTCGTGGCGGTGACCGTCGCGGCGGCGGCCTTGACGTCGGCGCGCGATCCACTGAGGATCACCCCTGCCCCGATGGCGAGCGCCAGGGCGGGCCACGGGTTGTCCTTCACGATCTGCGCGACGTTCACTTTTTTCTCGAGCTCCTGGAGCGTATCGCTCATGCGCGCCCGTGTGAGCTCGATGTCCCGCTTCACGTCAGCCGTTGTTTCAGCCATTCCTTGTCCTCCTTGAGCGTCGCGACCGTCTCATGCGGTGCGAGCGCAGACGGCGAGAGCGCAGCACGCCCCCGCTGAGCGAGCCAGGCGGCGACACCGCCGGCGATGATCGCGACGAGCAATGCCGCGAGCCAGTAGAGATCGCGGGGCAGCCACTGGTCACCGACGAGCAGGATCAGGCCGGTGAACAAGGCCAGAGTGCCCAGGAGCAGGAGCACCCCTCCCGTGGCCACGAGGGCGCTGCCCCGACCCGCCGCCCCGGCCGCGGTGCCCACCTCGAGGCGAGCGAGACGGACCTCGCTACGCACAAGGTCGGCGCTGCCTTCGGCGAGTTCCCGAAGAAGCAAGCCAAATCCGCGACGCGCGTCGGACGTGGACTCCGCGGCCATCGGACGACTCCTAGCGGCGCAGTGCCTTTCCGAGGAGATATCCGACGCCCACGGCGACAGCGAGCGACCGCGCGGGGTGCTCCTTCACCTGACGCTCGATACCGGACTTGAGACCGTCGAGGTCGGCATCGCGAAGCCAGTCCGCGGCCCCCTGCATGCCCGTGGCGATCTGGTTGGACGTCTGGGCGATTCGGGTGTCGTCCTGTACCATCGCGGTGCCGGCGGCTCCCGCTGTCGCTGCGCCGAGTTGCCCGCCCGCCGTTTGCTGGCGGAGGCGCTCAGCGCCCGACTCCAGTGCATCGGCGATGGTGGTTTTCAGGTTGCCCGCCTTGTCGCGAACAGTCGAGCTCACATCAGCAAGCTTGTCGCCTGCGGTGCTCGCGGCGCTCTTCGCGCGATCTGCGATGCCCTGCGCATCGTTGCTCGTGTCACGCGAGAAGCTTGCATCCGACGTCCCCATGTTCGCGCCGGCCGTGCTCGCGCTACCCGTGTTCTGATTGCCGAAAGTGTCGTTCGCGCTGCTCTCCATATCCGTCTCCGCGGTGTGAGTCTGAGCCTGACGGAGTGCAGAGGTCGTGCCTGAATCGCCGGCGCGCGGGAACGCGTGGCCGTGGGAACCGGCCCCCGCGCGTGGCGTGGGAACCGGAAGCGCCACAGGGTCAGCAGAACTTGTCGAATGCTCCCACCAGGTCGCCTGCGATCTGGTCCGCAGTCCGGCCCTCGATCTGGAAGCGCTCGAGCATGAACACGATCCGGCCATCCTTGAGGAGCCCGATCTGCGGCGAGCTCGGCGCATAGCCGGTGAAGTAGCTCCTCGCGCGTGCGGCGGCTTCCACGTCCTGTCCCGCAAAGACGGTCGTGAGATGGTCCGGCTTGACGGCGTGCTGCAGCGCTGAGGCCACGGCGGGTCGGGCGTTGCGCGCGGCACAGCCACAGACCGAGTTCACGACGACGAGCGTCGTGCCAGTCGTCTCCTTCAGGCGGGCATCCACGTCGGCCGGCGTCCGCATCTCCTCGATGCCGAGCCGGGTCAGCTCCTGGCGCATGGGCGTCACGAATCTCTCGTCGTACATCACGTCGACCTCTGTGTCATGAATAGGAAAAGCGGCCGGAAGGCTGCTTATTCTCGAACGAGCGCCAGGATGGCCGCCTGCGGAACGACGAGGAAACGCTCGTTCTCGAAGGTGATCTCCACGGACGCCTTTCGGAAGAACAATGCGTAATCGCCGCGACGTGCCTGCATCGGAACGAAGCGGGTTTCGCGCGCGGGCTCCTTCCACGGTTCATCGCCGGCCGCGGCATCGAAGCTCGGCATCGGCTGGCCGGGCCCTGTGGCCATGATGGTTCCGCCCTGCACGGCCTGGCTGTCGAGCGCCGTGGACGGCAGGTAGAGGCCCACCTTCGTGCGCTCCTCGCCCTCCTCGACCTTCACCAGGACGCGGTCACCGACCACGATAAGCTCCTTGTCATTGCGGATCATGCTTGAATATATCCCCCTTCGTGTGAAAGGTGCCCGGCCCACACCGGCCACCCTCTCCCAATCAGGAATTCGATGCGGCTGCCTGTTGACCGAGGGCCTATATTGGGTGATCACCTTCATGAACGCGCGCGCCACCCCGGTTGATCCTGCCATCGGCGACCGCGCTGCCACTCCCTACGACAGATGAAAGCACAACTTCTCGCGCGCATCAACGATCGCACCGCCACTGTGGGGGTCATCGGGCTGGGGTATGTGGGCCTTCCCCTGGCCATCGAGTTTGCGCGGGCAGGGTTCCGCGTCGTCGGTTTCGACGTCAGCCAGCGGGTCTGCGACACGCTCAACGGCGGCATCTCCCACATACAGGACGTGCCCAGCGTGGAAGTCGCGAAGTTCGTCAAGAGTGGCCATTTCCGTGCGACCACTGAAGGGTCCGACCTCGCCGAGGCTGACGCGCTCTCCATTGCGGTGCCGACTCCGCTTGGCAAGACGCACGATCCCGACATGAGCTACGTCCAGGCGGCGGCGGCGACCGTTGCGCAGGTCGCACATCCCGGACTGCTCGTGGTGCTCGAGAGCACCACGTATCCGGGCACGACGCGCGAAGTGGTGCTCCCGCTGCTGACGTCCGCCGGCTATACGGTCGGCGAGGACATCTTCGTGGCCTTCAGCCCCGAGCGCGTCGATCCGGGCAACCCGGTCTACAACACCCGCAACACCCCCAAGGTCGTTGGCGGCATCACGCCGGCTTGCACCGAGCTGGCCACCGCGCTCTATGCGTCGTGCATCGAGACCATCGTGCCGGTGAGCTCCACGGAGGTTGCCGAGCTGGTGAAGCTGCTCGAGAACACCTTCCGGTCGGTGAACATCGCGATGGCCAACGAAATGGCGATCGTCTGCGACAAGCTTGGCGTGGATGTGTGGGAGGTGATCGACGCGGCCGCCACGAAGCCGTTCGGCTTCATGAAGTTCACCCCAGGCCCGGGTATCGGTGGCCACTGCATTCCGCTCGATCCGCATTATCTCGCGTGGAAGATGCGCACGCTGAACTACCGGACGCGGTTCATCGAGCTGGCGGGCGAGGTGAACACGGCGATGCCGGCGTATGTCGTGGAGAAGGTCTCGCACGCACTCAACAGCATCCGCAAGCCCATGAACGGCAGCTCGGTACTCATCCTCGGCGTCGCGTACAAGCGTGACATCGACGATGTGCGCGAAAGCCCGGCCCTCGACGTGATCCGGCTGCTCGAGTCGCACGGCGCCGAGGTGTCGTTCCATGACCCGTACATCGAGCGGGTGCGCGACGAGAGCGAGAGCGCAGACCGTTCCGGCACGCCCCGCTACTGGCACAGTGTGGACCTGACTGCTTCCGTCCTTGCCGACGCCGACGTCGTCGTCATCGTGACGGATCACCGTTCCGTCGACTACCAGATGATCGTCGACAATGCAGCACTGGTGGTGGATACGCGGAATGCCACGGCCAAGGTCCGTCCGGGCCGTGCCACGATCGTGGCGCTGTCCGGCGGCGCGGTCGTCGCGAACCCCGTGCTCGTCGGCGCGAAATAGCCGCTGCTCATTGATTCTGACGGCCAAACGCCGCACACTTCCCCTGGCCGGGAACTCCGGTTTCCGCCCGACACTCGATGACCATGCCACCTGCACTGTCCGCATGACGAATCCCACTCGCGGTACGCGCTACGACGACGTGCGCGCATCCCTCTCCGCCGAGCCGAAGACGTGGCTCGTGACGGGCGCGGCGGGGTTCATCGGCTCGAACCTGGTGCAAGAGCTGCTCGGGCTTGGCCAGCGTGTGGTCGGACTCGACAACTTCTCCACGGGCTACCAGTCGAATCTCGACGAGGCGGTTGCGGCGAACGCGGACCGGGCGGGTAGTTTCCGCTTCATCGAAGGGGACATCCGGGATGCTGGTGCCTGTGCCGACGCCTGTGCCGGAGTGGACTACGTGCTGCACCAGGCCGCGCTGGCCTCGGTGCCCCGCTCGATTGCCGATCCCGTCTCGAGTACGCAGGTGAACGTCGACGGCTTCCTCAACGTCCTCGTGGCGGCCAGGGACGCCGGCGTAAAGCGTGTCGTGTATGCGTCGTCGAGCTCCGTGTACGGGGATGCGCGCACCATCCCCCAGGTGGAGGACGTCACCGGGCAGGTGCTGTCGCCGTATGCGGCGACGAAGGCCACGAACGAGATGTACGCGAAGGTCTTCCAGCGCACGTATGGGGTGCAGACGGTCGGGCTGCGGTATTTCAACGTGTTCGGACGACGCCAGGACCCGGATGGCGCGTACGCCGCCGTGATCCCGCGCTGGACGGCCAGGCTCCTGAAGGGCGTGGCGTGCGAGATCTTCGGCACGGGCGAGACCAGCCGGGACTTCTGCTATGTCGCCAATGCGGTTCAGGCCAACATTCTCGGCGCGACCGCAACGAATGCTGACGCCACGGGACAGGCGTACAACGTGGCCTGCGGGGAGGAGACGTCGCTCAACGCACTGTTCCAGATGATCCAGACCAACCTCGCCGCGTACCAGCCCGGGGTGGCATCCGCGAAGCCAACCTATTCGGACGAGCGGCAGGGGGACATCCGGCGCTCGCTCGCCGACATCGGGAAGGCCCAGCGGCTGCTGGGTTATGCACCAACCCATCGGGCTGCGGCTGGCATGCAGGAGGCCCTGCGCTGGTACGCCACCCAGCTGCTCGCCGGAGAGTCCGAGATCGCTGCACGGTAGGCCGCAGAATCGCCGTCCCACCAGTTCCCACGACGAACCACTATGGTTGAGCTTTCGAAGCGCCCCATGCTCGTTCTGATCGCGAGTCACGGAGAGTGGGTGGGTCGATCGGTCGAGAGCGTGCTCGAACTGAACGGCTTCACGGTGCTTCGTGTCGCGGGAGGCCGGCGTGCGCTGGACCTCGCGCGGCGCGTCAATCCCGATGCCATCTTGCTTGACGATTCCCTGGCGGAGATGGGTGGCGTCGAGGTGTGTCGCGCGTTGCGCGACGACCCGTTGTTCGACCATTCGATTCCGTTGTTCATCACGTCGCCCGCCCCGGCATCGAATCGCGTGCGGCACGCCGCGTACGAAGCCGGGGCGTGGGATTTCTGCAGCCAGCCCCTGGATGTCGAGACGCTGCTGCTCAAGATGACAACGTACGTGCGGGCGCGACGCCGTATCGAGGACGTTCAGGCCACGTCGCTGATCGATCCGCTGACGGGCCTGTACAGCGCGTACGGGCTGCAGCAGTGGGCGGAGCAGCTGGGCGCACGGGCGGTGCGCAAGCACGAGCCGTTTGCGTGCGTGGCGGTGACGTCGAACAACGTCGTCGACAGCCCGGCCACGGGCAAGCCGGCGAGTACGGAGCTCACGTACATGGCGGACGTCTGCCGCTCGATGAGCCGCAAGTCGGACGTGATTGGATACGTGGGAGAGAGTCGGTTCGCGATCCTGGCCCCGGATACCGATGAAACGGGCGCTCGGCAGTTCGTGGACCGGCTGCAGCGGGCCGTTTCGCGGACATCCTCGACGATGCAGGCCGACCAGCCCTATTCCGGGCTGCATGCCGGGTTCTACGCGGTCCCGGACTTCAGTGCCGCAGGCGTGGATGCGCAGGAGGTGGTTCGGCGGGCGAAGACGGCGCTGTTGCATGCCCAGAAGCAGATGGAAGGCAAGCGCACGAGCGGCGCATTCAGCTTCAGTGACGTCCCGATCAGCTGACGAGCGAACCTGTTGCGCGAACGCAACAGGTGACACCCCATCGCAACAAGTCAAGTCCGCGATCAGTCACAATTGATCGCGGATTTTGCGTTTCCACACCTGTTGCGTAATACGTGCTTGACAAGACGGACCGGCAATGAAATGTTGGTGACGCGAATCACCAACTACGTGTTGGGGTTGAGCAACACCTCGACCGTTTCGAGCCGTCTTCTTCTTCTCAATCCCGACGCCGGGATCAGCTCATGTCGAACAGCCCAGATGTCGGCTACACTCCGTCCTGTTCCTCTGCTTCGGACCCCGTAGCACGCTTGACGGACTCGGCGGTCTCACTCCGCGTGCCGATGGGGGAATCCGCCGTCCCTGACTCGGCGATGGTGCCGATGGAAGCGCGTTCGTCGATTCGGGTGCTCGTCATCGACGACGACCGCATCCTTCGCGAGGGATGCTCGAGCGTCCTGCAGGTCGAGGGCTACAACGTGTCCTCCAGCGGACGGGGCGACGAAGCCATCGAGCTGTTCCGGCGCGCCCGCTTCGACATCGTGCTGGTGGATCTCTACATGACGCCGGTGCCCGGCATCGAGAT
>JBDTYL010000060.1:0-3614 GCA_040005695.1 bacterium | reverse complement strand
GGCGAAGTGGCAGCAGTTCATCAAGGAGAAGGTGAGCGCGGCGCTCGACCAGGGGGGCGGACGCGCGCTCACCTTCGTCGCCTTTCTCGCGGTGTACCGCGAAGGCGCGGAGACGGCGCTGTTCTACCAGGCACTGTTCAACGAGGGGCCGCGCGTGGCGCTCCCCCTGTCGCTGGGCATCGTTGCGGGGTTCGTCGCGCTCGCCGTCATCTTCACGCTGTTCTATCGTTTCGGCGTGCGCATCCCGCTCCGGCCGTTCTTCTCGGTGACGAGCGCGCTGCTCTACTACATGGCGTTCGTCTTCATGGGCAAGGGCGTGCGCGAGCTGCAGGAAGGCAACGCGATTCCCATCTCCGCCATTACCGGCTTTCCACACGTGGAGTGGCTCGGCCTCTACCCGAGCTGGCAGGGAGTGCTCGCGCAGCTCGCGCTGCTGGTGCTCCTCGCCTTCGCCGTGCTCAAGACCTTCTGGCCAAAGCGGTCGGTGGCCCTGCCCACCGTGATGCCCATCGCGGTCGCACCGGCGCCCCCGAGCCCGGACGTCGCGGAAATGCGCGCCGAGAACGAGGAGTTGCGCCGGCGCCTGGCCGCCCTCGAGGAAGCCGTCGGCCGGGAGCCCGCGAGCAGCTGATCGGCGCGGTGAGCTGACCGCGCGCTGAAACCCCCGCCGCCGCGGGTCCGTAAACGCAAGCACTGGCCAACCTTCGCACGATGGGCGCTGTCCAACCGGACATCGGCCAGACGGCCTCCATGCCCGTGCCCGGACTTCCCGATGCGCAACGTCACGCTTGCCGTCCGCATGCTGCTCAAGACGCCGTTCGTCACGGCGATCGCCGTCTTGTCCCTCGCACTCGGCATCGGGGCGAACGCCGCGATCTTCTCGCTCTTCGACCAGTTGCTGCGGCAACCCGTCGCGGCGCGCGCGCCGGGTGAGCTGGTGAACCTGTCGGCGCCGGGCCCGATGCCCGGCTCCAACTCGTGCAACCAGGCGGGCAGCTGCCAGGAAATCTTCAGCTACGCGATGTTCCGCGACCTCGAGAAAGGGCAGGCGTCGTTCACCGGCATCGCGGCCCACCGCATCACCAGCATGTCGCTGAGCGTGCGCAACGAGCCGCTCACCGGCGAAGGCACCATGGTGAGCGGCTCGTATTTCCCTGTGCTCGGGCTCAATGCCGCCATGGGTCGGCTGCTCACCCCCGACGACGACAAGGTGATCGGGGCGAACTTCGTCGCGGTGATCAGCCACGCGTTCTGGGCGAATCACTTCGGCAGGGATCCCGGCGTCGTCGGACAGTCGATCACGGTGAACGGCAAGTCGTACACGATCGTCGGCGTGGCGCCCAAGGGCTTCGAGGGCACCACGGCGGGCACGCGGCCGCTGGTGTACGTCCCGCTCACCATGCGCGGCGAGGTGCAGCGTTTCTTCACCAAGTGGGAGGATCGCCGCAACTACTGGGTCTACCTGTTCGCGCGCCTCAAGCCGGGGGTCTCGCGCGAAGCCGCGGCCTCGGCGATCAACGCCGTGTATCACCCCATCATCGCCGACATCGAGGCGCCGCTCCAGAAGGGCATGAGCGACAAGACGATGGAAAGCTTCAAGCGGAAGCAGGTGCTCCTGGCCCCCGGCGCGCGCGGCCAGAGCTCCATCGATCGTGAAGCCAGGACGCCGATCATGCTGCTCTTCTCGGTCACCGGCGTCGTGCTGCTCATCGCGTGCGCCAACATCGCGAACCTGCTGCTCGCGCGCGGCGCGGGTCGAGCCACGGAGATGGGAGTACGACTGGCGCTGGGGGCGACGCGCCGAAACCTCGTCGCGCAGCTGCTCACGGAAAGCGTGCTGCTCGCGCTGGCGGGTGGCGTGGCCTCGCTGCTCGTGGCGCAATGGACGCTGCAGGTGATCAGCGCCCTGCTGCCGCCACAGGCCGCCGACTCGATGCACTTCTCCGTGAGCGGACCGGTGATCCTGTTCTCGGCTGGCCTGAGCATCGTGACGGGCATCGTGTTCGGGCTCTTTCCGGCACTGCACAGCACGCGCGCCGACCTCATCACCACCATTCGCGCCGGCGCGGGCCAGATTGCGGGCGGACGGGCGGCAGCGCGGTTCCGCGCGGGGCTGGTGACGGCGCAGATCGCGCTGTCGATGGGGCTGCTCATCATGTCGGCGCTCTTCCTCAAGAGCCTGATGAACGTGAGTCGGGTGGACCTCGGCATCCGCATCGACAACATCGCGACGTTCCAGGTCGTCCCGCAGCGCACGGGCTACGACAGCGTCCGCAGCGCGGTGCTGTTCAACCGCGTGGAGCAGGAGCTCGCGTCGCTGCCCGGCATCACCGCCGTGACCGACGGCATGGTGCCGCTGCTGAGCGGCGACAACTGGGGCAGTGGCGTCCACGTGCAGGGATTCCAGTGCGGCCCCGACGTGGACTGCGGGGCGCGCTTCAACGAGATCGGCGCCGACTACTTCAAGACGTTCGGCGTGCACCTCGTGGCGGGTCGCGAGTTCACCACCGCCGACCAGCTCGGCGCGCAACGCGTGGCCATCGTCAACGATGCGTTCGCGAAGAAGTTCAGGATGGGCACCGACGTCGTGGGCAAGTTCATCGGCGACGACGACAACGATTCGCTGAACATCCAGGTCGTCGGTCTCGTACACGACGTGAAGTACAGCGGCGTGAAGGATTCGGTGCCCGCGGTGTTCTACCGGCCGTGGCGGCAGGACGCGGGCGCGGGAAGCCTCTACTACTACGTGCAGTCGTCGCTGCCTCCCGAGCAGGTGCTGGGGACCCTGCGTGCCACCATGAAGCGCATCGACCCCAGCCTGCCGGTCGAGGATCTCAAGACGATGGCGCAGCAGGTGAAGGAGAATGTCTTCCTCGACCGCATGATTTCCATCCTCTCCAGCGCGTTCGCCATCCTGGCGACGCTGCTCGCCGGGGTGGGGCTCTACGGCGTGCTGTCCTACTCGGTGACGCAGCGGACGCGCGAGATCGGGGTGCGCATGGCGCTGGGTGCGGATGGCCCGCGGGTGCGTCGCCTCATCATGCGCCAGGTGGGCATCATGCTCGCCATCGGCGGCGCCATCGGCATCGCGGGCGCGCTGGGGCTGGGCCGCGCCGCGCGCTCGATGCTCTACCAGCTCGAGGGGCACGATCCCGGCGCGATGGCCATGGCGGTCGTGCTCATCGCCTTGGTCGCGCTGGCGGCTGGCTTCATTCCCGCGCGGCGCGCAGCGCTCGTCGATCCCATGAATGCCCTGCGGTACGACTGATGGACATCGCCCGCAGCCCGCGCACGAAAACGCGCCGCAACCTTTTCATCGGGGGCGGCGTCGCGGCACTCGTGGCCGTCACGGCCTGGACGCTGACGCTGGAGCCGGCGTCGCAGACGGTCGAGCGCTCGGCGGTGCTCATCGACAGCGTGCGTCGCGGTGATGTCGTGCGTGAAGTGCGCGGACCGGGGACACTCGTGCCGGAACACATCCGCTGGATCACCGCACAGGCCAGCGCGCGCGTCGAGCGGCTCGCGTCGGAGTCCGGGAAGAACGTCTCGAGCGGCGAGCTGCTGCTGGAGCTCAGCAATCCCGACCTCCAGATCCAGACCATGCAGGCCGAGCA
>JBDTYL010000059.1:0-9195 GCA_040005695.1 bacterium | reverse complement strand
GACGGTCGCTTCCTCCTGCACGCTCAGCACGATGGGCGCTGCGGATCGGCTCATACTGCACAACATACCAGTCCAGCATTATAATGCAAGCTATTTCTGACGCACTACACTAGGGTCATTGCAGTATTGCTCGCGCGCTCCGATTCTTATGATCGCTCCTTCTCGCCTAAGCCCTTTGAGCGTCCCGAGGCTAGGCATGGCCCCTTTGACACTTGTCGCCCCGCATGAGCGAACGTCCTCGATTTGGCTGGGAGTCTAACTTTGGCGACTTCCGCGAAGCGCAGCCAAAGCAGATTCGCGAACGCTTGCGCTCCTTCATCACTGATGCCTCGCCCGAGCAAGTGCGTGCGTGGGATGACGCAATTCCCTCTCTTCAAGGCGAGGTATCGAAGACTCTTATCCGCGACGACCTCGCCGTTCGATACTCCGCTATACTCGAGTACGAACTGCCTATGGAGTCGCGACGTCCAGACGTCATTCTGCTCGTCGGCGCCGCGGTGATGATCATCGAATTGAAGGGCAAGCTACATCCGTCGCAGGCCGATCTGGACCAGGCGGCAGCGTACGCGCGGGACCTTCGTAACTACCATAGAGAATGTGCGGGTAGAGAAGTGACGGCGGTGCTCGTGCCAACGCGCGCCGTTGGATATCAGGAGGAAATCGACGGTGTCCATGTAGCGGGCCCGGACGCGGTTGACGATCTGGTAGCGCGCATCACAGAAGAGCACCCACAGCCAATCTTGGACAGGACTGCGTTCCTGTCGGACGGGGCGTACTGTCCGTTGCCAACGCTGGTTGAGGCCGCTCGCGAGCTTATGGTCTCTGGAACACTCCGCACCATCGAGAAGGCTCGGGCGGCCACGGCGCCGGCGTTGGAGGAGATCTCACGCATCGCACACCAGGCTGCGCTCACGAAGTCCCGTCACCTCATCCTGCTCACGGGTGTGCCGGGCGCCGGGAAGACACTCGTCGGATTGCAGACAGTACATGCGAGGTATCTCGATGACCTTGCCGTCGAGCGCGAAGGCGGGAAACCAACGGCGCCGGCAGTTTTTCTTAGCGGAAACGGGCCTCTCGTTCAAGTCCTGCAGTACGAAATGCGCTCTGTGGGCGACGGCCGTGTTTTTGTGCGGGGTGTGAAAGACTACGTACGCCGCTATTCATCGACGCGTTCGTTGATTCCACCGGAGCACGTGCTGGTATTCGACGAGGCGCAGCGCGCATTCGACGCCGACAAGATGAAGATTTCACACAAGAACGAGCGCGCGCGTTCGGAACCGGAGGAATTCATCAGCTTCGCCGATCGCATTCCTGAGTGGTGCGTCGTCGTCGGCCTGATCGGCAGCGGCCAGGAGATCCACGTCGGCGAGGAGGCAGGGCTGGCGCAGTGGAGGACGGCCATCGAGGCGTCGGACAAGGCGGAGGAGTGGACGATTCATGCGCCGCCTGCGGTGGCCGGGCTGTTTCGGAACGGTCCTACGCCGTTCGAGATGAAGGAAGCACTCAACCTCGATACGGAGCTTCGATTTCATCAGGCGAAGGATCTGCATCGGTTCGTCGCAGAGTTGCTGGAAGGAACTGAGCCGTCGACCTTGGCGCCGATGGCGAAGCAGCTACGTGGCGAAGGGATGAGCCTGTATGTCACGCGGTCGCTTGACGTGGCCAAGCGGTATCTACGAGATCGCTATTCCGATAATCCGGCAGCGCGGTTCGGGCTCATCGCCTCTTCCAAGGATCGTGATCTTGAGGGTCTCGGCATACCCAACGATTTCCAGTCCACCAAGCGGGTGAAGTTCGGACCATGGTACGGGGACAACGAGGCGGACTACGGTGGGCAGAGTTGTCGGCTACTCGAGACGGTCGTTACGGAGTTCGGAGCGCAGGGGCTGGAGCTCGATGCTGCGCTGCTGGCGTGGGGAACCGACTTCATCCGGAAGGATGGACAGTGGTCGAACGCTTACGCGAGAGGATATCTAAGGAGTGCCAAGGTCCGCGACCCCCTACAACTCCGGCTAAATGCTTACCGCGTGCTGCTCACCCGCGGGCGGGATGGGACGGTGGTCTTTGTGCCGCCGCTTTCACTGCTCGACGAGACGTTCGTGTTCCTACGAGACTCCGGACTGTCTTTGCTTGAATAGCGCACATTCCTCTACAGGTGATCGGGAATGGCATTCGTACCGTTGAACATAGGAGAGAAGACGGTAACGGTTCATAAAGCCACCGTTGCCACCTCGGTGGAGTGGACATGTATAGAATTCTCGAAATTCTATACATATCGCCACGGAAATGTAGGGCACATGCCCCAACCCTATACACATCGAGCCGACGACAGCCTTTGAGGAGCAAGGACCGTCCCGGGCTCCTGCAGCCGCTTACGAATACGCCCGCCCCACTTTCCGGTACGGCACATCCCCGTCATACCGCCCCGCGACGTGCACGTACTTGAGCTCCTTCGCCGCCCCGATCTCCGACGTGTAATACCCAACGACCGTGAGCTCCTTGAGCCACGGAAAGAACGCCGTTGGCTCCGCAGTCCCCCGACGCCGCCGCGGCCGAGGTGGCGCATTCTTCCCTTCCGTCGCCATGGCCTGCAGTAACGTGAGCCGCCGCTCCGGCGTCGCCTCCACGAAGATCACCCCATGCTGTGCCTTCGCCCTGGCATCCACGTCCGCCAGGCCAGCAAGAAAATCTTCGCGCTCGGATGCACTGAACACATCCGCCAACAACCCATCGACGTACGCATCCACCCGCGCCGCCCGCGCACCAGGCGTGTCCGTCGCCGGAATGATGATCTCCGCGAGCGTCGCAACGAGCTCACCCTGCGCTGGCGTGAGCACCCGATACGGCGAACCCGGCGCCGGCGCGCGATAGCCCGCGCTGATGGCGCGCGCGATGCCCGGCGACACGGCTGCACCCAGCAGCACTCCCATCGCCTTTACCGCACTGCGGCGGTTCATAGTGCACCTCGCTTCGACTGGGCGACCGCGAAATCCACGGCGCGCGCGGTGAGTGCCATGTAGCTGATCGACGGATTCTGGCACGGCGACGACGTCATGCACGCGCCATCGGTGACGAACACGTTCGGCGCATCCCACACCTGGTTGTGCGCGTTGAGCACCGACGTCTTCGGGTCGCGACCCATTCGCGCCGTGCCGGTCTCGTGAATCCCCAGGCCCATCGCAGCATCGGTGGTGCCTTCCTTGTACGCGTCATACGGTCGCACATTCTTCAACCCGCACCGCTCGAGCATCTCGGCCATCGAATTCGCCATGTCCTTCCGCATCGCGAGTTCGTTCGGGCCCCAGGTTGCGTTGAAGCGCAGCTGCGGGATGTCGTACGAATCCACTTTGTCGGTGTCGAGGCTGACCATGTTCTCGTGACGCGGCAGGGTCTCGCCGAATCCGGTCATTCCCACTTCCCACGGACCGGGGTCGTGCAGCTTCTTCTTGAGCTCCACGCCAATCTCCGGCGACTCGACGCCTCGGCCCCAACTCGCGCGTCCGGCGTCGCCCTCGATGCCGTAGCCGCGCCGGAATTCCTTCATCTGGGTTTCCGGACTGATGTTGCGATAGCGTGGGATGTAGAAGCCGATGGGACGATTGCCGTACCAGTAATGGTCCTCGAATCCCTCGACGGTGCCGTTCGCGCCGACCTGGAAGTGGTGGTCCATCAGGTTGTGTCCCAGCTCGCCGCTCGAGCTGCCGAGGCCACCGGGGAATTCGGCGGTGCGGGTGTTGAGCAGGATGTGCGTGGAGCCGAGTGCGGAGCCGCAGAGGAAGACGATGCGTGCGCGGAACTCGAGCATCTCCCTGGTCTCCGCATCGACGACGCGGACGCCGAGTGCCTTTCGCGTCTTCGCGTCGTAGATGATGCTGTGCACGACGCTGTGCGGACGCAGGGTCATGTTGCCGGTCTTCACGGCCGCGGGAAGCGTGGACGACAGGCTCGAGAAGTAGCTGCCGGTGGAACAGCCACGCCAGCACGGTCCGCAGTAGTGACAGGGCGCGCGATCGCCGATTGGCTCCGTGAGCACGGCGGCGCGCGCGATGGTGAGGTGTCGCTCGGGATAGTGCGACTGGATGCGCTTCCGCAGGTCGAGCTCGACGACGTTCAGCGGAATGGGCTTCTGGAAATGTCCGTCGGGCAGGTGGGCGAGGCCGAGTTTCTCGCCGCTGATGCCGGCGAACTTCTCGACGTAGGTGTACCAGGGCGCGATGTCCTTGTAGCGAATGGGCCAATCGACGGCGATGCCGTCGCGGAGGTTCGCGGTGTAGTCGAGGTCACTGTGGCGGAAGGTGTAGCGTCCCCACATGAGCGACTTGCCGCCGACCTGGTCGCCGCGCACCCAGGTGAAGGGCTTGTCCTCGACGTACCGGCTCTGCGAGTCCTTGAAGAAGAAGTGCAGGTTCTCCTCGCCGAGGAACCCGGTGCGCTTCTGGATGGTGTAGTCCTTCTCCAGGGCCTCGGGGTTGAGGCGTCCGCGATTCTTGAATTCCCAGGGCGCCTTGTGCTCGGTGATGTAGTCTTTCTGGTGTACGAGTGGCCTGCCTCGTTCGAGGACGAGGGTCTTGAGCCCGTGCTCGCAGAGCTCCTTGGCGGCCCAGCCGCCGGAGATTCCGGAGCCGACGACTATGGCATCGTAGACTGTCATCGCAGCGCCTCGTAAAGGATGTTGTGCCCTGAGAGTACGGAATTTCCTCGTGTCCGGCTATCCTCGATTGGCGGGTTGGCACGCTTCGACTACCGTGCTGCCCTTCTGAGCGGCTCCCCATGTCACCCTGAGCGAATGAAGCCCCCTGTCATCCTGAGCGAATAAACCCCTTTGTCATCCTGAGCGAAGCGAAGGATCTGCTTTCGCCCGGCCGCACAAGCAGATCCTTCGCTGCGCTCAGGATGACAAAAGGGGGGGAGCGCTCAGGAGGACAAAGAGGGCTCGAGGGCCGAGAATACCTCGTGCTCCACGTGATCGCACAAGTCGCTGAGAAGATCCACGACATCCCGCCCACGGCCCGGCCCGCGCTCCGTGTACGCGAGGACGTAATCCACGCGCAGGAACATGTCGAGCTTGGGATCCGGACCGACAATCCTCGTGGGCACGCTGGCGACGATGGCGCCATCCGCGAACGCGCCGGCGGTCACCACCGGATCGCCGAGGAGCGACACGCTGCGCTCGGTGTTGACGCCCATCACGCCACCGTCGCGGATGCTGCCGGTGAGCCACGGCGCGTCGGCGGTATCGAGTGCCATGATGCGCCAGAGCGGCGCGTCCTCATGTCCCCCGCTCTCGTGATACGGCTGCAGCCCCTCGATGGTCGCCTGGGCCTCGTCACTCATGCGAGCGAGCGCCTTCCGCGACCGCTGCGCGAACATGGCCAGCGACTCATACACGGGAAAGCGCACCGGCGCGCCGGCAAGTTCTGTCGCGAGCTCGTCGAGCGACTGATGCAGGCTGCGCACAATGCCGGCGGCGAGTCGCAGGATGTCGTCCGGGACGGGCTGCGCCACGTGCGCCCGCACGAGGTACCTGCCGCCGCGCATGTCGAAGGCATGCGCGAGACGAAAGGCGTCGGTCGCCACGAAGTCGCGCTCGACGCCCGCGAAGGTGCGGAGGTCTCGACGGGCGTGCTCCAGCGATGTGCGGTGGGGATGGGTCACGACGTGATTGAACCCGGCGATAGTGATGACCCCTTGTCATCCTGAGCGAAGCGAAGGATCTGCTTGTCTGGCCGGGCGAAAAGCAGATCCTTCGCTTCGCTCAGGATGACAAAGGATCAGCTGTTCTTCCGATCCGCCTGCAGCCGCGCCAGCCGCCGCTTCGCATCAGCCACCGCGGGCTGAAGCTCGGGGTCGGCGTTCTTCCACAGCTCGATGAACGTCGTGAAGTGCGAGATCGCACGCTCGACGTCGCCCTTCGCTTCGTACAGCTCGCCGAGCCGCTTGTGCACGCCGGCGAGCGCGTAGAGATCGTCGTCGACCCGGCTGTAGTACTGCGTCCTTACGTACGCCTCGAACTCCGCGATCGCCGAGTCGGGCTTGTTCGCGAGGTCGTAGGCGCGGCCGAGGTTGAAGTGCACGCGCACGGCATCTTCGTCCCTCGGGAGACCATCGGCTTCGATGTCGCCACGCCGGAACTCGGGCACCGCGTCAGCATACCGCTTCTCGGCGAGGGCGATCTCGCCGAGTGCTTCATGTACATAGGGGAGGCGGCTGCGATAGAACGCGGTGTCGCGGATTGCCGCGAACTGCGCGAGCATCGCGCGGGCGCGAGCGGGTTGCTCGCCGAGGGCATACGCGCGCGCGAGGTCGGTGTACGGACGGTCCTGCTCGGGCACACTTGCAAGGGGATGCGCCACGAGCGCGGCGTCGATCCGCGCGACCATCCGTGCGGGCTGCTTTCGGAACCAGCCGTCGTCGATGGCGAGCAGGAGGGAATCAGTGATTGCCGCGTTGACGTTCCCGATCTTGGCTGACAATGCCATCCCCGCCCGGTAGCTGCGCTCCGCATCGGCGATGCGCCCGCGCATGCCAGCCAGTTCGTACGCGGTGTACACAGCCATGCCTTGCACCGAGGGCGACGTGGACGCCGTACGAATGCTGTCGAGCAGGCGTGCGGCGC
Organism: bacterium; assembly: GCA_040005695.1. Lineage (GTDB taxonomy): Bacteria > Gemmatimonadota > Gemmatimonadetes > Gemmatimonadales > Gemmatimonadaceae > AG11. The sequence continues at coordinate 2,579 of JBDTYL010000059.1, read as the reverse complement.
GGTCGTAATCACGATCGGCGTACGCCTTCACGAAGAGCTGGTACGCGTACGCCGACGAATTCGGGATGCGCGCGCCCAGGATCCCGGTGAACGAATCGGCGGCGGCGCGCTTGCCCTGGTTTACCAGCGCGTTCACGAGGTTCGGGACCGCGATCATGTTGTCGGGGCTCGCGCGGATGGACATCCGATAGAGCGACTCGGCCTTCACCTGGTCGCGCGTGGCCGAATAGAAGACGCCGAGATTGTTGGCGCCGTAGCCGGAGTCGCCGCGTGCGATGAGCGCCTGATATGCCGCGGCGGCGCGCTGCCGATCGTGGCCCTGCCCGTGCCCGTAGTAGTAGCCTTCGGCCAGGTACCGCTCGTTCTCCGTGAGGCGCCCGCGCAACTGGAACGCCTTGTTCACGGCCGAGTCGGAGACGGACACGGGGTAGAACTGGTTGACCATCGCGGTGCCGAGCTTGCGCCACGCGGTGGCGAACCCGGTATCGATCTGCACGGCGCGCCGCAGGAGAGGAATGGCCTTCGCGAAGTCGCGCTCGATGTCGAAGGCGTGCACGCCTTCCGTGTACGCCTTGAGCGCATCGTACGACGACGTGGTGACCTGCGCGAGCGGCGGGCTCGCCTGCACGGTGCGCAGCGACTCGCCGATCTTGCCGCGCAGTTTCCGCGTTACCTCGTCGATGCCGTTCACGAGGCCGCTCGGCCCATCGACGGTGGTCTGGAAGGCGGCGAGCACGGTGCCCGAATCCGCGGCCACGAGACGGAGCGCGATGATGAAGCCGTTGCCGATGCCGGTGACGTCGCCGGTGACGATCGCCTTCACGCCTTCGCGGGCAGCGAGGTCGCGCGCGAGGGCGAGGTCGAGCTTCGCGGTGACCGGCGCCTGCATGCGCTTGAGCGACGCCGCCACCTGCGTCTGGTTGAACAGCGTGATCGAGCGCGATTCGGCGAGGTTGGCGCGCACGCCCTCGGCCACCACGCTGCCGATGCTCGAGTCGGCGTGGCTCACGCGGAAGTCGGAGACGAGGACGACGTCGCGCTGGTTGAGCTTTCCGGATGCAAAGAGTGACGCGGCCGGACCGATGCCGAACGCGCGCATCATCATGAACGCCACGATGACGACGGCGAATGCACTGAGGGCGTAGACGCCGCCCCGGGTGGTGCGCTTCCACGACACATGCGGGCTCGCCTTGAGGGCGATGGTCGCCATGGTGCCGTGCGGCACCTGTCCACCGCCGGGCGTGATGGCCGGTGTCGACAGCAGGGCCCGCCGCGTGACGGACTGCACGTAGCCGGTGAACAGGATGACGGGCAGGCCGAGCGCCATGACGAGCAGCGCGCCGGGCAGGACCCATTCGGGGAGGCCGATGGTCATCGTCGCCGCCTTGGCGACTGCCGCGACGCCGACGACGGCGACGACGTAGAAGACGAGCGCCCGGCGGAATGCGCCGGGCGTGTACATCAGCACCGGCGGCAATGCGGGCATGCCACCGCCGCTCGTGACACCGTTGAGCACCGCGATGATCTCGGATGCGTGCTGGGGACGCGCACCCGGATCCTTCTCGAGGCACTGCATGACGAGCGCGCTCATCGCGACGGGCAGGTCGGGGCGCAGCTCGGAGAGTTGCGGCGGCACCTCGCCCATGTGCGCGCCGAGGATGCGCGCGGGGGTGCGGCCGTGGAAGGGCGGCTTGCCGGTGAGCAGCTCGAACGCCATGCAGCCGAGCGCGTAGATGTCGGCGCGGTGGTCAACGTCGGGGTCGCCGGCGGCTTGTTCCGGCGCCATGTAGGCGGGCGTGCCGATGGAGGTGCCGAGCTGCGTGAGCGTCTCGCCTTCACCCGGCCTGCGCGAGGCGCTGAGCGCCTTGGCGATGCCGAAGTCGGTGACGACGGCGGTGCCGCCGGAGAGGAGGACGTTGTCGGGCTTGATGTCGCGGTGGACGATGCCGCGCTCGTGGGCGTACTGGAGCGCGCGGGCGACGTCGCCGAGGATGCGGATGGTGTCGGAGAGGGAGAGCGCGGGGGATTCGGCGAGCCGGAGGCGGAGCGACTCGCCCTCGACGAACGGCATGGTGTAGTACGGCAGGCCGTTGGTCTCGCCCGTGGCGAGGACGGGAACGATGTTGGCCTGCTGGAGCGAGGCGGCCATGCGGATCTCGCGCTCGAAGCGGTCGGCGCTGATGCCGGCGGCCAGCTCGGGGGAGAGGACCTTGATGACGACGCGTCGGCCGAGGCGCAGCTCGTCGGCGACGAAGACGCGGGACATGCCGCCGCCGCCGAGCTCGCGCTCGAGGGTGTAGGTGCCGCTGAGGGTGGCCTGGACCTGGTCGCGTAGCTCGCTCACGGACGGGAAGTTACGGACGAGTCGGGGGTGGCGCGAGCGACGGTGCGAAGGACGGGCGGAAAGGCCAGCATGCCGCTTCCGTGAATGACCCGTGGCACCCTTGTCATCCTGAGCGAAGCGAAGGATCTGCTTGTGCGGCTGGGCGAAAAGCAGATCCTTCGCTTCGCTCAGGATGACACAAGGAGGCGCTCAGCCGAGCGCGCGCCGCTGGGCGATGCGCGTGACCAGCGCCGTG
>JBDTYL010000058.1:0-1944 GCA_040005695.1 bacterium | reverse complement strand
CAAATTGCGGCCACGTTAATCCCCTGCTAAAGCGCGAGCCCGCACGCCGTCGCGTCAGGGCTCATTTTTTTTTGGTTCCGTCATGACTGCTCGGTCTGCCCCCGCTCGCCACCCGTATCTCGAAGCACTCGACTCCCGCGTCCTGGTCTACGACGGCGCGATGGGCACCAACATCCAGCGTCACAACCCCACCCCGGAGGACTTCGGTGGCAAGGCGCTGGAGGGGTGCAACGACAACCTCGTCCTCACGCGCCCCGACATCATCCAGTCCATCCACGAGTCGTTCCTCGCGGTCGGCTGTGACGTCGTGGAGACCTGCACCTTCCAGAGCACGCCGCACCGGTTGCGGGAGTGGGGGCTGGAGGACAAGACCCGCGAGCTGAACGTGAAGGCCGCGCAACTGGCGCGCGCGGCATGCGACAAGTTTGCCACGCCGGAACGCCCGCGTTTCGTCGCCGGCTCCATCGGCCCCACGGGCATGCTCCCGTCGAGCAGCGATCCCGCGCTCGGCAACATCACCTTCGAGGCGCTGGCCGAGACGTACTACTGGCAGGCGAAGTACCTGGCCGAGGGCGGCGTGGACGTGCTGCTGGTCGAGACGGCGCAGGACATCCTCGAGGTGAAGGCGGCGCTCACCGGCTTCGAGCGGCTGTTCGCGGAGATCGGCCGGCGCATCCCCGTGCAGGCGCAGGTCACCCTCGACACGAGCGGCCGGATGCTGCTCGGCACCGACATCGCGAGTGCCGTGGCGACGCTCGAGGCCATGCGCGTGGACGTGATCGGGCTCAACTGCTCCACGGGCCCCGAGCACATGCGCGAGCCGGCGCGCTTCCTCACCGAGCACGCGTCCGTCCCGGTATCGGTGATCCCGAACGCAGGCCTGCCGCTCAACACCGGCACGGGCGAGGCGATCTATCCCCTCGAGCCGGGTCCGATGGCGACGATGCTGCGTGAGTTCGTCGAGGAGTTCGGCGTGCGGATCGTGGGTGGCTGCTGCGGCACAACGCCCGAGCACCTGGCGGCGATCGTGCAGGCGGTGCACGCCGTGGCGCCGCCGTCGCACACGCAGCATGCGCGCGAGGCGCGCGTGTCGTCGGCCATGCGCGCGACCACGCTGCGCCAGGAGCCCGCGCCGCTGCTCGTCGGCGAGCGCGTGAACGCGCAGGGCTCGCGGAAGGTGAAGCGCCTGTTGCTCGCGGACGACTACGAGGGCATCCTCGAGGTTGCGCGCGAACAGCAGGACTCGGGAGCGCACGTGCTCGACGTCTGCGTCGCGCTCACCGAGCGCGGCGATGAGGCGGAGCAGATGGCGAAGGTGGTCAAGCTGCTCTCGATGAGCGTCGAGCTCCCGTTGATGATCGACAGCACCGAACGGGCGGTGATCGAGGCGGCACTCGAGCACGTGCCAGGCCGCGCGATCATCAACTCCATCAACATGGAGAACGGCCGCAAGCGCATCGACGACGTCGTGCCGCTCGCGAAGAAGCATGGCGCGGCGCTCGTCGCGCTCACGATCGACCCGGTGGGCATGGCCAAGACCCGCGAGCGCAAGCTCGAGGTGGCGAAGGCGATCTACGACATCGTCGTCGGCGAATACGGGCTGCGTGCCGAGGACCTGATCTACGACGCGCTCACCTTCACGCTCGCCACCGGCGACGCGGAATGGATCGACAGCGCGCACGAGACCATCGAGGGCATCCGCCTCATCAAGCGCGAGCTGCCGGGCGTGTTCACCATACTCGGCGTCTCGAACGTGTCGTTCGGCCTGGATGCGGTCGCGCGCTATGTGCTGAACTCCGTGTTCCTGCACCATTGCGTCGAGGCGGGTCTCGACGCGGCGATCGTGAATCCGGCGCACATCACGCCCTATGCAGAGATCAGCGCCGAGGAGCGGGCGCTGGCGGACGACCTGGTGTTCAACCGTCGGCCAGACGCGCTCCAGCG
>JBDTYL010000057.1:0-4504 GCA_040005695.1 bacterium | reverse complement strand
GTGCTGACGCTCGCAAATCGCGGGAGCGCTACCTCGTCTGCAGCGCAAGCGTACGTGCGCGGCCATCCGCGAAGGCCGATGGACGCGAGGGCTGTGCTGGGATGCGAGCGACTTGCTTGTCCGAGCGACTGCAGCAACCGGGCAGCGAGATACCGCCGCACGGGTTACGGCGTCGGCCGGAGACCGATGCGGTCGCGCGCGTTGCGCTCGCTCGCGGGAATCCACCAGTCGGCGAGGCCCGACCAATAGCCGTCGGCGCGGAGCGTCGTGGTGTGGACGCGCTTGGCGAGGCCCATCACCGTGGGTGGTTCGTAGAGCCAGATGGCCGGCGCATCCTCGATCATCGCCTCGAACGCGTGGCGTGCGAACGCCCGCGTGCGCGCGGGATCGAACGCCGACGTCGCGCTGTCGAGCATCGCATCGACCACCGGGTTCGAATACGAGCCGTAGTTCGCGCCGTCCTTGCTCATGCCCGCCGTGCTCCAGTTCTGCTTGAAGCCGGACACGCCCGGATCCGTGGCGAAGTTGTCGATCTCGGTGTCGAACGCATGCGTCGCCTGCCGCGACGTGTACGTGGCGAAGTCCGCCAGGTCGAGCGTCACCAGCGCGCCCACGCGACGGAAGGCATCCTGGAGCAGCGTGGCGTACTGCTTCCGCGCGGCGCTCGAGCTGGGGAGGCTGATGGAGAACGCCAGACGACGACCATTCTTCACGCGCACGCCGTCGCTCCCCGGCACCCAGCCGGCGGAATCGAGCAGCGCCTTCGCGCGCGTCGTGTCGTAGGGCAGCTGCGCGAGCGTGGTGTCCGCCACGGGCATCGCGTGGGGGAACGGTCCGTAGAGCAGCTGTCCGGCGGAACCGAACGCGTTCTTCAGCATCGCGCGGCGATCCGTGGCCATTGTCAGGGCGCGCCGTACGGCACGGTCCCCGAAGACCGGATGCGGTTGGCTCGGTGCCTTCGGATCGCGAAGGTTCATGTCGAGAAACGTGTACTGCAGGGTGGGATAGGGCAGGAGCCGGCGCGCAGTATCCGTCGCGAAGCGGGCGAACTGCTCGGGCCGGATGTTCTCGAACAGGTCGGCATCGCCAGCGAAGAAGCGCGTGACCGCACCATTGAAGTCGGGCGCGATGGAGTAGATCACGCGATCCAGCTTGGCGCGCCCGCGATAGTTCGCGGTATCGGACACGAGCTCGATGCGCGAGCCCGGCTCCCACTTCGCAAGGCGGAACCGACCGGACCCGATCCCGCGACGGCCCACCTCGGAGTCCCTCAGCTTTGCTGCCGGCGTATTGCCGAGGACGTGTTCGGGTACGATCACGACCTGGTAGACCAGGTCGTAGAACTCCTCGGGTGTGTGGCGCTTGAAGAACGCCACGGCCGTGAGCGAATCGCGCACCGACACGGAATCGACGTTGGCCACCAGCGGCGCGGCGTTGGCGGCCAGGGCCGGGTCCTTGATGAGGCGGACGCTGAAACGCACGTCGCTGGCGCGCACCGGCTGCCCGTCGTGCCAGCGCGCCTTCGGATTCAGGTGGAACGCGATGGACAGCGAGTCGGGCGCCCACTCCCACTTCTCGGCGAGTTGCGGCTTGAACCCCTTGTCGCCGATGGTATTGAGGTTGTCGCCGATGTCCGCGAGCCGGTCGTACAGCAGGTCGGTGACCTCGCGATCCGTGATGCCCGCGATGATCGGCGGCAAGAGCGTGCCGGCGTCGGCCGCGGTCGTGATGACGAGCGTGCCTCCGATGTCCGCCGGCCCCGTGGCTTTCGTATCGTCGAGGCCCTTGCACCCCGTGAGGGCGAGCGTGGCGACCAGGAAGGAAGCGGCGAGCCGCGGTGACATCGGGGAAATGCGGAACATGAGCATCGGCGGGAGGTGGGAGACGGCGTGAACGATGACGGACCGACTCAGGCCGGTCAATGATGACGCCTGCCGCGAATCGACGTCACCGCCACCGGTCCACGCCGGCTGCGATGCCGCGAGACGCACGGTCGAGACGTCGAGCGCCCGAGGTCGGCATCGGCCAGCCGTTGCACGCTCGCGTCCTCGCCAGCCCATGCGTCGAATCGCTATTTTACGGTGATGTGCTTGCTCACGCCCGTGACGTCGAAGATAGCTTTGTGAGCAGCTGGCCACGTTCTTCCTGCACTTACCGACGCGCCTGCGCGCGTCCAAGGCTCCCATGACGACGACTATTCGCCAGGCGCCGCTGACGGCCGCCGATTCGTTCGTTCCCCGCCACGTCGGACCGAGCGACGAGGACGTCGCCGCGATGCTCGCGACCCTCGGCCTGCCGACTCTCGACGCGCTCATCGACGCGACGATTCCCGCCGCGATCCGGCTGAACCGTCCGCTGGCCATCCACGGCGGCCGCAGCGAGCACGAGGCCCTCGCGGCCCTCCGTGCCATCGCGAAGAAGAACCACGTCTTCCGGTCGTACCTCGGCTACGGCTATCACGACACCCTCACGCCACCGGTGATCCAGCGGAACATCCTGGAAAATCCGGGCTGGTACACGGCGTACACGCCGTACCAGGCCGAGCTCGCGCAGGGCCGTCTCGAGGCGCTGCTGAACTTCCAGACCATGATCATCGACCTCACCGGCCTGGAGATCGCCAATGCCTCCCTGCTCGACGAGGGGACGGCGGCGGCCGAGGCGATGTTCCTCGCGTACCAGGTGAAGGGGAGCGACACGAAGAACACGTTCTTCATCGACGCGCGCTGCCACCCGCAGACCATCGACGTCGTGCACACCCGGGCCCATGCGCGCGGCATCGACACACGGGTCGGCGATGCCGCGACATCGGACTTCGGCGATGGTGTCTTCGGCGTGCTGCTGCAGTATCCCGGCACGGACGGCGTCGTGCTGGACCAGCGCGACACCTGCGCGAAGGCCCACGCCGCAGACGCACTGGTGGTGGTGGCGGCAGACCTCATGAGCCTCGTCCTGCTCTCGCCGCCCGGCGAATGGGGCGCGGACGTCTGCGTCGGCAACTCGCAGCGCTTCGGCGTGCCGCTCGGCTACGGCGGACCGCATGCCGCGTTCTTCGCCACGAAGGATGAGTTCAAGCGCATGCTGCCCGGACGCATCATCGGCGTGAGCCGTGACGCAACGGGACGGCCGGCGCTGCGCATGGCGCTCCAGACCCGCGAGCAGCACATCCGGCGCGAGAAGGCGACGTCCAACGTGTGCACCGCGCAGGTACTGCTCGCCGTGATCGCCGGCATGTATGCGGTATGGCACGGGCCCGAGGGGCTGAAGACGATCGCGCGCCGCATTCACCGGCGCACCGCGCTGCTCGCCGCCGGCCTGGAGCAGCTTGGCCACACCATCGCGAGCGACGACTACTTCGACACGCTGTGCGTGACGCTCGGCAGCTCGTCCGCCGATGCCGTGCTGGCCGCGGCCGCCGAGCGCGAGGTCAATCTCCGGCGCACGGCGGAGGGGCGGGTCATCGTCGCGCTCGACGAGACCGTCACGGATGAGGACGTGCAGTTGCTGCTCACCATCTTCGCGGCTGGGGAGCCGTCGCCGGAAACCGCCGGCCTGGCCGACGACCTCGACGACCGCTTCGACGAGCGGTTCGCGCGCACGAGCGAGTTCCTCATGCATCCGGTGTTCAACACGCACCGCTCCGAGACGGAGATGCTGCGCTACATGCGCATGCTCGAGAGTCGTGACCTCTCCCTCACGCACTCGATGATCCCGCTGGGCAGCTGCACGATGAAGCTGAATGCCACGGCCGAGATGTTCCCGGTGACGTGGCCGGAGTTCGGGCGGTTGCATCCGTTCGCGCCGGTGAGCCAGACGCAGGGTTACCAGGAGATGTTCAGGAACCTGGAAGCTGCGCTGGCAGAGATCACCGGCTTCGCGGCCGTGTCGCTGCAGCCGAATGCGGGCTCGCAGGGCGAGTATGCCGGCCTGCTCACCATCGCCGCGTATCACCGCTCGCGTGGTGACACGAACCGCACGGTGTGCCTCATCCCGCAGTCCGCGCATGGGACCAATCCGGCGAGCGCGGTGATGGCGGGCATGAGCGTCATCGTCACGAAGACCGACGCGAAGGGCAACATCGACGTGGCCGACCTGAAGGCGAAGGCGGAAGCCAACAAGGACCGGCTCGCGGCGCTGATGGTGACGTATCCCAGCACGCACGGCGTGTTCGAGGAGTCGATCCGCGAGATCTGCGAGATCGTCCACGCGAACGGCGGCCAGGTGTACATGGATGGCGCGAACATGAACGCGATGGTCGGCCTGTGCCGGCCGGGCGACATCGGCGCCGACGTGTGCCACCTCAACCTGCACAAGACGTTCTGCATTCCGCACGGCGGTGGCGGGCCCGGCATGGGTCCCATCGGCGTCGCGAAGCAGCTGGCGCCGTTCCTTCCGGGCAATGCCGTGATCAGCACCGGCGGAAGCCAGGCGGCCGGCGGCGTGAGTTCCGCACCGTGGGGCAGTGCGAGCATCCTGCCCATCTCGATGATGTACATCGACATGATGG
>JBDTYL010000056.1:0-5251 GCA_040005695.1 bacterium | reverse complement strand
CGAGGTGAAGAGATAGAGCGTGCCGATCCGCTTGTGATCGACCGTCGTGAGCCAGGCCCAGATGCCGCTCTCCCCGACGTAGCTCTCGGTCTGCGGCTGAAGGGCCGCTGCCGGTGCCATGGTTGCCATGTAAGTCCGATTCTCCGGTGGTGGTCGGCGGTTACTTGAGCGCCTGCAGATACGCGACGATGTCGGCGATCTGCTGGTCGTTGAGCCCGGTCTTCGGGATGAACGCCTTCGTGACGGGGTCGTACTCGCCCGCACCGAGCGTCGGCATGGTGATGCCGGGCTTCATGCGGCGCGCGTTCTTGATCCAGCGCACGAGGTGGTGCGTGTCGTTGGGATAGATGCCGCCGCCGATCGTCGTGCGCGAACCGACGTGCGTCAGGTTCGGGCCGATCCTCCCCGCCATCATCGGGTTGCCGGCGATGGTGTGACAGCCGATGCAGCCGCCGCCCATCTTGTTGATGAACTCGAGGCCGCGCTGCGGGTCGCCCTTGAGCGACTCGTTGAACGCGAGACCCTCCGGCAGCGGCGTCCGCGGAATGACGTGTGCGGGCAGCCTGTCGTGCGGGAACTCGACGAAGCCCGCCTGCTGCACGGGCGCTGCGGCCATCGCGGACATGTCGTGGGCCGCCGGCGCAGCGGTCGCGAGCGGCTGGCCCGTCGAGGCGGCGCTCGCAGGGGCCGTCTGCGCGAGCTGCGCGGGACCGGGCATCCCCTGCGGCGTCTGTGCCTGCGGCTTCGTGCCGTCGACGGCCGGTGCGGGCGCACCGGGCATCGGGTTCATCGCCACTGCGCCGAAGGTCGCCGGCGTCATCTGGTGACGGGTCCACGAGTCGAAGTTGGCGGGCGTGACCGTGAACACCTTGAAGTGCATGTTCGCATGCGACGTCCCGCAATACTCGGCGCAGAAGCCGTTCCACGCATTCTCGCCCACCGAGTCCGGCGTGAACCACAGGTAGTTCACGTGATTCGTGATCAGGTCGCGCTTGCCACCCATCTGCGGAATCCAGAAGGAGTGCAGCACGTCGATCGTCTGGAGCTTGAAGTTCACCTTCCGGCCGACGGGGATGTACAGCTCGTTGGCGGTGGTGAGCGTATCGAGCTTGCCGTTGCCCGGCATGGTGTACTGGGGATAGCGGAATTCCCACCACCACTGATGTCCCCACACCTCGACCTGCAGCGCGTCGGCCGAGGCCTTCGCCTGCGTCTTGAAGATCGTCCGCACGGTGGGGACGGCGATGAACGCGAGGATCACGGCCGGGATGGCCGTCCACAGGATCTCGAGTGTCGTGTTGCCGTGCACGTGGCGCGGACGATCGTCGTCGCTCTTCCGGCGGTACTTGAAGATCGTGTAGAGGAGGAGCGCTTCGACGAAGACGAAGACGAACCCTCCGAGCCAGAGGAGGATGTCGAAGAGATGGCCAACGTCGCGGTTGAACTCCGTGTGATTATGGAAGATGGAGTTCGGGTACTGCGCGTTGTTGCACGCAGTGAGGGCGACCGCGATGAGGGCCGGTACCGCAGCGGCGAGCAGCCGGCGCGGTCGGGTGGGCACGGGCATGCGATGTCCTTGTTCCGACAGGGTCGTGAGTCGCGCGATCGGGGGCCTGATCGTCGCGCACGTGCGAAGGTCCTACAATCCGCGAAAAGTACCGGGCGCCAGTGACGAAAGCAACGCAACGCGCCTGTCATTGGTACGCTGTAGGACTTTCCCCCACAGCAGGTTACGCGTCCCCCATCACTCGCCGGGCTTTCGCGCGCCCGGGACGACCTCTTCCTTGACGGCGTGATTGTCCTTGATCCGCACCACGGCGATCTCGAGCTGCTGGCGGAGCGACCCGACGCCCTCGCGCAGCGTGCGCACCTTCACGGTGTCCGGCCCCCCGCGGGAGGTGACGAGGTTCATCGTGGCCACCTGGTCCGCGATGAGCCCGAACTGCGGCTTCAGCAGTCCCACGAGCGGGAAGATCGCCCGCTTGATCTGCGAGCCGTAGAGCGACGTGGGCTTGTTCTGCTTGAGCGAGAGCGCGTACTGCTCCACGATGCCGTGCAGGCGGGCGAGCTGGATGTTCGCCTCCTCGATCGTCTTCATCTTCTGCACGCCAGCGGCGTCGAGCTTGAGACCTGCCATGGGACTCGGGAGGGACGAGGGGACGCCTGCGCTACTTCACTTTCTCCAACTTACCGTTCGGGCGGAACTCGCGCCCCGCCTTGGCCTGGGGTGCACCGTCCACGCGCACCACGTCGCCCGTGAAGTCCCAGCGGCCGTCGTGCACGCTCGCCCCCACGCCATAGGCGTCTACCGGCACGCCGTCCTCCTCGAACGCACGGATGCGGGGCGCGGTGAAGCCGCCCGACACCACGATCTTCACGTCGCCGAACCCTTCGGCATCGAGGGCGTTTCGCACGTTCCACACGAGCGCCGCGTTCACCCCCGCGGGGGGAAAGACGCCCATCTGCGGCACCACCGAGCGGTCCACCAGGTACTCCGACGTATCGAGCCGCACGCCCCACAGGCGACCCTCGAGGGCGCGCGCTACGGCGACACTCGTCGTCACCGAATCGTTGTCGTAGTCCACGAGCACCACCAGCGGTACGTCCGCGGGGAGCACCGCCGCGACGGCGAGCGCGGCCGCGACCGTGTCGCCGCCGTAGGCCGCGATGAGCGCGTGCGGGATGGTGCCGATGCCCTTGCGGCCAGTGAACGCGCCCCCTGCGTCGGTGGACACGCTCGTCGCGCCGCCGACGGTGGCGCTGAGGCCGTCACCCGGCTGGAGCAGTGCGTGGTCGCTCCGCGCGCCGAACATGTAGATGGGCTTCGGGCGCGCGGCGTCCACGAGATGCCGCACGTTGGTGCACACGCGCGTGCGCCGCGCGATGGCGCCCACGATCAGCGTCTCCAGGTGTGCGAAGGCGGTGTAGTCTCCCTCGACGAGCAGCACCGTGTCCCACGCTTCCACGCGGTCCCCTTCGTAGAGCGCCTGAACCTCGAGGGCCGCGTAGTCGTCGGCGCAGAGCTTGAGCAGCGCCACCGCCTCGTCGATGCCACCCAGCCAGCCGCCCCGCTTCGCCGAGACCTGCCACGTGACACGCGCCGCGCGGCCATCGGCGCGCAGAGCCTCGCGCGAGCGGTTGAAGTACACGTCGCTGAACACGCCGGCGCGGATGCGCTCGACCGGCAGCTCGAAAAGCGCGGGGTCGATGCGCTTGCGTCGTCGGGGGGGCATTGAAAACGAGTCGGGTTAGTCCGGTGCCGCGGTCCGGAGGGTGCGGGACACCGGGTCAGGAGGTCGGTGCTGCCGAGGCCGGCGCGCTGCCGGTCATGGCTTCTGGATTCAGCGCGTGATCCAGCTGCGCCCGGGTGAGCAATCCCCGCTCCATCACGATCTCGAACACGCCGCGTCCGCTCGCCAGCGCCGTGCGCGCGATCTCGGTGCTCACCTCGTACCCCAGCACCGGCACCAGCGCGGTGACGATGCCGATGGACTGCTCGACGAACTGCCGCATGCGATCCGGGTTCGCCGTGATGCCATTCACGCAGCGCTGCCGCAACACGGTGCAGGCGTTGGTGAGCGCACTGATGCCGCCAAGCAGCCGATAGGCGATCACCGGCTCGAAGACGTTGAGCTGCAGCTGTCCCGCCTCTGCCGCCATGGTGACGGTGACGTCCCCGCCGATGACGTCGAAGCACACCTGGTTCACGACCTCGGGAATGACCGGATTCACCTTGCCCGGCATGATGGAGGAGCCCGGCTGCATGGGCGGCAGGTTGATCTCGCCGAAGCCGGCACGCGGGCCGGAGCTGAGGAGCCGGAGGTCATTGCAGATCTTCGAGAGCTTCACGGCGCAGCGCTTCAGCACACCGCTGAGCTGCACGAACGAGCCGGTGTCGGCCGTCGCCTCGACGAGGTCCGGCGCCGTGATGAGCGACAGCCCCGTGATCCGCGACAGGTGCGCCCGGACGGACTCCGCATAGCCCTCGGGTGCATTGATGCCCGTCCCGATCGCCGTCGCGCCCATGTTGATCTCCCGAATGAGCGCCTGCGCCTCGAACAGACGATCCACATCCTCGAGGATGGTGTGGCCGAACGCCGTGAACTCCTGGCCCAGGGTCATGGGCACCGCGTCCTGCAGCTGGGTGCGGCCCATCTTGAGGAACGGCGCGAATTCGGCGCCCTTGGCGAGGAATGCTTCCGCGAGCAGCCGCATCGCGTCGCGCAGGTCCTCGATGGCCGTGTGCAGCGCGATCTTCACGGCGGTGGGATAGACGTCGTTGGTGGACTGGCTGAGGTTGACGTGATTGTTGGGATGCACGTGCTGGTAGTCGCCGCGCGACCGTCCGGACAGCTCGAGGGCGCGGTTGGCGATCACCTCGTTGGCATTCATGTTCGTGGACGTACCGGCGCCCCCCTGGATCATGTCCACGAGGAAGTGCTCGTGGTGTCGGCCCGAGCGGATCTCGGTTGCGGCGCGTACGATGACGTCCGCGGTGTCGGCGCTCAGCAGGCCGAGGTCTGCGTTGGCGCTCGCGGCCGCCGCCTTCACCGCGGCGAGCGCCTCGATGAGCGCCGGAAACTCGCGCAGCGCCACGCCCGTGATGGCGAAGTTCTCCAGCGCGCGCAGGGTCTGCACGCCGTACAGCGCGTCGTCGGGCACATCGCGCTCGCCGAGCAGGTCGTGCTCGCAGCGCGTGTGCGTGCCCCCGAAGCCGAGGGTGCGTCCGCGACCCACGAGCGTGGCGTCCACCGCGGACAGCCGCTCCTTGATCGCGCGCGCGGCGCGCCCCACGAGCGCCGCGTAGAGGGTGGGTGCCTCCCTCACCATCTCCTGCACCTGGTCGCGCGTGAGCACGTAGGTTCGCGTCGCCACGAGGGCACGCGCGCTCGTGCCGTGCATCGAGTCGTCGAGCAGGAGTCCCTCGCCCACGGCTTCTCCCGCCCCCAGGGTCGCGAGTCGTACGGGCCGCGTGTTCTTCCCCTTCTCGATCGCGACCGCGCCGGTTGCGATGAGCGCCATGTGCGTCCGCGCGTCGCCTTCCTCGAACAGCAGCGCGTCGCACTCGTAGTCGACCACCTGCACGAGCCTGGAGAGCTGGTGGACGGCCGTGTCGGTGAGGCCGTCGAGAAAGCGCAGCGCGCGCAGGGTGTCGCGGTCTGGAGTAGCCATGGGCGGAAGGTACAGGCGCGATTCGCCCCTGTCAGGCCCGACTGGCGCGCGGGAGGTGCCCGCGATAATTCACAGGACC
>JBDTYL010000055.1:0-4086 GCA_040005695.1 bacterium | reverse complement strand
CGCGAGTCCGAGCAGCTTGCGGAAGCGGTCGTTCTCCGCCTCGAGTGTCGGCACGCGAGCGGCCGCGAGGGCGAGCGTGTCGCGCCGCAATTCCACGCGCTCGGACGACAGGTAGGCCGCGCGCCAGCGCTCCGCGCCCATCTGCAGCCGGATCAACGGGGCGACGAGGGTGCGCCGCAGGCTGCCGGCCACCGGCTCGCGCATGTTCGCCGGCACCGCCATCGCGATGATCGAGAGCATGATGCAGGCGCCGAAGATGACGAGGTCCAACCGGCCGGTGAAGCGGGACGTTCGCGCCACGCCCGCCTCAGGTGCTCAGGACCGACCAGTACTTCTCCTCGTCATCGAGGATGCGGCCCGTGCCGCGGACGACGCAGGTCAACGGATCCTCGTCGACGTGGATCGGAAGGCCGGTCTCCTGGCTGAGCAGCAGGTCGAGCCCGCGGATGAGCGCACCGCCACCGGTCATCACGATGCCGCGATCCACGATATCACTGGCCAATTCCGGGGGCGTGATTTCGAGCGCGCGGCGCACTGCGTCCACGATCTGCTGAATGGGTTCCTGCACCGCTTCACGGATCTCGGTGGAGTGCACGCGGACGGTCTTGGGGATGCCGCTGACGAGGTCGCGCCCCTTCACTTCCATCTCGCGCTCGTCACCAATGGGCGCCGCGCTGCCGATCTGGATCTTGATCTGCTCCGCCGTCGGTTCGCCGATGAGGAGGTTGTAGTTCTTGCGCATGAACTGCACGATCGACATGTCGAGCTCGTCGCCGCCGGTGCGGATGGACGTGTCGCTCACGATGCCGGACAGCGCGATGACGGCGATCTCCGTCGTGCCACCGCCGATGTCGATCACCATGTTGCCCGTGGGCGTCTCCACCGGCAGGCCCACGCCGATGGCGGCCGCCATGGGCTCCGCCACCATGAAGACCTCCTTCGCGCCGGCGCCGAGCGCGGAGTCGCGCACCGCGCGTCGCTCCACTTCCGTGATGCCGCTCGGCACGCAGACGATGACCCGCGGCTTCACCTTGAAGACGTGGTTGTCGATGATGAGCTTGAGGAAGTAGCGCAGCATCTTCTCGGTCACGTCGAAGTCGGCAATGACGCCGTCCTTCATGGGACGCACCGCGATGACGCCCTCGGGCGTGCGCCCGAGCATCCGCTTGGCCTCGAGGCCCACTCCCTTGATCTGCTTGGTCGCGCGGTCGATCGCGACGACGGACGGCTCATTGAGGACGATACCTTCGCCCTTCACGTAGATGAGCGTGTTCGCCGTGCCGAGGTCCACACCAATCGCGTTCGCGGGGAAGAGACTTCCCGACTTGAAAAGGGGCCAGCGCATCAATCCGGGGTTGGGGCGCTCGCACCGGTTGCAGGGAACGAGCCGTTCATGTGACGGGGGGCGAAAACGCCGTAAGCTAGCCCCCGTGGAGATGAGGGGCAATGCGTTGTCCTAACACAACCTACGCGATTGCGATTCGCGGGAACGGGCCCACGTCAGCCCGGAATGCGCTATATCGCAAAAGACACACCGAAGAGCGTCCCCGGTGTGCCTTTCACGTCTGCCACCGCAGGCGGAATCTAGCGACTCAATCGACGAATTGCGCCGGTGCGTGATACTCCATTCCGAACGCCTCGGCGACGCCGGCATAGGTGACCTTGCCCTGCGCCACGTTGAGCCCCTTGAGCAGCGCCGGGTTTTCCTTCAGCGCGCGCTTCCAGCCCTTGTTGGCCAGCTGCATGGCGTAGGGAAGCGTGGCATTCGTGAGCGCGAGCGTGGACGTGCGCGGGACCCCGCCTGGCATGTTCGCCACGCCGTAGTGGATCACGCCGTCCACCACGTAGGTGGGGTTCTCATGCGTCGTCGCGTGGATGGTCTCCACGCAGCCGCCCTGGTCGATGGCGACGTCCACGATCACCGAGCCCGGCTGCATCGTCTTGAGGTCCTCGCGGCGCACCAGGCGCGGCGCCTTGGCCCCGGTCACCAGCACGCCGCCGACCACGAGGTCGGCCGTCCTGATCTGCTCGAGGATGTTGTGCCGGTTGGAGTAGATGAGCTGCACGTTGGCCGGCATCACGTCGCTGAGGTAGCGCAGGCGGTCGAGCGACACGTCGAGGATGACGACCTTCGCGCCCATGCCGGCCGCGATCTTCGCCGCGTTGATGCCCACGATGCCGCCGCCGAGGATCACGACCTTGGCCGGCGCAACGCCCGGCACGCCGCCGAGCAGCACGCCGCGCCCGCCGTACAGCTTCTCGAGGTACTTTGCGCCCTCCTGCACCGCCATGCGTCCCGCCACTTCCGACATCGGGATCAGCAACGGCAGCTCGCGATTCGGCATCTCCACCGTCTCGTACGCCACGCACACCGCGCCGCTGTCCAGGTGCGCCTGCGTGAGCACTTCATCCGCGGCGAAGTGGAAGTAGGTGAAGATGAGCTGGTCCTTCCGCATGTGCGGCCACTCGACCTTGATCGGCTCCTTCACCTTCATGATCATCTCGCTGTCCTTCCACACGGTCGCCGCGTCCGGGGCGATCTTCGCGCCGACGCTCGTGTAGTCCTCGTCGCTGAAGCCGCTGCCGAGTCCCCCACCCGTCTCGATGAGCACCGAGTGGCCGGCCGCGACGAGCGACTCCGCACCAGCCGGCACGAGGGCGATGCGGTTTTCGTTGGTCTTTATTTCCTTCGGGACGCCGATTTTCATGGGGCGCACTGGGGTTGCGTGTGGTTTTGAACTGGTGGCGGACCACTGGCGATGTCATCCTGAGCGAAGCGAAGGATCTGCTTGTTCAGTGAGGAAAGCAGATCCTTCGCTTCGCTCAGGATGACAGCCTTTCTGCTCAGGATGACAGGCTGCTTCGCTCAAGATGATAGAGAGCTAAAACTCGTCGCCGGGGCCCAAAGATACAACTGTCTGCTGTCCCGGTCCGAAGAAGTCGCGTGCGACCTCGGCCACCTGTTCCTCGGTCACCGCATCCACGAGCGCAAGCATCTCGTCGAGGGAACGGTAGGGCTCCCCGTACAGCTCGACGCCGGCACAGCGATACATGCGGGCGCTGACGCTCTCCAGCGACAGGGTGATCTGCCCCTTGAGCTGGCTCTTGCCCATCGCGAGCTCCTCGGCCGGCAGGCCGTGCGCCGCCACGGCGGCAAGCTCCGCGTCGATGGCATCGAGCGCCTGACGGGCCGTGTCCGGCCCGGTCCCCACGTAGACGCCGTGCATGCCCGTGTCGAGGTGAAACGACTGGAACGTGTACACGGCGTAGGCGAGACCGAGCTCCTCGCGCACGCGTTGGAACAGGCGCGAGCTCATCCCGCCGCCGAGGAGGACGCTGAGCAGTACGAGTGCGTGACGCCGTGGGTCAGGATGCGCCACCGTGGCGCTTCCCACGACGATGTGCGTCTGGGCGCCGTCGCGCTTCACGTGCCGTCGCGACGGCGCCAGCGCCACGGGCGCCGGCACCACGAGGCGCGAGGCATCGCCGGGACGCTCCGCGGTCCAGCCCGTGCGCTCGAGCGACGCGAGCAACGCATCGTGCGACACGTTGCCCGATGCGGCCACGATGAGCTGCGACGGATGGTACGCGCGTGCGTGCAGTGACTCGAGGTCTGCGACGCGAAGGGCCGACACCGAGTCCCGCGTGCCGAGGATCGAATATCCGTACGGGTGCGGACCCCAGAGGGCCTCGTTGTGCAACTCGTAGACGAGGTCGTCCGGCGTGTCCTCCACCATCGCGATCTCCTCGAGCACCACCTTCCGTTCCAGTTCGAGGTCCTTCTTGCGCAGCAGGGGGCGGAACACGAAATCGCCGATGACGTCCGCGGCGATGTCGAGGTGCTCGTCGAGCACGCGCGCCTGGTACACCGTGTGTTCGCGCGAGGTGTACGCATCGAGCGAGCCGCCGAGCGCCTCGAGCTCGAGGGCGATCTGCTTGGCAGTCCGCTTCGCGGTCCCCTTGAACACCATGTGCTCGAGGAGGTGCGACACGCCCATCTTGTCCCGCGATTCGTGGAGCGACGCGGCGCGAACCCATGCCCCGAACGCGACCGACCGCACACCCGGCATACGCTCCGAGAGTACG
>JBDTYL010000054.1:0-7703 GCA_040005695.1 bacterium | reverse complement strand
AGGTTGTGCCGCTGGCCCGCGGCGTAGTCGTCCGCGCCGAACGCCGGCGACATGTGCACCACGCCCGAACCGTCGTCCGCGCTCACGAAGTGCTCGCCCACGACGATCTCGTGGTTCGTGCCTTCGGGATACGCGAGCCAGTCGATGGGTCGGCGATAGCGCGCACCCACGAGGTCCGCACCGGTCATCGTGCGCACCCACGTCCAGCGCAGGATGTAATCGTCGCCGAGCACCGCCTTCGCGCGCGCTTCCGCGAGGATGATCGTGCGCGTGTCGGGGCTGTCCGTCTTTCGCAGCTCGACGTACGTGAGCGTGGGATTCACCGCGAGCGCCGCGTTCGACACCAGCGTCCATGGCGTTGTCGTCCACACGAGGATGCGGCGCTGCGTGCGGCCCGGCAGGTCCGTCGCATCCTCCACGACTTCCCCGTTCACCTGCCCCAGGTCCAGCGCGATGTACACGCTGGGATCCTCGACGTCTTCGTAGCCCTGCGCCACCTCGTGGCTCGAGAGCGTCGTGCCGCAGCGTGGGCAGTACGGCAGGATCTTGTGCCCGCGCGACAGCAGTCCCTTGCCGTGCAACTCGGCCAGCGACCACCACACGCTCTCGATGTACTCGGGCGTGAAGGTGACGTACGGATTCGCGTAATCCAGCCAGTAGCCGATCCGCTCGCTGAGCAGCTCCCACTCGGCGCGATACGTGAAGACGCTCTCGCGACACAGCGCGTTGAACTGCTCCACGCCGAGCGCTTCGATGTCCTGCTTGCCCGTGAGGCCGAGCCGCTTCTCCACCTCGATCTCCACCGGCAGGCCGTGCGTGTCCCAGCCGGCCTTCCGCTCCACGCGATACCCCTTCATCGCCCGGTGGCGGCAGAAGAGATCCTTGATCGTGCGTGCGAAGACGTGATGGATGCCCGGGCGTCCGTTTGCCGTGGGCGGCCCTTCATAGAAGACGAACGGCGGCGCGCCCGCACGCTGCGCAAGCGTCTGCTCGAACAGCCTGTCTTCGCGCCAGCGCGCGAGCACCTGCTGCTCCAGCTCCGCCGGAGGCTGGTCGGCCGGGACGAGGGTGAAGCGCGGCTGGCTCACGTCGGCCACGCTCACAGGTACTCCAGCACGCCGCGCACGAGCGCCGTCAACATCGGTTCCGCTTTCGCAGCCGTTGCGATGATGGTGGACAGCTCGGTGGCCTCGAGCGCATCCGGAAGGCACTGGTCCGTGATGATGGACAGTCCCAGCACACGCATGCCCGCGTGCCGCGCGACGATCACTTCCGGCACGGTGCTCATGCCCACCGCGTCGGCGCCCATGCCGCGCAGCATGCGGTATTCGGCGCGCGTCTCCAGCGTGGGTCCGGCCACGGCGACATAGACGCCCTCACGGAGCACGATCCGCTGCGCGGCCGCAACGTCCCGGGCAATGGTACGCAATCCTTCGTCATACGGCGCCGACATGTCGGGAAAGCGCACGCCGAGCCGGTCGTCGTTCGGACCCACCAGCGGATTGTCGCCCAGGAGGTTGATGTGATCGGCGATCAGCATGAGGTCGCCCGGCTGCCACCAGGGATTCATCCCGCCGCACGCATTCGAGACGACGAGCGTCTCTGCACCCAGCGCCTGCAGCACGCGCACCGGGAAGGTCACCTGCTGCAGCGAATATCCCTCGTAGCGATGGAAGCGTCCCTGCATCGCCACCACCGGGCGGCCGCCGAGTGTGCCGCACAGCAGGCGTCCGGCATGGCTCTCCACGGTGGACGCAGGAAATCGCGGAATGTCGCCGTACGGCACTGCGACTTCGACATCGATCGCCTTCGCGAGGTCGCCAAGGCCGGTGCCGAGGATGATGGCGACCGCCGGCACGCCGCTCCAGCGCGCGCGCACAACGGCCGCCGCGTCATCCACGGCCTCCCGCGTATGCGCGCCCACGCCCGCGACCTCCGCCATCGCCACCATCGGCGTCATGCCCGCTCAGCCACTCCATTGTCGGCGAGGCCGGCACTGCCGCGCCCCAGCGACGGAAACTGCGGGCTCGGCGCATTCTCCGCGGCCGAGATCTCGGCCAGCTGCCGCTCCACGGCCACGCGCATCTGCGCGAGGTAGCCGCGACGGGCGCGCTCGAGCTCCGCGAGGTGCTGCTCCAGGTTCCGGATCTCGGCGCGCGCCCCTTCGATGTCGCCATCAGCCTGCGCCCGCGCCTCGCGGATGATGAGCGACGCCTCGCGCTCGGAGCTCTCGCGGATCTCGCCGCGCAGCTGCTGCGCGCTCACCAGCGCGTCGTTGAGCGCCTTGTCGCGCTCGCGGAAAGCGCGCAACTGCTCGTGAAAGCCCTTGGCCTTCTGCTCGAGTTCCTGGGACGCGCGCGTCAGCCGCTCGAGCTCCTCCGCGACCTGCTCGCGGAACTGCTCGACGCGTTCGGGATCGTAGCCGCGGAGCGACTTGCCGAAGTCGTAGCGCCGCACGTCCAGCGGGGTCAGATGAAAGGTCTCGTCCATTAGGCGGCTCTCGCTCCGAACAGCACGGTTCCGAGGCGCACCAGGGTGGCGCCCTCTTCCACCGCGACCTCGTAATCGCCCGACATGCCCATCGACAGCTCCACCGCGGGATGTCCCGCCTCGCGCAGCAGCGCGGCCGATGCCCGGGCACCCTTGAACACCTCGCGAAGCGCTGCCTCGTCCGCGTCGAACGGCGCCATCGTCATCACGCCCCGCACCGCAAGTCCGGCAAGCTCCTTCAATCGCACCGCCTCCCGCTCCACATCCGCGGGTTCGTACCCACCCTTCGTTCCCTCACCCGACACGTTCACCTGGAGCAGGACGTCCATCGGCCGCCCGCGCGACAACCCGTGCGCCGCCAGTGCATCCGACAGCCGCGCACTGTCCATCGAGTGAACCAGGTGGAACTCGTCCAGCTGCTTCACCTTGTTGCGCTGCAGGTGGCCGATGAGGTGCCAGCGGAGCGGCGCCGCCACCTCGCACATCTTCGATGTCGCCTCCTGCACCTTGTTCTCCCCGACGTCGCGCACGCCGGCGTCCCACGCCGCGACCGGCGCGTCGGGACCGTACGTCTTCGTCACCGCGACGATCGTCACGGTCTGGCCGTGCCCGCCCCGCTCCCGCGCCCGCTCGATTCGCGCCCGGACCTCGGCGAGCCGGCCCGGCAAATCCTGAAAAGGCATAACACGAGAATTTACCGGAAGTTGCACCGCGATTCAAGCGAGTCGCGCGACGCCGAATGCATGGCCGCCACCGCTGCCAGCCGCGGGCAATCGAGCAATCCGAGCATGATGCGGCTCACATCGTCTGGCAGGCGCTCGCGCCCCGCGCCGGTCAGCGCCAACGGATGCCAGCCAGCCGGAGCGCTCGCGGCATCGACGAGGGGAAGCTGTCCGCCGCCGGACGCCGCGCCGCTGGACACGTACTCCGGTCCGCGCAGGTGCCAGCCCGACCCCAGGAGGGCTCGCTGACGTGCCGCCAGCGCAGCGGATGCCGCGACTGGTCGGCCGGCCGCGCGCGCCGCGCGGGCGATCAACGCCGCGCGCTCCTCGTGCTGCCACCGCGCCCCGTCGACGTGCTCGCTCGCCGGCCATCGCAGCCCGGTGCGGCGCGCGATCTCGGCGTCGTACCAGTCGGCCGGAAGAAGCGGCACCGTCACGAGTGTGACGTCCGTGCGATGCGCCTCCACGTCCTGCAGGTACCACAGCGGATACGTATCGTTGTCCCCCGCCACGAAGAGCACCGCGTTGCGCGGTGCATTGTCGAGCAGCGCAGCGGCCACGCGCCGGGGCGCGGTGGCTTCGTCACCGAGACGTCGGTCCGTTGCCGCCAGGTTCCCCGCAAGCGGTACCAGCGCCACGGCGAGCGCACTCCATGCCGGCCATCGCCGCGCCCGCACCAACGCGAGTGCCCCGTACCCTGCGAACATCCCCCAGCCCCAGAACCCGAGCACGAAAAAATAGTCGCGCTCGCGCGCTTCGTGCGCGTCGCCGGGCACGAAGCCGTAGCCGAGGCTCGCACCTGCCTTGAGGTTGAGGTACCCGCACACGCCCACTGTGCCGCATGCCGTGAGCACGAGGAGCGCCGACGCCACGCGCGGCACGTCGCGCCGCATCGCGCGCCATCCCGCAAACCCCGCGATGAGGAACACGAGGGTGACGCCGACTCGCGCCGGCGTGGTGAACACGCCACGGCCCAGCGCCAGGCCGAACTGCCAATCCACATACTCGGCAAGGTTCGCCACCTGGAGCCACACGGGCGCCCGTCGCGGCCACATGGGGGCCACGTCGTACTGCCGCCGCGCGACCACGTCGGCGAGACCCGTGAGCGACGTGGGATTCCCCTGGTTCACGGCGGGATCCTGCTGCGCGCGCACGAGCATGATGAGCAGCGCGCTCGCGGCGAGCGCCACCACGGCTGCAGTCGCGAGGAATGGCACGACCGCGCGCCCCGGCCTGCGGCGCACGGGAATGGACCCCGCACCTGCCAACGCCCCAGCGCCCACCAGTTCCCACGACATCCGTCCCACGCCGGCCGCCGCGAGCAGCACACCGGACAGCAGGAGCGCGCGGTCGAAGGCCCATCGTCCGTCATGCGTGCGTGACGCGAGCACGATAGCCGCGGGCGCACCAACCAGTGCGCTGAGGTGCAGTGCCGGTGCGAGCGCAATCAGGTACGCGGTGCACAGCAGCCAGCGCCCGTCTCCCGGCGCGGGCGCCTCCGAGGCGCGCTGCGCCGCCGCCATCGTGGCCACCACGAGCAGCAGCGAGGCGGCGTACACCTCCGTCTCCGTCGCATTCGCCCAGACACTCGACATCAGGCCGGCGCAGAGCGCGCCGGCCGCGGCGCCCCATGCCACATCACTGCGCGCGGATGCCTCGCGCGCCACCATTCCCGCCGCCAACATCGCCGCGAGCGCCGTGCACGTCGCGGACAGCAGGTTCGACGCGCGCGCGACGCCCAGCGCGCCGCCCAGCACCAGCGTCCACACCCGCCCCGTCGCCACGAACAGCGGCGTGCCAGGCGGATGCGGAATGCCGAATCCATGCGCCGCCGCGATGAACTCGCCCGCATCCCAGAATGTCACGCCGGGCGCCAGCGTCGCGAGGTACACCGCGAGCAGCACGGCGCCGGCCAGCCATCCCGCGCGCCGTGTCGTCAGCTCGGCGCTCCCGCCGGCGCGTGGTCGTCGCGCACGGGTGCGTGCCCGTCGAGTACCGCCCGCAGCTCGAGGCTGGTGAGCTCCCGCCACAGGCGGCCGCGCTCGGCCACGGCAATGGTGGAGCGCTCCTCGCTCACGACGATCACCAGCGCATCGGTCTCGTCGCTCAACCCCAGCGCGGCGCGATGTCGCGTGCCGAGCGCGCGGTCGGCAAGTGGCGCCTGCGAGAGCGGCAGGATGCAGCTCGCCGCGATGATGGTGTCGCCACGCACGAGCACGGCGCCGTCGTGCAGCGGGGAGTACGGCGTGAAGATGGACATCAGGAGGTCTGCCGACACCTTGGCCTCGAGGCGCGAGCCGTATTCGGCGTAGCCATCGAGCGGCGCATCGCGCTCGATGGCGACAATGGCCCCGATGCCCGACCGACTCAACCGCTCCACGGCCTCATAGATCTCCTCCGCGACCTCGCGCTGCTCCATCTCCTGGAAGATCTGCGCGAACCGCGCCTGCCCGAGGTGCGCCAGCGCCGAGCGCAACTCGGGCGCGAAGACCACGAGCAGTGCGATGGCCCCGTACTGGAACACGAAGCCGAGCACGTAGCTGATCATCTCGAGCTTGAGCAGCCACGACGTCGCGTACACGGCGAGCAGTATCCCGAGCCCGGACACGATCTGCAGGGTGCGGGTGCCGTGGAACATCCGCAGCACGCGGTACAGCACCACGGCCACGATCACCACCTCCAGCACGTCGCGCCAGCCCGGATGCATCGTTTGCAGCTGTTGGAGTTCCGTCATGCGAGGCCCGCCGATCGGATCGCGGCGGCCACGTCGAGCGCCTGGCGCGTCGCGGAGACGTCGTGCACGCGAAACAGTCGCGCGCCACGCTCGTATGCCGCGACGGCCGCGCCCACGCTGCCGAAGACGCGCTGTCGCGGTTCCGCGAGACCCGTCAGCTCGCCGATGAAGCGCTTGCGCGACACGCCGATCATCACCGGGAATCCCCACGCCGTGAATCGCTCGAGGCACCCCAGGAGCCGGAGCGAGTGCGCACTGCGCTTGCCGAACCCGATACCCGGGTCGATGACGATCCGCTCCCGCGCAATCCCCGATTCCAGTGCTGCCTCCACGCGTTCGGCCAGCTCGTCCAGCACCTCGTCGAGCGGATCGTCCGCGAACACCGCATGCGCGTAACTCGCCATGTCCTCCACGCCGCCGCGCGAGTGCATCAGCACCACGCCCACCTCGTGCCGTGCGCAAACGCCCGCCATCTCCGGGTCGAGGCGCATGCCCGACACATCATTCACGATGTGCGCGCCGGCCAGGATGGCCGCCTCGGCCACTGCGCTCTTGACCGTATCCACCGAGAGCACCGCGTCGGGATATTCGGCGGCCAGGGTCCGCATGATGGGCAGGATCCTGCGCAGTTCCTCCTCCGCCGGAACCGGCTCGGCTCCCTGCGGACGCGTGGACTCGCCGCCGATGTCGAGGATGTCGGCGCCCTCCACCAGCAGCGTCGCCGCCTGGGCGAGCGCGGCGGCCGGGGAGAAGAAGCTTCCCCCGTCGCTGAAGCTGTCCGGCGTCACGTTCACGATCCCCATGACGAGGGGATGCTCGAGCGACACCTCGCGGCCGCGGACAGTCCAGGTGGCGGGCATGCGGAGAAGATAACGCGGGATTGTCGGCGAGAGCGATCCGCGTGGATACGACAGGGGCACACCGGATGCTTCGGTGTGCCCCTGCGTGGTCCTCCTTGCCGCGCCCGCTCTTTACGCCGGACTTGGCTCCGGTCCGCCGAGCAGCGGCTTGCGGCGCGGCTCGATCACGGGCGCCGGCGGGGCGACGGGCATCATCGGCGGCGTGCTGGGCACCCCGCTCGTGCGCGGCGGCAGTGATTCGCCCCGCGCGATCATCTTGATGTCCTCTGCCGTGAGCGTCTCGCGCTCCAGCAGCGCGCCCGCCAGCGTGTGCAGCAGGTCCATGTTCTCGCTCAGCACTTCCTTCGCGCGATCGTAGGCCTTCGTGATCACGCGCTTGACCTCCGCGTCGACGAGCTGCGCGGTCTGCTCGCTCACTTCGCGGCGATGCTGGATCTCGCGGCCCAGGAACAGCTCCTGCTCGTTGTCGCCCACGAGGATCGGCCCGATCGCGTCGGACAGCCCCCACTGCGTGACATAGCGACGTGCGATGCTCGTCGCCTTCTGGATGTCGCTCGACGCGCCCGTGGTGACACGGTCGTAGCCGAACACCAGCTCCTCCGCCGTGCGACCGCCGTACGTCATCACGAGCATCGCTTCCAGCTGCTGGCGGGTGATCGACACGCGATCGTCCTCCGGCAGCGTGAACGCGAGACCGAGCGCGCGGCCGCGCGGCACGATCGTGACCTTATGCAGCGGATCATTGCCCACGATCTTCATCGCGCAGAGCGCGTGTCCCGCCTCGTGATAGGCCGTGAGCCGGCGCTCCTCGTCCTTCATCACCATGGACTTCCGCTCGGCGCCGAGCATGACCTTGTCCTTCGCCTCTTCCAGGTCGTCCATGTAGATCTTGTCGTG
>JBDTYL010000053.1:0-47145 GCA_040005695.1 bacterium | reverse complement strand
TCGGCCGCCGTGCGCGACGCTCTCGCCATCGTCCTGCTCGACTATACGCTCTACTGGTGGCACCGCATCGAGCATCGCGTGCCGCTCATCTATCGGTTCCATCAGGTTCATCACGCGGACCTCGAGCTCGACAGCTCCACCGCCGCGCGCTTCCACTTCGGCGAATTCCTGCTGTCGGTGCCATGGCGCGCCGCGCAGGTGCTCCTCATCGGCGCCAGTCCTCGCGCGCTCGAGCTGTGGAACAGGCTTACCACGCTGTCGGTGATCTTCCACCACTCGAACGTCCGCCTGCCGATCGAGATCGAGCGCGCACTCGCGCGACTGTTCGTCACGCCGCGCCTTCATGGCATTCATCACTCGATCGTTCGCGAGGAGCAGGATTCCAACTGGTCGAGCGGCCTCACCATCTGGGACCGGCTGCACGGCTCCTACCGCTCCAACGTGCCGCAACGCGAGATCGAGATCGGCGTGGCGGCGTTGCGCAATCCGGCCGACGTCACGTTGACGCGGAGCATGCTCGCGCCGTTCGAATCGCTTCCGGGGTGGACTCTGCCCGACGGGACCACTCCGCGCGCCGGACGCCGGCTGGTTCCACCCGGACAGCTCGCGCGCTAGCGAGGCGGTTGGCGAGCAGGAACGTCGATCGTCGCAGCACAGCGGCGCTGACGCGAGCATGTCGGCGAGAGCACATGGCGCGTATCAGAAGTTCACGTCCGCACTATCTTTCGGTATGCCTCTTCTTCAGACCGCGTTCGAAGCCGAGTTCGACGTGCTGGTCATCGGCGCCGGACACGCGGGAACGGAAGCGGCGGTCGCTGCCGCTCGTCGGGGAGCACGGACCGCGCTTGTCACCAGTGCGCTGGAGACGATCGGCCAGATGTCGTGCAACCCCGCGATCGGCGGCGTCGCGAAGGGCACCGTCGTTCGCGAGGTAGACGCGCTCGGCGGCATCATCGCCCGCGCGACCGACCTGGCGTCGCTCCAGTTCCGCATGCTCAACCGCGGCAAGGGGCCGGCGGTGTGGGCGCCACGGGCACAGTGTGATCGTGGCCTGTATCGCCGTGCCGTGCGCACCTTGATCGAACAGCACGCACGGCTCGAGACGGTGCAGGGGACCGTCGCGCGCCTCCTCCTCGAGGCGGGCGAGATCATCGGCGTCGAAACGCTGGAGGGCCGACGCTTCGGCGCGCGGACGGTCGTGGTCACGGCTGGCACTTTCCTGCGTGGTCGCATCCACATCGGCACGACGACATCCCTCGCCGGAGGACGGGCAGGCGAAACGTCCGCGACCCACCTCGCGGAACAGCTCGAGCACGCCGGCCTCGAGGTGGCGCGGTTCAAGACCGGCACGCCGCCGCGCATCGATGGCCGGACGGTCGATGCCGCGAGGCTCGAACGGCAGGAGAGCGAGATCGAGCTGTTCGACTATTCCTGGTCGCACTTCTGGCCACAGCCGCGTCGCGCGAACGACGGCAGCACACGCCATCCCGCTCAACTCCCCTGCTTCATCACCTTCCTTGGCGCGGAGGGCAAGGCGCTCATCGAGAAGCATATCGGCGAGTCGGCCATGTACGGCGGCGCGATTGCATCACGTGGCCCGCGGTACTGCCCGTCAGTCGAGGACAAGATCGTGAAATTCCCCGCAGCCGAGCGCCACCAGCTCTTTCTCGAGCCGGAGGGACACGACACGCACGAGCTGTACGTGAACGGGCTCTCCACGTCGTTGCCGGCACCGGTGCAGCTCGAGGTCCTGCACTCCATTCCCGGACTCGAGCGGGCGCGCATGACGCGTGCGGGCTACGCCATCGAGTACGACTACTATCCGCCCACCCAGCTCGATGCCACGCTGCAGGTCCGGGCGGTGCCGGGGTTGTACTTCGCGGGCCAGATCAACGGAACCACGGGCTACGAGGAGGCCGCCGGCCAGGGAGTCGTGGCGGGGGCGAATGCCGCTGCCCTCGCACTCGGACTCGCGCCCCTCATGCTCGGTCGCGAGTCATCCTACATCGGCGTGCTCGTGGACGACCTCGTCACGCGCGGCGTCGATGAGCCCTACCGTCTCTTCACCTCGCGCTCGGAATTCCGGCTGACGGTGCGGCAGGACAATGCGATTCGACGCCTGGCCTCGACGGCGCTGAAGATGGGACTTTATTCCGACAACGAACAAGCGATGGTCAGCCAGAGGCTCGCCGCAGAGGACGATGCGCGTGTCCTGGCCGACACGACATCCATTCGTCCAGACGAGGCAGCGCCGGTGCTCAATGCCGCTGGCAGCACGCCCCTCGTTCACGCGGTGCGTATTGCAGAAGTGGCGCGACGTCAGCACGTGGCGCTGGTGGACCTGTTCCGTGTGATGCAGGTCGGTGCGGATCTCCCGTCCGACGCGGTGATCAGCACGGATCTCGAGCTCAAGTACGCCGGCTATTTCGATCGTGAGCGCGCGCAAGCGGACCGGCTCCGACGCATGGGTGATTTTCCGCTGGATGCCGAGTTGCCGTATGCCGACATGCACTCGCTGTCACTGGAAGCTCGCCAGAAACTCTCGAAGCTCCGTCCGCTCACGCTCGCGCAGGCTGCCGGCGCACCCGGTGTGAGTCCCACAGACGTCCAGAATCTCGTCATCGAGATCGAGAAGCGCCGGCGATCCAGTCCGGCGATTCGCGGCCGCGTGCGTCGAAAGCACCAACGCTGACGAGTTGTTGAAGTTCGACGGATTCGTGCCCGTAGCGGCAATCCGGCCTCCGGTGTGCAATCCGTACGGCCGAAGGCGTCTCCTCCGTAACGCCGGCTCGCAGAATGCCCCGGTGTTGTTATTATGGACCATAATGCTACTAATTAATCACTTCCCTTTTCACTCCGGAGTGTCATGAGAATTTTCAACCATGCCTGGCGGTTGCTTGCGTTTTCCAGCGTGTTGCTCATTGGTGCGGAATTGCTGCCGGCCCAGCAGGTCATCTCTCCCACTGTGCCTGTGCTATCGACGTCAGGCCAGGGTGAGGCGAAGGTCACGCCGGATCGGGCTTCCGTCATGGTGAATGTCCAGACCCGGGCGACCACGGCGGCGGCGGCGGCTTCCGAGAACGCGACACGCACGCGCGCCGTGCTCGACGCGATTGGACGCTTGGGGCTTACGAAGGACCAGCTGGCGACCGAGGGTTACACCGTGTATCCCGAGATGCAGTACGACAGGAATGGCGGTGCGCCGAAAGTGTCGGGGTATGTGGTGACCAATACGGTTCGCGCAGAGACGAAGCGTCCGGAACAGGCCGGCGCGATCGTCGATGCCGCGCTCGGCGCCGGCGCTAACGTGATCAACAGCCTGACGTTTTATGCGTCTTCGATCGACGAAGCACGGCGCCAGGCCATCGCGCTCGCCGTCGGGGGCGCCCGCGCCGATGCGGAGGCGATGGCACGCGCAGCAGGAGGGTCCCTGGGCGGTTTGATCGAACTCTCGACTGGTGGTCCGACGGTACCGCCGCGCCCGATGTTCGAGATGCGGGCGGCGTCAGCGAAGGCGGACGTCGCGACACCGGTGAACCCCGGGCAGCAGACCGTGACAGTGTTCGTCCAGGCCAAATGGCGGTTTGTCCCGGCTTCCTGATCCTGCCCGATTGGACCGTCCCGACGATATCACAGAAGAGCTCGCCATATAGACATGGGCGAGCTCTTCTGCCATTGTGCCACGTGGCACCCCTGGAGACGGATTTGTATGTGTGCCACGTGGCACATGCTCGCATCCCGGGTTTCGATTAGGTTCGACGAACGGACGCATCCGCACACAGACCGTTCCTCCAGCCAGACCATACGTGGCCCGCGTCATCGCTATCGCGAACCAGAAAGGCGGCGTCGGAAAGACGACGACTGCCGTCAATCTCGCGGCAAGCCTCGCCGTCGCGGAGAAACGAACGCTCCTGATTGATGGCGACCCGCAGGGCAACGCCACGAGTGGTGTTGGTGTGGAGCGCGGCAGTTTCGAATCCACGACGTACCACGTGCTGCTGGGTGAGGCCAGCATCGCCCAGGCGCGACGGGTCGGCGTCCAGTTCAACCGGCTCGACGTCTTGCCGGCCACGCCGGATCTCGCCGGGGCAGAGGTGGAGCTCGTGAACGTGCGTGGACGGGAGAGCAGGATGCGCGACGCCATTGCGTCCGTGCGCGACGACTACGACTTCATCCTCATCGACTGCCCACCCTCGCTCGGGCTCATCACGCTCAACATGCTCGCCGCCGCCGACACGCTGCTCATCCCGCTCCAGTGCGAGTATTACGCGCTCGAAGGGTTGAGCCAGCTCCTCAACACCGTGCACCTCATCCAGCACGGGGTCAATCCGTCGCTGGGAATCGCCGGCGTCCTCCTCACAATGTACGACGCCCGCCTCAACCTCTCTCGACAGGTCGCGGCGGACGCTCGTGAGTATTTCGGCGCCCAGGTGTTCGATACGGTCGTTCCGCGCAACGTTCGCCTCGCGGAAGCGCCGAGCTTTGGAAAGCCGATCATCCTGTACGACGTGCAGAGCATCGGGGCGCAGGCGTACATGGCGGTCGCCGACGAGCTCATTGCCCGTGAAGCGGCCCAGCTCCGCCCCGGTGCCTCGGCCGCGCCGCGCGGCGGAGCCACTCGATGAGTGCCGACACCTCGCGGCGCCTGGGGCGGGGCCTCGAGGCGCTCATCTCCACTGCCAGGTCCCAGCGCGACACCGCGCCGATGGCGGACCCCACCCAGCATGGAACGCCGGGCGCTGAGCTCCGGACGGTGAGCGTGGCGGAGATCACCCCGAATCGATTCCAGCCACGACGGGCGTTTACGGAAACGGAGTTGGCCGAGCTCGAGGCCTCCATCAGGACGAATGGCCTGCTGCAGCCCATCATCGTGCGCGAAGGAGACGGCGGGGGGTGGGAGCTGGTGGCAGGTGAACGCCGGCTGCGTGCGAGCATACGCCTGGGCTGGACCGAAATTCCGGCCATCGTTCGGGATTTCGACGACAAGGCAATGCTCACGCTCGCCCTCGTCGAAAACCTGCAGCGGTCCGACCTGAATGCGCTCGAAGAGGCCGAAGGCTACCAGCGACTGATCAAGGAATTCGACCTCACGCAGCAACAAGTCGCTGAGGCCGTCGGGAAGGACCGGACAACGATCACAAACCTGCTCCGGGTGCTCTCGCTACCGCCAGCAGTGCAGGAAATGGTGGCCCAGGGCCGTATCACGGCTGGGCACGCGCGCGCGCTGCTCGCCGTGAAGGATACGAAACGGCAGATCGAGCTCGCCAACGAGATCGTCGCGCTCCAACTCTCCGTTCGTGATGTGGAGTCGCGCGCCAGGAGCATCGGGAACCAGGCCGGCAAGCGAGGCAATCTTTCGAAGCCGGGTGGGAAGCCAGAGGCCGCCGGAAGTACGACTGCGGCTGTGCGGCGTGTAGAGGAGCAGCTCCGCCGCCGGCTCCAGACTGACGTATCCGTACAGCCCACCGGAAAAGGTCGTGGCGTCATCCACATCTCATTTTTCAGCGACGACGATCTCGAACGAGTACTCGACATCGTCATCGGACAGTCACGATCTGATTTCGATTGACGTAAACTAATGTTTCCACACGCCCGATTGATTGATTAAAACTACGCATACCATCTATTCGCAACACTTTACAGGATACTAGATGAAGTCCAGGCAGGTGTTTTCCACAGTATTCCACACGGGTGTCCTGACTCTACTCCTGGCGTGCGGGCGCGGTGATTCGCCCAGAAGCTCGGCGTCTGAAACCCCCACCGTCAAGCCGTTCAAGGTCGCCCTTCTCACGCCGGGGCCAATCAGTGACCAGTCCTGGAACGGTGGCGCCTATCAGGGGCTGTTGCGCATCAGGGATAGCCTGGGAGCGACGGTCAGCCACATCCAGACGAAGACGCCGGCCGAGTTCGAGGAGCAGTTCCGCCAGTATGGCTCACAGGGATACGACCTCGTCTTCGGACACGGTTTCGAGTTTCAGGACGCCGCCAAGCGTGTAGCGCCTGACTTTCCACGCACTGTCTTCATTACTACCTCGGGATCGACGTACGGTGGCAACGTTGCCGGTATGGAGTTCGGCTTCGCCGATGCCTCGTACCTCGCCGGGCAACTGGCCGGTGCCATGACGAAATCGAATGTGCTCGGCCTCATCGGCGGAACCGAGTTGCCGCCCGTCAAAGAGAGCTTCACTGCGTTCGAGAACGGCGCGAGAGCCGCGAACCCGAAGGTGCGTGTCCTCCTCTCGTATCTCGGCAACTGGGACGACGTGAGCGCGGGAAAGGAACAGGCGCTCGCACAGATCGGGCGCGGCGCTGACGTCATCTTCCAGAATGCTGACGCGGCGGGCCTTGGCGTTTTTCAGGCAGCACGGGAGACAAGGAAGGCCCTCGTCGTCGGTTCCAACTCGAATCAAAACGGCGTCGCGCCCGAGGTGACGATCGCGAGCGTCGTGATCGACCTGCCGCATGCCTTCCTCACCGTCGCTCGCGAGGTGAAGGAAGGGCGCTTCAAGCCGCGCGTCATCACGCTGGGAACGGCGAGCGACGTCGTGTCGCTCGTGATCAATCCGGCGCTCCGTTCGACAATCCCGGCCGCTGCACTGCGGAGCGTCGATTCGATCGCCAATGAAATGAGGGCCGGACGCTTCAACCCCAAGGCGGCGACCAGGTGACAAGGACCGGAGTACCGTTGCTCGAAATCGCCGAGTATCTCGACGGGCTGCTGAGCACCTCGGATGTGCCGGACTATTCCGGCGCAGTGAACGGCGTGCAAGTGGAGAACTCCGCCCCCATCACCCGCGTGGCCGTTGCCGTCGATGCGTCGGTTCTGACAATCCAAGGCGCCATTGCCGCAAGGGCGAACCTCCTCATCGTCCACCACGGCCTGTTCTGGTCCGGAGCGCAGCCATTACGCGGTCGCATCTACGAGCGCTTTCGCTTGCTTCTCGCGCACGACATCGCGGTGTACAGCTCGCACCTGCCGCTCGACCTGCACCGGCAGTTCGGCAACAATGCGCTGCTGGCGCGGGCGCTCGGGTTGGAGCCCGAAGGCGGATTCGCGCGCTACCAGTCAATCTTCGTCGGCGTGATGGGCCAGGCGGATATCGCGACGGAGACGCTCGTCGCACGAGTGCAGGAAGTGGCCGAGCGCGAAGGGGGGGCTCTGGTGAGCGTGGGGGTCAGTCCTGGTCGACGCACGCGTCGGTGGGCTGTCTGTACAGGGGCAGGGGCCTCGAGCGAGACGCTGCGTGAAGCCGTCGCCGCCGGCGTAGACACGCTGATTGTCGGGGAGGGGCCGCATCACACCGGCGTCGAGGCGTCCGAGCTCGGCATCGCGGTGTTGTACGCTGGCCATTACGCGACCGAGACGTTCGGTGTGCGCGCCCTGGGGGCCGAGGTCGAGCGACACTTCGGCCTGCCGTGGTCGTTCGTAGCGGCACCCACGGGTCTGTGACTAGGGGACATCCTGCTTGACCACATCGCCCGCTCCACCAGCGCTCGAGCTGGCACACGTCACGGTGCGCTATGGCAGCACCACAGCCGTGGAGGATGCAGGCATCGTGGTGCAATCCGGAACGGTGCACGCACTCCTCGGCGAAAACGGCGCAGGGAAGACCACCCTGATGCAGGTCGCCTATGGCATGGTGCGGCCTGACGCTGGCACCATCCGCGTTCGCGGTGTTCCGCGTGCGCTCACTTCGCCGCACCAGGCTATTTCGGCAGGGATCGGGATGGTGCACCAGCACTTCACGCTGGTGCCGGCCATGACGGTCGCAGAGAACCTCGCGCTCGGGGGGCGCGGACGCCTGCGTCTCCGCGACATGGTGGCACGCGTGCGGAAGGTGTCGGAGCGCACCGGCTTCATCCTCGATCCTGCCGCGAGAGCAGACAGCCTGCCGGTCGGAGCGCAGCAACGCGTGGAGATCGCGAAGGCACTCGCGCATGACGCGAGAATTCTAGTGCTCGACGAGCCAACGGCGGTACTCGCCCCGGCGGAGGTTGCGGAGTTGCTCCGCTGGTTGCGCTCGTACGTCGCCGAGGGCAATGCCGCCGTGATCATCACCCACAAGTTGCGCGAAGCACTCACAGTCGCCGACGACCTGACTGTATTGCGCCGAGGCCGGGTCGCGTTCACCGGGTCTGTCGGGTCCGCGAGTGTCGAGAGCCTGACGGCTGCCATGATCGGTTCGTCTGGCTCGACCGCGCGCATCACCACGGGATTCTCGCACGATGACGGCGCACCCGCGCCGGTGTTCGTGGCCGAGCACGTAACAGCCCGCGATGCGACGGGACGCGTTCGTGTCCGCGATGTGTCGTTCACGGTGCAGGCCGGAGAGCTCGTCGGCATCGCTGCCGTCGAAGGATCCGGCCAGCGGGAGCTGTTGCGACTTCTCGCCGGGCGCCTCAGTGTCGCGGAAGGATCGCTGCAGCGACCGGACAAGGTCGGCTTCGTACCGGAAGACCGTCATCAGGATGCGGTCTTGCTCGACCGCTCGCTCACGGAGACCGTCGCGTTGCGTGGCGCCGGCGCGCGGCGTGGTGTCGTTTCCTGGGCGGCGATCGGCGCGGACGCCGCAGCGCTCGTGGATGCGTACGACATACGGGCGCCGAGCGCACGTGTGCCTGTAGGTTCCTTGTCCGGCGGGAACCAGCAGAAGCTCGTCCTGGCGCGCGAGCTCGAGCCCATGCACGACCAGCCTGCCCCAGACGCGCTCGTCGTGGAAAATCCGACGCGCGGGCTGGATGTTCGTGCGGCCGCCGCGGTCCATCAACGCCTGAGGGACGCGTGCGCGCGTGGCGCAGCGATCGTCGCCTACTCCAACGACCTGGACGAGGTGCTGCTCCTCGCTTCGCGCGTATTCGTGATGTACGACGGAACGCTTCGCGAGGTATCCGGCGATCGTGATGCAGTCGGGCGTGCAATGCTGGGCCTCGGCTGATTGCTGCCGCGTTCGGGTCAGGCCCGCAGGCGGCGGATGGCGGCGATACCAATCGCCGGGCCGAGCGCCAGGACGGGAAATGCAAACCGCCACCCGGCCACACCCACGATCACGGGAACGAGTTGGATCGTGACGGCCGTGAGCAGGAAGCCGATGGACGTCTGCAGGGTGAGCGCCGTGCCGATTGCGTGGGGCTCGACCACGCGAGTGACCAGCATCGAGAACTGCGCACTGTCGGCAATGACGGACACGCTCCACACGAGCAGCAGGACGACAACGAGGACGAACGGTCCGCCGAACACCACGGGTGTGAGTAGCGCGCACGTTCCACTCACGGCCATGGCAATGACGACCAGCCGGACCGGCCCGACGCGGTCCGCGAGCTCACCTCCTGCTACGCAGCCTACCGCGCCGGCGGCCAGCACGATGAAGGAGAGCAGGTTGACCCAGCCCGCTGTCGCGGCCGCATTCGCGCCGTGCGCCACGGCGCTGGCTGCGAGGAAGGACGGTAGCCAGATCCAGCAGGCGTACAGCTCCAGCATGTGACCACAATAACCCCCGAGCACGTCGCGGAATGGCCGGTGGGACACCACGCTTCCCACCAGCGCCAACGAGAACGGCCGACGTGGAAAGGGGGCGGGCCCGTCGCGATACCAGCATGCCACCAGTGCGGCGGCCGTCAGCGCCGCGAGCGTCGCAGACGAGACGACGGAACGCACGTTCGCACCGGGCACGGCATGGACGAGATATGGCACCGCCTTCCCGATGGTCAACGCACCCACGACGACGCCGATAGCCAGCCCACGGCGATCGCGAAACCACGTGGCGGCCATCTTCATGGCAGGCGGATAGACGCCGGCCAGGCACACGCCCGTGACTGCGCGGCACGCGAGTGCCCAGCCATAGTCTGGCGCGAGCAGCAATGATGCGTTTGCCGCGGCGGCCGCACTGGCGGCGCCGGCGAAGTACCATCGCGACGGCAGGGTGTCGGCGAGGTTGAACACCGCGGCGAGTGCCGTCCCCACGACAAAACCCAGCTGGACGATGGTGCTCAGCCACGCCGCCTGACCCTGTGAGAGCGTCCAGCGCTCCGCCAGCTGTGGCGCCACGGCATTGGCGGCGAACCAGACGGACATGCCGAGCATCTCCGCCAGCGCGATGATGGCGAGCATGTTCCAGCGCCGCGGATCATCGATTACCATCCCGCCGGTGCGGGGCGCGCCTTCAGCGAGGTCGTGCATCGGACGACAAGTTTAACGGTGTGGTGCCACGCCATGCTCCCCTGTTCCGATGTCCTTGCGCCGGCCAATCCTGATTGCCCTTGGCGGCGTTGCCGCACTCCTCGCGGTGACGCTGGCGCTGCTGATGGTCGGTGGCTTTTCCGCGCCACGGGCCCTTGAAGCCCTGTGGACCGGCTCAATCGGCTCCTGGTACGCCTTCACGTCGGGGACACTCGTGCGGGCAGTGCCCCTCCTGCTGACCGGCTGCGCCGTTGCTGTCGCATTCCGTGCGGGCGTCTTCAACATCGGTGCGGAAGGACAGTTCATTGCGGGGACCATTGCTGCTTCAGCGCTCGCCCTCCAGCTGCCGGGTTGGGGTGTCGCGGGGTTGGCGCTCGCCGTGCTCGGAGGCTGCGTGGCCGGGGCCCTGTGGGCGGGCATCGCCGCAGAGTTGCGGTTACGGTTCGGTGTGCTCGAGGTCATCAGCACCATCATGCTCAACTTCGTGGCACTGCACGCGCTGTCCTATCTCGTGCGGGGGCCGCTCCAGGAGCCGACGCACATCTATCCGCAGACGTCGACGTTTGCGGATGGCGTGCGGCTCGCTCACCTGCCCGGTGCTGGACGGCTGCACGCCGGACTCCTCATCGCCGTCGCCGTGTTGGGAACGGCGGGCTGGGTCCTTCGCCACACCGCGTTTGGTTTTCGACTCCTGGCCATTGGTGACAGTCCCGCCGCCGCGCGAAGCGCTGGATTGATCGACGTGTCGCGCACGACGCGCGCGGCCTTTCTCTGGAGTGGCGCCATCGCCGGTCTCGCGGGCGCGATCGAAGTGCTCGGCGTGACGTTCGCGTTGTATGAGAACATCTCGCCCGGATACGGTTACACCGCGATCGCCGTAGCGCTGCTCGCGGGCCTGGATCCCTGGCGCGTCGTGGTTTCTGCCGTGTTGTTCGCCGCGCTCGAAGCCGGCGCGGGGGCAATGCAGCGCGACGCTGGGGTGCCGGCGACGCTTGTGTCGGTCATCGAGGCCCTGCTCATTCTCGGTGTCGTCGGCGCCCAGGCGGTGCGATGGCAGCTCCGTCGCGCCGACGCGATTCCCGTGGCAGCTCCGGAGGCATCGGCGTGAGCGACGTCGTCGCTCCGTTCCTCGCCGCGACAGTGCGAACGGCAACCCCTCTGGCGCTCGCGGCGATAGGGGAACTGATCGTGGAGCGCGCGGGAATGATCAACATCGGCCTCGAGGGCGCCATTCTCGCCGGTGCGTTCGGCTCTCTCGCCGGAGCGACGGCGGGTGGGCTGTGGGGCGGTTACATGGGCTCCATCGCCGGTGGTCTGCTCGTCGCGGGGATATTCGCCGTCTTCGTCATCTGGCTCCGGGCCGACCAGATCGTGACCGGTACGGCCCTCACGCTCCTCAGTCTCGGCGCCACCGGCACGCTCTACCGTGCGCTGTATGGCAGTTCCGGCGTGGCACTCACGTTACCCACGAGTGGTCCGGTTTCCATTCCGGAATTGGTGCGCCTTCCGCTGGTGGGGGCGGCGTTCTTCTCGCAGCCATTCGTCACGTACGTGACGTACCTGCTGATTCCGCTCGTGGGATGGTGGGTGCGCAAGACGCACGCGGGTCTCGCACTCCGCGCCATTGGCGAGCATCCGGTCGCTGCGCGGGTCGCAGGCGTGCGCGTCCAGCGTGTCCG
Source organism: bacterium (assembly GCA_040005695.1). Taxonomy (GTDB): domain Bacteria; phylum Gemmatimonadota; class Gemmatimonadetes; order Gemmatimonadales; family Gemmatimonadaceae; genus AG11. Next base: position 35,289 of record JBDTYL010000053.1, on the reverse strand, counting down.
CGTCCTTGCGGTGCTCGTGGGTGGCGCGCTCGGCGGGCTCGCCGGCGGCACGCTGGTCCTTGCCCAGGCGGGGACCTTCGCAGAGGGTATGTCCGCGGGTCGTGGGTTCATCGCCATCGCGATTGTCGTGCTCGGACGCTGGCATCCGCTCGGCGTCGCACTTGCGGCATTCGTGTTCGGCGCGGCGAGCGCGCTGCAGTTTGCGTTTCAGGCCATGGGCTGGCATGCGCCTTACCAGCTTTTTCTCGTCGTGCCCTACGTCCTCACGCTGGCGGCGCTCGCCGGTGCAGTGGGGCGGGTCCAGGCACCGGCCGCGCTTGGGAAGACGTTGTGAGCCGGAATCAACCGCAGCGCGTCAATCCACTCGTCCAGCGAACGCGCCACTGCCGCGGCGCCACGCGTTCGAGGAACGCGTAGGCAACACCCTGGTCACCATCGCGCGCCACGACGAGTGTTGCGCGGCCAGCCAGGCGAAGGCCGGCGATCACTTCGGGAGCGGTTGTCGCTTCTTCCAGGCCACTCGTGCGCTCCGCGTATACGAGGTGATAGGGACCCGTCGTCACGCCACTATCGCGTTCGGCGATGAGCAGGGTCTGCTCCTCCTGCGGATTCGCTTCCTCGTTGAGTCGCCGTGTGAGGTGTGCAACCATCGCCTGAATCCCGGGGGCGGCGTCGAACCGGCGAATGTCGTGCGCGGTGAAGCGGAGGCCCTGAAACGAGGGATTCGCCGGACTGGTCACCGCGGAGGCGAGCCGCGATGCTTCCGCGGCAAGGTTCAGGCTGTCCCGCGAAGAGAGCGCGTCGATCGAGTCGAGAGGCAGTGGCAGGGCGTCCGCGCCTATGAATCCAACCGCCCATGTATTCTCCGGCGCTGCTGCGCGCACATTCCTCAGCGGCCAGATGCGACACTCCGCATCCGTCGTCCTCGGAGCTGACCCGAGGGTTCCCGTGAGTCTCGCACCGCCGCGGCCAAAGAGGACGATCTCGGCCTCTCGGCGCGCCAGCGTGTCCAGTTGTGCACTGGTCTCGCTGTCGCTGTCCGTCGGCAGGAGCACGATGGCTTCGTCCCTCGTCTCACCTTGAACGAACAACGCTGGTCCGGCGGACGGTATCCATGAGGTTGCGCGGCGGGCGACGGCGGCCGGCGTGGCACCACTGTCCACCCGGGTCCGCACGGAGTCGGAACGCGCCGGCGGTGGCGTCCGTTCGCACGCGGCCGCGAATGCGAGGGTGACGCCAGGTAACATCGCGAGCACTGCGCGGGACAAGCGGTGAGGCGTCATGCGCGGTAATTTGGGGCGTCGAAGCGAGGCGTCAATCACTGGGGAGATTCCTGATGCATGACTCACACCCGGCGCCCGTGCAGCAGGGCTCCGTGCGAGCACCCTGGCGAGAGCGCGCGAGCTGGGCACTGTACGACTTCGCGAACACCATCTTCTCGATGAATGTCGCGACGCTCTATTTCTCCGTCTGGCTCATCAAGGATCTCGGCGCCTCGAGCACGATGTACGCGCTCGGCAACGGACTGTCGTCGATGCTCGTCGTGCTCTCCGTGCCCGTGTTCGGGGCGTTGTCGGACGCGCGACGCCGACGCAAGCCCTGGGTGGTGGGCTTCACGCTCATCTCGTGCCTGGCCTGTATGGCCATCGGCGTGTTGGGCCAGACAACGTTGCCAATCATCGGGGCAAGCACGGTTGCCGGCGTGCCCACTCCCGCTGGATGGCATCCCGGACTCGGCACGCTTGCGTGGGTACTGCTCGCGTTCGTGGTGGCGAACTACGCGTATCAGGCCGCGCAGCCCTTCTATAACGCGATGCTGCCGGACCTCGTGCCGCCGGAAGAACGCGGACGCTTGTCGGGGGCCGGCACCGCAGTGGGCTATGTGGGAACAATCGTGGGCCTGTTGCTGGTGTTCCCGTTCTTCGGTGGCGAGATCCCGTTGGTGGGAAAGCTCCCTGCTGGCGTCATGCACGCGCTGCGCAGCGTGGTGCCTTACACCTCGCACGCTGGTCGCGTGTCCACGTTCGTGCCGACAGCACTCCTGTTTCTTCTCTTTTCCCTGCCGCTCTTTTTCCTTTGTCGGGATCATCACCCGGTCGTCGAGAAGGTCGCCGTCAACTGGCGTCGTGCCTTTCGCGACGTCGCGAGCACGTTGCGGGATGCCCAGCGATATCCCGGCGCACTGCCTTTCATCCTCGCGTCGTTCCTCTACCAGGACGCCATCGGCACCATCGTGTCCTTCATGGCGATCTACGCCATCAAGGCCATGGGATTTCCGGACGGGACGGAGACTACGCTGTTCCTCGTCCTCACCATCCCCGCGATCTTCGGCAGCTACCTCGCCGGAGTCCTGACGGACCGTCTTGGCGCACGCAGGACGCTCATCCTCACCATCGTGGGTTGGATCATCCTGCTGGTGGCAATGATCCTCGTGCCCAGCCGAAATGCCTTCTGGGCCGTTGGATTGATGATCGGTCTCATCTTTGGCGGCGTGCCCACGGCCGAGCGCCCGCTGCTGCTCTCGCTCGTCCCGCGCGAAGAGGCTGGGCGTTTCTTCAGCCTCATGCTCCTGTCCTCCCGCGCCGCCGCGGTGGTGGGCCCCTTTGTCTGGAGCATCACCGTCGACGTGCTCGAGCCCTCCCGTGGCACCGCCGTGGCCTACCGGGCGGCGGTAATCACTGTAATCGCGATGTTCGCCGCGGCCCTCGTGCTGATGCGGCGCGTCCCGAGGGTGCCCGCCTGATCTTTACAGGCCGCCTTGGCGGTGGCGCGGGGGCAGGAACGGGCCCCCAAGATCCCAGTGCCATGCGTCACGGCGCAGGCCAGTCCTGGGGTCCTTGAGAGGCTTGTACTGGAGGCGGGCCGCGGGAATGTCCATGGCTCGCCCGTAGGCCAGTAGCGTGGCCTTGTCCGTGGAGACCAGATGGGCCATGGGCCTCCCTTTCCAGACGTGACGGTGCATCCAGAGTCCCCCGTCCATGGCGTGAATCATTCCGTCACGCCGTCGGTCGAACTCTTGATAGGCTGGCGGCTCGGACCTCCCACCTACTGACACGCGGGAACGCCTTCCTGGGTTGCGGGAACCGGCGCTGGCGAGAAGGGGCCGAAGAAGATCGTGCACTGGAGCGGATACGACAGCGGATGGGTTGCCGTTGCCGCCCACCCACCGCCGGACGCGGGCAGGACGATCGTGATGATCACGCCGGGCGACGGGCGGAACTTGAGCGCCGCGGTGTCCGTGGAATACTTGGTGGAGTCGAAGAAAATGGCCTCTTCCGCCACAGCAAGATTCCGCAGGTCACTGCGCAGCGCAGCGGCGTTCGCCTTGCCCTTCGTATTCTGGAACTTCGGTATCGCGATCGCAGCAAGAATGCCGATGATCACAACGACGATCAGCAGTTCGATGAGCGTAAAGGCGGCACGAGGACGAGACATTGTGGAAGTCCTTGGCTGGCCGTGAGTGCGCGGCGGGATGGGGTCCAGCATGCTACTTCGGCCCTTCGGTAAAGCAATCCAGGTGCCTCGTTATGCAATATCCCGCAAGTTACACATTGTCAAGAGGTTAGCGCATCCTGGAAGACTTGCAAACCATGGTTTGGACCAGTCGAACTGCCCGAACCACTGCACTCTGCAATGCCGAGAGGTCACAAATCAGTGTTTCGTGTCCACCCAGTTGGCGCCCGTTCCGATCTCCACCAGCAAGGGCACGGACAGCGTGGCCGCGTGCTCCATTTCCTCCTTCACCAGCACCGAGACGGCCGGCACTTCGTGCGCCGGCACCTCGAACACGAGTTCGTCGTGCACTTGCAGCAGCATGCGCGCACTCAATCGATCCGACACGAGTCGATCGCGAATCTTGATCATCGCGATCTTGATCAGGTCGGCCGCAGAACCCTGAATGGGTGAGTTGGCAGCGGTGCGCTCGCCGAATGCGCGAATGTTGAAGTTCCGTTCGCGCAGCTCGGGAATGTAGCGTCGACGCTTGAAGATCGTTTCTGCGTAGCCGTGCTCGCGGGCGAACTCCACGGATGCGTCGAGATAGGTCCGCACTCCCTGGAACCGAACAAAGTACCGCTCGATGAATTCCTTTGCTTCGGCGTGGGGAATCTTGAGTTGGCGGGACAATGCATGCGCGCCCTGTCCGTAGATCGTGGCGAAGTTGATCGTCTTGGCCCGGGCGCGCATGTCTGCCGTCACGTCCTCGAGTGCGACATCGAAGATCAGGGCGGCGGTCTGCCGGTGAATGTCACCGCCGGACCGGAACGCCGCGACAAAGGCCGTGTCCTCGGACAGGTGCGCGAGCAGGCGGAGTTCGATCTGCGAGTAGTCCGCCGCCAGCAGGACGGCGCCAGCACGCGGAACGAAGCCGCGCCGGATGTCGCGTCCCAGCTCGCGACGAATCGGGATGTTCTGGAGATTCGGTTCCGTCGACGATAGCCGGCCGGTCGCGGCCACTGTCTGGTTGAACGACGTGTGCAGGCGACCGGTCTCGGGGTTCACCAGCGCGGGCAGCGCGTCGATATACGTGCTTTCGAGCTTGCTCAACTCCCGATACTCCATGAGGAGGACAGGAAGCTCATGGCCCGCCTCGGCGAGTTCCTGCAGCACGCTCGCATCGGTGGACAGGCCGGTGGACGTCCGCTTGCCCGATGGAAGACCGAGACGCTCGAACAGCACTTCGCGGAGTTGCGGATTGGAGTTGATGTTGAACGCACCACCGGCGGCCACGTAGATCTCCTGCTCGACACGCTGCCGCTCGCGCGCAAAGCGCGCTTTCAGCGACGCGAACAATGCGCGGTCGATCCCGATGCCTTCCCATTCGACATCGGCCAGCACACCGATGAGCGGAATCTCGATGTCACGATAGAGCGCATACGTGTGCTGCGTCTCGAGCTGTGGGCGGAACTGCTGCTCCAGCTGCCATGTGACATCCGCGATCTCGCAGGAGTAGTCGCGTGCGCATTCCGCAGGGACCACGTCATAGGCGACCTGTTGTCGGCCCTTCCCGCACAGGTCGTCCTGGGTGGTCATCGTGTGGTCCAGAAACTCGAGCGCGAGCAGGTCGAGTCCGTGCGATCGTCGGCCCGGGTCGAGCACGTAGCTCGCCACCATGGTATCCGAGATCAGCCCGCCAAGGCTGATGCCCGACCGGCGGAGCACCAGCATGTGGTACTTCGCGTTATGCATCACCTTGGGAACCGACGGATCCTCGAGCAGGACGCGCAGCGGGGCCATTGCCGGATCATCGAGCGGCGGAAGATTCGGAATTGCCTGTGTGCCGCTGGCCAACGCTCGCGCTGCGATACTCGTGACCGCTGGCGCCTTCGCGACGCGCTTTGCGCGGGGTTTTCGGGTCGTCGTCAGCGTTTCGCTGCTCTCTCCCTCGTCTCCAAACAGCAGGTCGCCCTGCATGGGTGCCAGGACGCGATGCCGGAGCGGCAGGTAGTACGCTTCCCCCGCCGCAGTTGCGATGGAGATGCCGATCAACGACGAGCGCAGGGGATCGACTTTCTGCGGACTATCCGGATCAATCAGGGTCTGCGTGTCGATGGTGATGTACTCCACCGACCGCGCATGCGCGATCATCTCATGCATCCCGTCGATGGACTGCACGACCGTGTAGCGCGTCGTGGGACGAGTCACTTCCGCGACCCGTTCCACCGCACCCGGAAGTGCTGTTGCCGCGGCGGCCATCACGTCGGGCATGGAGCGCGCGAGGCTGTGAAACTCGAGCTCGACGAAGATCTGGCGCAGGCGCGCCGTATCCGGCTCCCTCACGAGCATCGACTCGAGCGAGAGCGTCATCGGCAGGTCTTCCTTGATCGTCACCAGCTCTTTCGACAGGCGCGCGAGCTCCGCGTGCTCGACCAGCGCCTCCCGAGGGCGCTTCTTCGTGAGGCCAGGCGCGGCCGCGAGAATCGCCTCCAGCGAGCCGTACTCCGCGACGAGGTCACGTGCCGTCTTTTCCCCCACGCCCTTCACGCCGGGCACGTTGTCCGACGAGTCTCCCACGAGTGCCAGGTAGTCCGTGACGTGCTCGGGAGCAACACCGAGGCGCTGTGCCCCGTTCTCGACAGACACCCACGATTCTTCCACGCTCGCCGGTCCGCCCCGCCCGGGATTGAGCAGCCAGACGCCGGGGCGGACCAGTTGCTGAAAGTCCTTGTCGCCCGAAACGATCACGACGTTGATGCCCTGCTCCGTTCCCTGGCGACCGAGTGTACCGATGACATCATCCGCTTCGTAGCCTTTCAGCGAGAGGATCGGAATGCGGTAGGCGGTGAGGATTTCGCTGATTCGCTCCATCCCCGTGTCGAAATCGCTCTGGAGCTCCTCGGTCAGCTTCTCGCGTGTTGCCTTGTAGGCAGGATAGCGCTCATGGCGAAAGCTCAGGCCGGAGTCGTGCACCCAGCCGAGGTACTCCGGCTTGTGCGTCGCATGGAGGCGCTGGATGAAGTTCGCGATTCCCCAGGCGGCGGAAGTGTTCTCGCCACGCGCGGTCGTCAGCGGGCGCGCGATCAGCGCGAAGAACGCCCGATAAATCAGGGCATAGCCATCGACGAGGAACAGCCTGGGCGAAGCCGGCTGCGAAGGCGCGGCCACGGAAGCGAATGTGGGATCAGTCACGGCGTGCGGTCACGGGGAGCATAATCATACCCCGGAAACAGCACCGCCTGCCACACGAGGAGGAGGCAGGCGGCCGCAGAATCAGTTGCGTCGAACAGCGCGCTTCAGGTCACGCGCTGGACATTCGCGGCGTGAAGTCCCTTCGCCCCGGATTCAATCTCGAACTCGACTTCCTGTCCCTCTGCCAGCGTCTTGAATCCTTCCATGCCGATCGCGGAGAAGTGCACGAAGACATCTTCCCCGCCTTCCTGCTCGATGAAGCCGTAGCCCTTGGCATCATTGAACCACTTCACTTTCCCTCTGGCCATTGCGCGCTGCCTCCAACAATGTGAATCGATTCCGCGAATTCGTGCCGAGCATGCCAGCCGGCGTGCGGCGCCTATATAGGAACGCTTTGATCTTTTGTCAAGAAAAAGCGCATTCCGTGTCGGTGTCGCGCGGCCCGGTACCAGGGTTGGCCCGTCCTGATTCCGCGGGCTGCTTGCTACCTGCTGCAGAAGGGCGTTAGGTTCGCCTCGTGGCCAAAGAGAACCTGATAGGTCGAACCCTTGCGGGATATACGCTGCGCGGCGAGGTCGGTGAGGGTGGAACCTCAGCCGTCTTCCGTGCCGAGCATCCCACGCATGGCGTCGTGGCGGTCAAGGTCCTGCGCGAGAAGCTTCGCCAGGACAAGACGGCCGTCGCCCGCTTCGTCCGCGAGGCACGCTACGGCGAGCGGGTCACGCACCCCAACGTCGTGCAGACGATCGAAGTGGGAGAAGCCACGCCGGGTATGCACTTCCTCGCCATCGAGTGGGCGGCCGGGGAACTGCTGGAGCGATATGCGAAGCAGCACGGCCCCCTGCCGCCCGATGAAGTGGCCACGATCATCCGGCAGATTGCCGATGCGGTCCACGCGGCGCATGTCGTCGGCATCGTGCATCGAGACCTCAAGCCGGACAACGTCATGTACGATCCGGCAACTCGTCAGGTGAAGTTGCTGGACTTCGGCATTGCCACGGATACCGACATGGCACCGGAACAGCGCCTGACACGTGCCGGCTTCTTCGTCGGCACCTTGATGTACGTCGCACCAGAGGCCCTGTCGGGCGAGCTCGTGTCTCCCGCCGCGGACCAGTACAGTCTGGCGACGATTGCGTACCTGCTTCTGACCGGCTGCCTGCCATTCACGGCGAAGACGCCACGGGAAATGTTCTCGCAGTTGTTGTCCCAGCCTCCGATTCCGCTGAACGCCGCGCGGCCGAATATCCGCTTTCCGGTTGCCGTTGAACAAGTGATCATGAAAGGACTCAACAAGGCGCCAGCCCAGCGGTATCCGGACTCCGTCACCTTCGCTCGAGAACTGGATCAGGCGCTGACGGCCACCGCGGAGCCGGCGAAACCTGGCTTGTTCACCCGCATGAAGGACATCTTCAAGCGATAGCGCTGGCGTCCGAGGGGGTGCTGGCCGGTTCCCGCGTCAGGTCTGCAGGGTTGATCGGAAGCCACACAGTGAACGTCGAGCCCTTGCCGAGCTCGCTTTCGACGCTGATCTCGCCCCCCAGCAGGCGGGCAAGCCGACGTGAAATGGCCAGCCCCAGTCCGGTGCCCCGTTGCATGGAATCGCCTCGCGGTCCGGCGTTCACCTGCTCGAACTCGTCGAAGATTCGCTCGAGGTCCCCACTCGCGACGCCAACGCCGGTGTCAATGACCTGCAGGGCGATCCAGGTACCGCTGCGTGGCGCCCGAATGCGCAGCGCTTGCACCGGAGTTTCTCCCGTTCCGGGGTCCGAGGGGCGTCGCACCTGCTGCAGTACTGCATCTCCGACGAGTCGCGTCCGGACGCTCACCGTACCGACCGGGGTATACTTGACGGCATTCCCGATGAGGTTGATGAGGATTTGTCGAAGATGTGTTGGATCGGTCCGCACCCGTGGCAGCGATGCCCCCACCGAGATCGAGAAGCTCAACCCCTTCTCGCTCACCAGGGACTCCAGTTCGCTCGCCACGTTCAGCACGAATGGGCGGAGGACGATCGTCTCCGAATGCACTTCGAGGCGTCCCGCCGCGATCTTGGCGATGTCCAGCACCTGGTCCACGAGGTGACGCAGGTGTGTCGCGGACGCGGCAATGCGATCGACAGGCGGCACCTGTCGTGGTGAGACATCGCCATAGAATCCCTCGCGCAGCAATTCCACAAAGCCGACGATGGCATTGAGTGGAGTACGAAGCTCGTGCGAGACGTTGGCGAGGAATTCGCTCTTCGCCTGGTTTGCGCGCTTCACGTCGCTGTACAGGCGCTCGAGCTCGAGAGACCGACTGGATGCCTGCAGGGCACGCCGCTGCTCCCGCAATAGCCCGATTGCCAGGAACAGCACGCCAAGGACACCAACGGCCCACAGAGCCAGACGGAGCGCACGCGTGGTCAGTGCGTGCGTCGTGGCAACGCTCCACGTCCCGCCGGTTGGCAGCCGGATGATGCGTTGTGCGGACGACAGGCTCTGGGTGTTTCCCCCGGGTTGGCCGAGAAAGGCGACCGTATCCGCACCCGACAGCACCGCAAGGGTCAGCCGAGTATCCGACTGCAGGCGCTCCAGCCAGGCACGAAGGGCATTCCCGTCCACGACAACACCAGTGATGCTTCCGACATCACCATCATCACCGGTCGCGACATGGACCAGCGCAATGAGCGCATGCCGCGAGGCGACAGGAATAACGACAATACTCAATCCCGTCGAGGGACGGAGTGCCTGCAGTCGCTCGAGAATTTCGGCGCTCAGCAAGTGCGTACTTCCCGATTCCGAAATGTCCAGCTCGAGACGGCCCGCTGCATCGATGACCCAGGCGTAGCGCAACCCCGGTACGGCTGCGATCAGCCGCTCGACACGTCCTTGCGCCAGCGTGCTATCCTTCGCATCCGACGTCCCGGAAACGACTTCTGCAATCCGTCCGAGCAGTTCTGTCTGTGCGACGATGAACGACTCACTGAGCAGTGCGGCAGCCTGAGCGTCCAGGACTGCCTGGTTCCGATTTGCCTTCAGGAGCGAGCGGTCGAGCAGGAGGAGTCCCCCGAGCAAGACGAGGAACACCGCACCGAGAAACCGCGAAAGGAGACCAAGCCCCGCCCGCTCACTTGCATCTCGCCCGATTGATTGACCGACCTCGAATGCTTCGCTAACGTCAGCCACGCTCATGCCTGCTCACGATCGTCTGCTCTCCATGCTTGCCGAGCGTTCCGCACGGCGTGGACACTTCACGCTCGCTTCCGGGCGTCAGTCAACCTTATATATCGACGCGCGGCTCACCACAATGAGCCCCGATGGATTGGCCTTGATCGGACCGTTGGCCCTCGAGGCGATCCGCGCCACCGGCTGGAATTGCACCGCGATTGGAGGGCTCACCCTGGGCGCCGATCCTGTGAGTTATGCCATCGCCTATGCCAGTGCCCACACCGATCACCCCCTTCGGGCGTTCACGGTCAGGAAAGAGGCCAAGACGCACGGTACCGGGCGTCTCATTGAAGGACCGTATTGCGAGGGTGATCATGTGGTCGTCATCGAAGACGTGATCACGACCGGCGGATCAGCCCTTCGCGCCTCGGCAGCACTCGAAGCAGCCGGCGCTGTTGTGACTGGCGTGCTCGCACTCGTCGATCGGGAAGAGGGCGGCCGCGAAGCCATCGAGGCCTCTGGCTACGCCGTTCTCGCTCTCGCCAGGGCATCCGAGATCATGCTTCGACTTGCCCCGAACGTGCCTTGACCGTGGCCACGAACAGCACGGCATCCTCGACCAGCTCGCGCGCTGACGAAGAACACGCGAAGGATTTTGTCACCTTTCGACTCGGGGCTCGCCGCCGGTATGTCCTGACGGTCATCCTGGGCGTGGCCGGCCTCGCGGCGGCACTCACCGGGTTCATCCCCGTCTCAACGAAGACCGTACTCGTCATCGTCGTGAGTGCGCTGACTTTGAACACCGCGTTCACCGCGCTGGCGACCGGGCCGATGTCCGGCCGATGGTGGATGCGCTACCTCATGGCCTTGCTGGACGTTGCAATGGTCAGCGTCGTGATCGCAACCGTGCGGCGGGATGCGCTCATCATCCTCTATTTCCTTGTCCTCATCCCGTATTCCTTCGATCGCGGACGCGCCCTCGGCTACTTCACCGCCATTGCCTCTGCCGTGTGCTTCGTGGCGGCGCGGTTGATGACCCTGCCTGCCGATGCGCCCGGAACAGCCTATGTCTGGTCCGTGGCCATGGCCGTGCTGCTCATTGTCGTTGCAACGCAAGTTGTTCCCATTCCGACGCGACTGATCAATCGCATTCGTCACACGCGAGTGGCCATGGCCGACGCTGAGCAGGGCAACTTGCGAGCACGCGTCGAGGGGCGTCATCGCGATGAATTGGGCCTCCTGCAGCTGAGCTTCAACCGCATGCTCGACGCATTCGGAACGCTGATTGGCTCCGTGCAGCGTGAGGCCGAAGAAGTTGCTGCTCTTGCTGAACAACTCGCGGGATCGACGGGAATGCTTGCCGCAAGCGGCATTCAGTTCTCGACAGCCGCCCAGGAACTGACAGCACGGTTGCTCGAGCAGCGTGACTTCTCGAGCATTGGAGCAGAACAGAGCCAACGAGCGCTCGAAACGTCTGAGCAACTGCGGGAACGAACAGAGAGAATGGAGCACAGCACGCACAGCCTTACCCGCTCGGCCGAGTCCAGCCGGGACGCGATCGGGCGGGCGTCACGCAGCCTCGTCACCATCAGCGAACGGGTGACATCAACGTCCGCGATGGTCGATACGCTGGGCGACGCGTCCAATCACGTCGGAGACTTCGTGGACACAGTGTCGCGTATCGCCCGACAGACAAACCTCCTCGCCCTGAACGCGGCAATCGAAGCCGCCCGCGCCGGTGAGCACGGTCGTGGATTTGGTGTTGTCGCCGAAGAAGTCCGAAAGTTGGCTGAAGAAAGTACGCGAGCCGCCAAGGCCATTTCGGAGACGATTGCCTACGTGCGCTCCAATATCACGGCCGTGGTAGAGGCGATGAACCAGGGCGACCGTGATGTGCGTGGCGTGGGATCCATTGCGACCGAAGCTGATGATGCCCTTGGTACCATTTTCCAGGGCGTGCACCAGATTGCCGAGATTGTATCCGAGACCGCGGAGCTGTCTCGTGCACAGTCTGAAACGATGCGGATATTGGGGGAAACAATGACGGGCGTTGAGTCCGTTGCTGCAGACGCATCAGCACGCGCCACTGTCGCATCCAATGTTGCCACACAGCAGACGACCGCCCTGGCGGGCTTGACCACCACTTCCCAAGAGCTCGCGCTGCTGGCAGAACGTCTGCGTGGATCCATCAGCCAGTTCACGGTCTCGTCCACCAACCAACGCCAGACGTAAGTCCTGGCTCCTCCGGGACGGGGACGCCAGCGCGCTGCTCAGCGGATCAGGAACGAGCCCAACTGGGGGATGGCGTCAGGGGGTACAGCAAACGGAGGCGTGCCCTGTAGGGAATGAGTAATTCCTTCCGGAAGTACTCGAACATCCCGACGCCATCATAGCACTGCCGGAAATCCCCCGCCGTCATGTGCAATTGTGTCTGCACGTGTCGCCCGAAGCTCTGTGGTGAGCTGTAGTCCAGGTGGTATGCGACATTCGCAATCGAGAATCCGGCGTTTTCGAACAAGCGCGCTGCACGTACCAGTCGCGCTGTTGCCAGGTACCGCTTCGGGGCAGGCACGCCCGCACGAAAAAACCTGCTCATCATGGTGCTCGGCAACACCCCAAGGTGTACAGATAACATCCGCACACTACTGACCCGCGGCGGGCATACAAAAAGCGTCTCGAAGAACTCCCAGCAATCATCTGGTACTCCGGCCAGGTCAATTGCCAATTGTCCAAGGATTGCTCTTTGATTGCTGTCGCCCATATCGGCCATCAGCGCGCCACGCAGCTCCCGCCATCCACTGGCTTGCCTCACGTCTACCACACGGCGAATTCCGCCACGACCCAGTGCGAGGACCATCTGCGCCGTTTTGGCCTCGAGTTCACTCAGTAGAGCCACCGCTGGAATTCGCGGAAATTCACGTACCAGCGAGGCTACACGAAGCGTTTGATGTCCTGCACATGTCACTGAAAACAGGACCGCATGCGCAGGTCGCGACTTCAGGCCGCGAACGACATCCTCAATCGTTTCACAATGCAGTGCCTGGTAACATCCCTGGCCGGCTGCATCCACTTTGAGCCTTTCGGCCGGAGTCAACAGGGTGACGATTGGTAACAGTTCCGTTGTTGTCTGAGGCATTGCGCCCACCCCCTTGTTGACCCTGATGCGTTCCCGAGTGAAACCAGCAACCGGCGTTTGGGAGAATGAGATTACGGACTGCCGTCATTGGGCCGTCATTGTCCCCGCATTCCCGTTAGCTTTCTCCTCGGATGCTGTCGGCCCGATGGTCGCGCACAGGAAACTGTTCGAGGAAAGTCCGGGCTCCATAGGGTATGCTGCCAGGTAACACCTGGGCGATGTTGCTTCACATGGACATCGACGGACAGTGCAACAGAAAGCAAACCGCCGATGGTGCCCGTTTCTTGGCACACAGGCAAGGGTGAAACGGTGAGGTAAGAGCTCACCGCACAGCTGGTAACAGACTGTGGCTCGGTAAACCCCAGCAGGAGCAAGGCCAAATAAGCAGCGAGAGGCGACCCGTCTCGACAAGGACGCTGTGGGTAGGCTGCTCGAGAACGCAGGTGACTGTGTTCCTAGAGAAATGACCATCCGAGTGTAGAACCACTCGACAGGACCCGGCTTATGGACCGGCAGCATCCACCCCCCATGCCGCAATCTGCATTCGAGACACCCTCTTTCGGTCTGGTCGGGCGTCTCGTGCACCAGAGGAAAAAAGCTTTTCTTTAGTAGCACTTAACATATAAATAGTTTGCTACTATATACCTCGCCCGATCTTGTTTCCCCGTGCTGTTCACTGGTCATCCTCGCGTCGTCCGAGGCGATCACTCGTTCGAGCATCCTGCAGAAATCCCTGCCGAGGAACCCAGCGGCCCGAAAAAACCTGGCGTAAGGTTCGCCAGATGAGTCGGACCATGATGATCAGAATAGCGAGGATCACCAGGGCCGCAATCAGCGTCAAGAAGGGATGCTGCCATAGCGCAATCGAGATAACTGTAACCAGGCCGAGTTCCGCGGTACTCGCAACTCCGTTGCTGATCGGTTCGGGAGATGCCTCGATTGCATATCGCAGCCCGAGCTTGGTCGTATGGGTTGTTACGGCCAGGCCTCCACCCAGAAGTGCGGCAACCAGCACGAACGCAGGATCACCATGCCATGCTGTAGCCGCTGCAAGTGCTGCAGCGGCCGGCGGGCGAATAAGTGAGTGTATCGTGTCCCAGATTGATGCCACCGCCGGAAGCAGCGACGCAAGAAACTCGACAGTCATCAGCACGAATGCGATTCCAATCACCCACCAGGACGTCAATCCCGAGAGACTACTTGGCAGTACTGGAATCCATCCAAACCGCGCGCCGAAACCGACGACCGTAACAGTGGCATACAGATTCAACCCTGCCGCAAACGCGATTGCGGAAGCCTGGGCGAGTATCTGCAATGCATTCATGAGACGCCCTGCGCAAAGAACAGGGAGTCCAGGCGATTATTGCCGTCACACCGATTTACCACTGTCATAATCGTCAATCCACTAACCGCAAAGGCATTACGAGGCACAAATAGGTTGCGGTGTCGGACCAGCCTTCTGGTTCTACCGTAGCTGCACGTTCAGGAGCTCGGAAGGTCAGCTTTACTTCCTCTGTCGGGATATAGCGCAAGATCTCGAGCAAGTAGCTCGCATTGAACCCGATATCAAGTTGATCGCCGACATATCGGATTGCCAGCTCGTCCGTGGCTTCCCCGAGATCTGGCGTCTGAACACTGAAACGAAGGATCCCACTGTTGAACGACAGTCGAATACGGTGCGTTTGATCCGATGCAATCACGGACATGCGCTTGAGCGCACTCGTGAGTGCACTCTTGTCGGCTATTGCAACTCGATCGTTGTCCTTGGGAATGACCTGATCATAGTTGGGATATGGTCCTTCAATCAATCGTGTAAAGACGGAAGTGAAGGGTGATCGGAATCCCAGATGATTGTCACCTCGTGCAATCTCGAGTTCTTCATCAGCGGGAAACAATCGGCGGATTTGATCAAGCGCCTTTGGCGGAATGATCAAATCCGCCGACGGCGTCCCAGAAGAAGTGATCGGCACTTCCATCTTCGCCAGGCGGTGGCCGTTTGTAGCAACCATACGCATCGAATCCGGCTTGAGCTCCCACAGGACACCATTGAGAATCGGACGGCTTTCCTCGGTACTCACTGCAAAAGCCGTATGTGAAATCAACTTCTGAAGATCGCCAGATCGAATCCGCCAGCTTTCATTGAAACGTACTGTTGGGAAGCTCGGAAATTCATCTCGAGGCAACCCCAGGATCTTGAAATGTGATCGCCCACAATCAAGGGTAATCCGCTGCTCACCGGCCGCAGCGATTTTCACGGGTGAAGGAGAAAGTTCACGAGCAATTTCCGTGAGCTTCTTCGCTGGAATTGTGATAGCGCCGGCATTCTCGACATCGGCTACTACTTCGGTACTGACAGCAATATCCAGATCGGTCCCAGACAGTCTGATACCCTTCTCAGTTGTCTCCACCAGGATGTTTGCCAACACAGGTAATGTTGTCTTCGCAGGAATACTCGCTGCAACGGCTGCCAGTCCCTCCTGGAGCTTTTCCCGGGAGATCGTGAATCGCATTACTGCTCCTATGAGCCGAGTTTGGTAGTTTTTGTCGAGAATGTGGTGTGTGGAGCTTATTCTACTGTTGTTCTATATAGGTAAGAAGAACCAGTCGTAGTAGCAGGAGATGTTCACAGTGTGGAGATTTATTATAAAGTGCTGGCTCATAAGTACTTGGCGCGTGCGGATTTCTGTGGACGACATGTGATCTGCTGAATATTCACTGATGACGATGAGAGCTGTGGTAGTCACGGAGGAGCTATAATGTGGAGGAATCTTCAGCTCTGGCGAGTACTCGTTTTCAACGTGGGGAGACTCTCAAGTATTGCCCTCAATCGACCAACCCGTTGAGCGAACACAGGTTGTTCGTTCATCATGCCGGTTACGCGATCTAGGCTGTGAATCACTGTTGAATGATCACGACCTCCGAAAGCCGCTCCAATCTCGACGAGCTGCATACCTAATAACTCACGCATGAAGTGCATGGCAACTTGGCGGGGAGCCGTTAGTGCTTTCGTCCGAGTCTTGGATCGGAGCCCTTCTGGGGTGACCCCCCATTCCCTGGCGGTCTCCATCTGGATCGTATCGATACTCAGTCCGGCTTGGAGGCGATTGCCAGGCTCATTTAGTGTTAATTTGTCTTTTAATGCTTCCCGAGCAACATCAACCGTGATTTCGCGGTGCTTGAGGGAGGCATACGCCAGTAACTTGATGATGGAGCCCTCGAGTTCTCGAACACTCGAACGAACATGTTCGGCGATGAATCGAATCACGTCCTCTGGGATTGTCATCTCGAGATGGTCGAGTAATGCCTTGTTTCGGAGAATCGCAATGCGATGCTCGAAGTCCGGCAACTCGATGTCGGCGACCATTCCCCATTGGAATCGACTTACGAGGCGAGATTCGAGGCCGGGAATTTCAGATGGTCGGCGGTCGCTCGTGAGAATAATCTGTCGACCTGCCTCATAGAGTGCATTAAAGGTATGAAAGAACTCTTCCTGTGTCGCTTCTTTTCCCTTGAGGAACTGGACGTCGTCGACCAGGAGCAGGTCTGTCTCACGATAGCGACGACGGAAATCCTGCATCGTGCGATTCTGGATTGATCCAATCATTTCATTGGTGAACTGTTCGGCACCAATAAATGTGATTCTTATGTCGGATTGGCGAGCCAGGACTTCATGCGCGACCGCCTGCATGAGATGTGTTTTTCCGAGCCCGGTGTCGCCATAGAGGAAGAGCGGGTTGTACACTCGTCCAGGAGCCTGTGATGCGGCATGAGCTGCTGCCGCTGCCAGTTCATTCGACTTCCCAATAACAAAATGGTCGAATGTGTAGCGTTCACTGAGCTGTGTGTTGATACCGCCCTGTTTCTGTTTCGTTGATGGCGCTATCGTCACCGGGGGAGCGACGAACAGGTCCATCTGGTTTCGCGCTTTGCGTTCTTCCGTGACGCGAAAAACGATGGTGAGTGGATGACCAAGTGCAATCGGCGCAAGACTGGAGAGTAGCTCGGCATGCTTTGATTCATTCCAGTCAGCTGCGAACTGGTCGGGAGACCCCACGACCAATGTTCCTCCGGTCAATTCCAATGGTGCGGTGGCCTCAAGCCAGGTCCGAAACGTTTGTTCTGGCAGTTCCTGGCGAGCTCGGTCCAGGATACGTGTCCAGATTTCGGCAGCTGACAGCGTCATGCGCGTGATGTGGATAACTTGAATTGAGATCGAGGGGGCTGCGAACCTATCCGTAAAATGTGGAAAAAGCAATGAAGCGACACGACGAGTCTGCCCGGCAGCCGAGAGCCCCGATACACTCGGCCGCAACAGGAAGCCAACGCCTCCTGACTCGCTTTACGTGCCTTGACCTATGTTCCTGTGTTGTTTAACTTTACCAGTCTGTACCAACAATCTTCGAATAGACCGGATCTGGAGTAGATATGGGAAAGCCAACGTACCGTCCACGGAACACTCGACGGCTCAAGACGCACGGGTTTCGTGCGCGGATGGAAACGAAGTGGGGGCGTGCAACGCTCGCTCGTCGGCGGAAAAAGGGACGGAAGCAGCTGACAGTCCGCATCCCCGACAAGTATTCGGGAGCGTAAGACGCCTTCGGCGTCTTACGGTTTTCCACGCAGCGCGCGTATCACGCGTGGCGCTGATCTGCAACGTATTGCACGCGAGGGGAAGCGCATTCGGACCACGTTGATCGAGGTCCGGATTGTGGCTTCCCCTCTTGTGCACATGCCGACAATGCGTGTCGGAGTAATCGTAGCACGCTTCAAGCGATCGGCCGTCGTGCGCAATCGGCTGAAGCGACGACTCCGGGAGTTGGTGCGTCTTCATGTCTTGCCAATGCACCTGCCATATGAGCTCGTCATCCGCGCACGACCGGAGGCGTACGAGGCCCCGTTCAGTACACTGGCCGCGGACATGATCGGCATGGCAACGCAACTCGCCCGATGGCATTTCATTCGTACCGGGAATGACGACGCATCCTGACAACTCGAGGATCTGTCCCTGATGAAGACACTCCTGATTCTCGTCGTACGCGCGTATCAGGTGTCTCTGGGGCACATCCTCCCGTCGGCCTGTCGCTATTATCCGACGTGCTCGGCCTATGCAATCGAGGCACTTGAACGCCATGGTGCTGCACGCGGTGGCTGGCTGACGGTTCGCCGTCTCAGCCGATGTCATCCCTTCCATGCCGGTGGGTTCGATCCTGTTCCCTAGAGCGACCCCTTCGGCGTCTCAGCCAACTTATGAATAACCGCTTCTTCCTGGCCCTGGTTCTGACGGCGATCGTCATCGTTGTCACACCACTGCTGTTTCCCAGCACTACCAAGCGTCCAGCTCCGGTACTGGTCGATACTACGGCGCACCGCGTGGATTCCGTGCAGCCCGCCACACAAGCGAAATCGGTGCCGCCTGAAGCACCAATTCTTCAGCCAGCGCCCTCTGTCGGCAGCACACCCGCAACAACAGCCGCTGTCCCGGAGACCAGCACCGTCCGTTCAAGTCTGACGACCTATCAGTTCAGCTCGGGAGGAGCCGTTCCGACCTCCATTGTGTTGAATGCATTTCCGTCTCATCGATCAGGGCCAGGCGACCAGGGGTGTCGTACGGGCCGAGGAGCTCCTGCGAAGTGCGTGGAGCTCGTTGGTCCTGGGCGGGCACTGGTGTCCTATCGGCTGGCACTGGCCCGGGACACGATCTCGCTCGATACAATCGTCTTTCGGGGTGAACAATCCACAGCCCCCGCGCAAGGCGTTCGCTATGCCGCAGATATTGCTGGCCATGCAACCCGCATCACCTACGCGGTTTCAAGCGACACCGCGGCGAGTTATCTGGTCAAGGCCACGGTGAGCGTGGCCGATGCTCCTCCGGGGAGTAGCCTGATTGTCCGGTTGCCACAGACGCTCCTCGCGAACGAAGCGGACACGGTGGATGATATCAATCATCTGGCCGTCAGCTTTCGACCAGCACGTGGAGAGGTGACGAGCGTAGCATTCTCGAAGCTGGACTCGGTTGAAGCGCGCAGCGAAGCTGGCCCCATCAACTGGATTGCAACCCGCAACAAGTATTTTCTCGTTGCCCTGCGGGCGGAGCACACGCCGTTCTCCGCCGTACGCCTGTTGGGATCACCGCGAGTCGGCAAACTGACGACAGGCATGCGTGGCGCAGCCAGCATGCCTCTCGGAAGTGATGGCACGGCGAGCTTCGACCTCTATTCCGGTCCGCAGGATTTCGAGCGACTGCAGCATCTCGGCGGAGACCTGGATCAGGTCAATCCCTACGCCGGATTCCTGCACGGTGTCGTCCAGCCCTTCGCGAACGTCGTCATGAAGGCCCTCCTCTGGATGAAGCGAACGACGCATCTGAATTACGGCTGGGTGCTTGTGTTGTTTGGCGTCCTGATTCGCCTGATCCTGTGGCCGCTCAATCAGGGGGCGATGCGAACGAGCATGAAGATGCAGCGTCTCCAGCCGGAACTGCAGGCGCTCCAGAAGAAGCACAAGGACGACCCCAAGAAGCAGCAGGAAGCGGTCATGAAGGTCTACAAGGACCACGGGATGAGTCCCCTGAGTCCACTCATGGGCTGCCTGCCGATGCTGTTACCGATGCCAGTATTGTATGCGCTCTACTACGTCTTCCAGAACACCATCGAATTTCGCGGCGTATCGTTTCTGTGGCTGGCGGACATCTCTCTGCGGGATCCGTTCTATATCACGCCCTTGCTGATGGGTATCTCGATGTTCGTCATGTCGTGGATCGGTATGCGGAACTCGCCGCCGAACCCTCAGGCGAAGATGATGAGCTACATGATGCCCGTGATGTTGACGGTGTTGTTCCTGAATTTTGCCTCTGGGTTGAACCTCTATTACGCGGTGCAGAATCTGGCGGCCATTCCCCAGCAATGGCTCCTGGCCCGTGAGCGCGGAAAGCAGGCTCCGGTGCCAAGCGCCTCGCTCAGCAAGCGGCGAACGTAGGACGAAACCCAGGCGTTACGCGGAGTGGCGTGCAGATTACCTACGTGGGCCATGCGACACTGCTCGTCAAGATGGCGGGTGTCGGGATACTGACCGATCCGAACTTCGAAACATCGCTCGGTCGTTTTCTTCCGAGAGTTTCACCACCGGGCATTGCAGTCAACGACCTGCCGCGAATGAACGCGTTGCTGCTGACGCACGCACACTTCGACCACCTGTCCTTCAAGTCCCTCGACTTGCTCGGGCGGGATATTCCCCTTTTTGCGCCCGGACCGATCGCGAAATGGTTGCGCGACAAGGGTTACGGGAATGCGATCGATCTGAATCCCGGAGCATGTGTCGACCTCGATGGCGGCGCGCTGCGCGTTCACGCCGCCAAGGCGACGCATCGGGGGAGTCGCTACGGCTTCGATCAGGGGCGGAGCGCCGCCAACATGTACCTGCTGGAGTCCGACGCCGAGAGCGTATTCTTTGCCGGCGATACAGCGCTCACGCCCGAAACGCATCACCTGGTGGAACAGACACTGTGGGCGTCCGGCCGGCAGCTCGATGTTGCCTTGTTGCCGATCGGTCACGCACCGGCATGGAAAAGAAAGTCCTTCCGTCGCGGGCACCTCACCGGTGAAGATGCCGTGGACCTCTTCGAAATTCTCCGTGCTCGCGTGATGCTGCCCTATCACTGGGGCACTTTCCGGCACGTCACGTCTGGCGCCCACGACGCGATCAACCGGTTGCGCCAGCATCTCGCAACGCACGACGCCCGCTCACGCATACATATCGTCGAGCCGGGAGAGACACTGATCGTGGATCACAGCACCATTCAGCACGTCCGCATGCCGTGAGCATGGAATCACTGGGACTCCCTGGGCTCAGTGACCGCCTCACGATCGTCGCCACCGCAACGGCGCCCGGCCGAAGCGCACTGGCGGTTGTCCGCCTCAGTGGGCCGGATGTGCCCACGCTCGCGGAGCAGCTGCTCGATCCCACGCCGGTTCAGATTCGCCGTGCCACGCGGTGCACTCTTCGTGATGCAGCTGGCCATGCCATCGACGAAGTCGTCGCCACGCGCTATCAGGCTCCGCACTCCTTCACGGGAGAGGACATGCTGGAGATCAGTACGCACGGTGGGCTGGTCGTTCCGGCAGCGGTAGTCGCAGTAGCGATCGAACTGGGTGCCCGCGAAGCGGAGCCCGGCGAATTCACGCGTCGGGCGGTGCTGAGTGGAAAGCTGGACCTGTTGCAGGCGGAGGCGATTGGTGACCTCATCGACGCACGGAGCTCCGCCGCACATCGACTGGCGTTGCGGCAACTGGACGGCGGCCTGTCGCGACGAATCGTCGAACTTCGTGAGCAGATCCTCGCTCTCGAGGCATTGCTTGCGTACGATATCGATTTTCCCGAGGAGGACGACGGGCCGGTTCCCCGCCAACGAATCACGGCCACGGCGTCTGCACTCATCACCGCGCTCGGGGAGTTGCTGGCAAGCGGCTCACGCGGAGCACTCGTGCACGAGGGGGCGCTCGTCGTCCTTGCCGGGGCCGTGAACGCAGGCAAGTCCTCGCTCTTCAACGCGATGCTGGGAGAAGCACGCGCCATCGTCACCGAAGTGCCGGGAACGACGCGAGATGCCATCGAAGCCGTCCTCGACCTGCCGGGGTATCCCTTGCGCCTGGTCGATACGGCCGGACGACGAGAAACGGTGGACATCGTCGAGCGCCTCGGCATCGAAGCGTCGGCGCGCTATCTCGCGCGCGCAACCATCGTGCTGGCATGCGTGGACTCGATCGAGGGACTCGCCATGCTGCCCCGCCTTCGTCTGGAGACGACAGCGCCTGTCATCGTCGTCGCCACCAAGTGTGATTTAGTATCAAATCGCAAAGAATTGTGGGGCGATGTCTCGGTCAGTGCGCACACGGGAAAGGGGATCACCGAACTCCTGCAGCTGATCGAAACCCGCGTTCAGGAAGAACAGGGCCCAGCCAGCGTGGATGCTCCCGTCCTCACTCGTGCGCGGCATCATGTTGCCGTGGAGCGGGCCACCATTGAACTGCGCCATTTCCAGAGAGCCTGGGACGAGGACCTCTTGCCCTCGTCGGTATCTGCGACGCACGTGCGCGCAGCGGCAGATGCCCTGGCCGAGTTGATCGGCACGGTGCATGTGGAGGACGTACTGGACGTGGTGTTCAGGAGCTTCTGCGTGGGGAAATAACGCAGGTTGCGCGAATCACGCCGTTGCCGCGGCGTCGCGTGCGAGTTGGGCGAGCTCCGCGGCATTCGCCCGCACCGCCCACGCGATTCCGCGTTCGGCAATCGCAGCCTCGACCATCCGCGCACCCAGGAAATAGCCGCTTCGTTCCGGGAGCACATAGCGATCGACAGTGCGGGCCTCGTCGCTCATGCCGCCCGACAGGTAGCGCAACCGAAGGCCCAGTCCTGCGCGATCCAGGTCCTCGGATACCGCCCGCGTCATCACAGCTTCCAGCTCGCGTACACGAGCGTACTGACGCCGGCCGAAGCCGAAATACTCCCATGCTGCATGTCCCGGGCTGATCATCTGCGACACATGGACAGCAAGGCCTTCGTTGACGAGGAGTTCACGAAGCGGTGCTTGACGTCCCGTGTCCCAGTACGAGTAGTAACCACCTCCCGCCTCGAGGAGCGACCGCATCTCGCTTCGGCTCGCGGGGGAGGTATAGCGGATCACGTGGGCATACTCGTGCGCCAGCCAGAGTGGCAACAGTTCGGGGTCCAGGCCGAGACCCTGCGTGTCCGGATTCGTGACCGACGTGAAATGCTCGAGACAAGCGAAGGCGATGCCGCGGCCATCGACCACGAGCTCACCGGCATTTGCTGCACCGACGCCGACCATCAACACGACATCGACGTCCACATCCTGGGTCAGCAGTTCCGCGCACCGCTCACCAGTGGTGCGCGCGAGTTCGACCACGTCTGTGCGGGCGAGCATGTCGTGGAGATCGGAACGATCCGCGAGCGCCGTGGACCGCGCCACGTCGCCGAAGTGTGGTCCTTCGGGATCTACGACGTAGTTCTGCCAGTACGGCTCGAGAATGCGGCGATGGGCCTGGAAGTAGCGCTGATATGCGGCGACGCGGTCGGTGCTATTGAGAACAGCAAAGAAATCGGGCAGCAGGTTGATCAGCATTCGACCGGGACACGACCTGCGGGAGGGCGGCGCGAGACCCGTCACACGTACGGGGGCGCCGAGGGCAGGCGCATTGGACGCGGAATGATAGCGGCGGCAGATAGGTCGAACAAGAGACATCATCGACTTCCTTCAACCTTTCGCCTCTGACGATCACGGACGACACGACCAGCATCAGCTTTGCGGTAAAAGAGGGGTAAGGGCGAAGGAGTGGCACGCTTCTTTCCTTTCAGCTGCCCGGAAAGAAGTCCAAGAGCAGGAGACGACCCATGACGACGCTTCAGCAGATCGAACTTCGGTGTCCCATATGCGACACCCGGTTCAAGTCACAGCAGGTGATCTCGACGAATTCGTTTGGCGGCAAGCGGACGGATTTCCACGAGCGCGCCGCGGGTACGCAGCCGCTTCCGTTCCTCATCCACATGTGCAGTCGCTGTGGCTACTCCGGCGCCGAGCGCGACTTCACCGAGGAAACCGACGTGACGGCCGTTCTCCGCGAACATGTCTGGAACGAGCTCGCGCCGCAGATCTCCACCGTCGCCGTTTCGGGTTCGGAGAAATATGAGGCGGCAGCGAAGGTAGCCGACTGGCAAGCGCTCGACGCACGTCACGTCGCCGATCTCCTGCTCCGTGCTGCCTGGTGCTGCGTGGACGAGAACGATACCGAAGCGGAGCGTTTCTTTCGCCGCAAGGCCGCCTGGAAGTTCGAGGAGGCGCTGTCGAGCTTCGACGGCGTGGTTCGCGAAGAGCGCGCCGTGCTGACCTATCTCGTCGGTGAGCTGTGGCGCCGCGTCGGCGACACGGCGCGCGCGACCGAGTGGTTCGATCGCGTGCCCGGTGAACTCACGGATACCTCGACCCAGCAATGGGTACTCGATGCGGCGCGCCAGCAACGCGACTGTCCACGAGAGTGGTTCGGCTGACGGGATGCGCTGACCGACGGCATCACTGAGAGGTGTCCCGCAAGGGCCACCTCTTTTTTTCGTCCATCTGGTCTGTTGGTGCCCGGCTCGTCGCGCCCCCGCTTGGTCAGCGCGTGCCGAACAATCGGTCGCCGGCATCGCCGAGGCCAGGGAGAATGTAGCCCTGTTCATTGAGCTCACGGTCCAGCGCTGCACAGTAAACAATGACGTCGGGATGCGCTTCCGCGAGTCGACGAACTCCTTCCGGTGCCGCGACGAGACAGAGGAAGCGGATTCGGCTGGCCCCCGCCCGCTTGAGCGATGCGACTGCGGCTGATGCACTGCCGCCCGTGGCCAACATCGGATCGAGCAGAAAGAAATCACGTTCGGCCGCGTCACCGGGGACCTTGAAGTAGTAGTCGACCGGTGTGAGCGTGTCGTGGTCGCGATACAGGCCGATATGACCCACGCGAGCTGCCGGCACCAGCCGGGCGACGCCCTCGACCATTCCCAGTCCAGCGCGGAGAATCGGGACGAGCGTGAGCTTCTTCCCGCTCACCCTCTTTCCGATCGTTCGCTCGAGCGGTGTCTCGACCGGCGCGTCCTCGAGCGTCAACTCGCTCGTTGCTTCGTAGGCGATGAGGGTGGCGATCTCGTCCACCAACTCCTTGAAGATCTTCGTGGGTGTGGCGCGATCGCGGAGCAGCGAGAGCTTGTGCTGCACCAGAGGGTGCGAGGCGACACGCAGGGTGGGGAACGCGGGGGTGGTGTCCATGCCGCGGAAGCTACTAACTTCGCGCGCATGAAAGAATACCAAGCGGTGATGCTGCGGCTCTCGCGCCACGCCCGTGACGATGAAGATGCGCTGACGGATCTGTTGAACGAACGAAGCCGGAGTGGCTGGCTTCCGGCAATGATGTCGCAGGATGATCATCGGCTCACGCTCATCTTCGAGCGCCCGAGCGACACCGAAGTCTGATTCGCCCCGCGCACGTCGCGAGATCCATGACTTCTGGCACCCCCGCTGCCCCGCGGCACGATACGCGAGCCGACATCATCGATGCCGGTATCCGTTGCCTGGCGCGCGACGGATTGCAGGCCACGAGCATGGGCGCCATCGCCACCCGCGCAGGAGTCAGCAAGGCGCTCCTGCACTACCACTTCACGGACCGCGCGGCCTTGCTGGCCGACATGACCGCGACAATCACGCAGCGACTCGTCCTGCGGGAGCAAGGGGCACTGTCCACCGCCCAGGGAGAGCCGGCCGTCGACCTCCTTTGGCGGTGGGTGGAGGGAGAACTTGCTCGCGGCGAGCTGCATGCGCTTTTGGAGCTGTACGGTGTGCGCGACGCGTCCGTGTGTGACGCGCTCGCCGCGAGCAGGCTGCGTCGTCACGAGGCCGCTCGCGCGACGGTGTCACGCCTGTTCCAGCGACTTGGATTGATTCCTCGCGTCCGCGCGGACCTGATCGGAAATACGGTGATGACGTTCGTGGATGGGCTCGCCGTCGACCCCGTACCGAGCGACGACCGACGAACCAGCTTCGACGTCTTCTGGCTCGCCCTGCTTGGACTCGGTCAGTAGCCCGACTGCGTTTGCGGGGTGTCCGATCCCCACTAGGTTCACGCTGATGCCCTCCCGCCGTTCGCGTCCCGCGCGTGTCCTGATCCTGCTGTGCAGCGTCGTGCTGGTCAGCTGGCTGGGGTCGCTGGCATCCGTTCTCTACTGGGAAGGGCACGACCAGGCTCGACCAACCGGCGCGATCGTCGTATTCGGTGCTGCGCAGTATGTGGGTCGACCATCGCCTGTCCTGCGTGCCCGCCTCGACCACGCGATTGCGCTGTGGAGACGAAAACTTGCTCCCAAGCTCATCGTCACGGGTGGCGTGGGCACGGGCGACACGACCAGCGAGGCGGCCGTAAGTCAGCGCTACTGCGTGCAGCGCGGCGTACCGTCATCCGCCATCCTGATGGAGACGGAGGGACGTACCACCAGCCAGTCCATGGATGGCGTCGCGCACCTGATGGAGGCCATGCACCGACGCGACGTGCTCCTGGTGAGCGATCCCTTTCACATGCTGCGACTGGCGATCCTCGCGCGCAGGCACGGCCTCACGCCGTTCACTTCACCGACACCGACGAGCCCCATCACGGCGAGCCCGGTCGAACGCTGGAAATACGCCTTGAGCGAATCCATAAAGGCGCCCCTCGCGTTCGTCTTCGAAAGAGCGGTGCCGTAAGCCGTCTCCGCGGTCTCGTCGGAGAGCGGCAATCGTTTGTACCGCCGCCGCGCCTACCCCGCTCAGCTCCCCGATTACAATTTGTACTGATGCACATTCCGATCGAAACGTTCCGGCTGTCCAACGGACTGCTCGTGGTAATGTCCGAAGATCATACGGCGCCCATTGTGGCCGTGAATCTCTGGTATCACGTCGGGTCCGCAAACGAGCGCACCGGACGAACCGGGTTTGCGCATCTCTTCGAGCACATGCTCTTCCAGGGATCCGCGAACGT
This sequence comes from bacterium, assembly GCA_040005695.1. GTDB lineage: Bacteria > Gemmatimonadota > Gemmatimonadetes > Gemmatimonadales > Gemmatimonadaceae > AG11. Next base: position 8,824 of record JBDTYL010000053.1, on the reverse strand, counting down.
GGGTTCGAACGAGCACTTCGAGCTCGTGCAGCGAGCCGGCGGGACGCTGAATGGATCGACCTGGCTGGATCGGACGAACTACTACGAAACGGTGCCCTCGAACCAGCTGGAACTCGCGCTGTGGCTCGAGGCGAATCGGATGGGCTACCTGCTGCCGGCCATGACGCAGCAGAAGCTCGATACGCAGCGTGACGTCGTGCAGAACGAACGACGATGGTCGATGGACAACCAACCGTACGGCACGTGGTGGGAGCGGCTGCCGGCGCTGGCGTTTCCGGAGTCGCATCCGTTCCACCATTCGCTGATCGGGTCAATGGCCGACCTGGACGCAGCGAGCCTCGACGACATCGCGGCGTTCTTCACGACGTACTACACCCCCGACAACGCCGTGCTGTCGATTGCCGGCGACTTTGACGGGGCAGATGCACGAGCCATGGTTGAACGACACTTCGGCGCCATTCCGCGTGGTGCGGCCAAGCCAGCGTTGCCGGACATGACCGTCCCGCCCACGCTCGGCGCGCCGCTTCGGGAGGTCGTTTCCGACGACGTCATGCTCCCGCGCCTGTTCGTCGCGTTCCGGTCGCCGATCTTCGGTTCGGAGGACTACTACACCGCGAGCGTGACGGGCGCCGTCCTCGGGCTTCGCAAGGGAAGCCGACTGCATCGGGTCCTCGTCCGGGAACAGCAGGTCGCCGCCGAGGCGACCGCGTTCACATACGACCTGGCGAAGGGAAGCGACCTGCTCGTGGTGGACGTCACGGCACGGCCGGAAACAACGGCCGATGCACTCGAGCGTGCCGTGCACGCCGAGCTCGATCGCCTGGTGGCCAGCGGCGTGACCGATGATGAAGTCGCGCGCGCCGTCGCGCTTGTTGAAACGGACCTCATCGTGGCGCTCCAGTCAGCCGGCGATCGCGCTGACCGCCTGTCGATGTTCGCGACGTACTTCGGCGATCCCGGACTGGTGAACGTGCAAGCCGATCGATACCGAAGCGTCACCGCAGAGCGCGTGAACGCGTTCATCGCGCTACACCTGGTGCCGGAGAATCGGGCCAGCCTGCTCTACATTCCGCGTGAGCCCGCCGAGGTGCCGATGCAGGACGACCTCGCGATGGCGGAGGCACCATGACGACGGGCACGCACGCTGGAGCGCCGACGACAAAGCCGGCGGCAACACAGCCACGCGACTATCGATTTCCGCTGTTCGAGCAGCGCGTGCTCACGAACGAGGTGCGCCTGCTCGTCGCCACCGTCCCGAAACTGCCGCTCGTGACGGTACTGGCGCTCGTGGAAGCTGGCGCGGCGACGGAACCCTCCGGGCAGCATGGCGTGGCGGCACTGACCGCGCGCCTGCTGCTGGAGGGGGCCGCCGGCATGGATGGCGCCGCGCTGGCAGACCGATTCGAGCGCATCGGTGCCTCCGTGGAAGCGCACGCCGACTGGGACGTTGCCACTGTTTCGCTGACCACGCTACGCAAGCGCCTGCCGGATGCCATGGGCCTCGTCAGCGACCTGCTGCGACGTCCCGAGTTTCCCGAGCGCGAGGTGCAGCGGCTGAAGGAGCAACGGCTTGCCGAGTTGCTGCAGCAACAGGCCGAGCCGCGCGGCCTGGCGGACGAACAGTTCGCGGCGGCGACGTACGAGGCAACGGCCCGCTACGCAGCACCTGACGAGGGCGACGCGACGAGCGTGCGCGCGCTGACGAGGACGGATGTCGCCGCATACTATGCCGCGCGCTATCAGCCGGCCGGTACGACCCTCGTGTTCGCCGGCGATGTGACGATGGAGGCTGCCGTGGCGCTGGCGGAGTCGTTGTTCGGCGACTGGAGCGGCATACGGCCGCAACCGGCACCTGTCGGCATTGATACCGCGCAACCGGGCCGACTGGTACGCGTGGTCGCAAAGGCCGATGCCCCGCAGTCCGAGCTTCGTGTCGGCCACGTGGGCCTGCCGCGTACCACGGCGGACTATTTCGACGTCATGGTGATGAACGCCGTGCTCGGTGGACTGTTCTCGTCGCGCATCAATCTCAACCTGCGCGAAGTGCACGGCTACACCTACGGCGCGACGTCGGCATTCGAGTGGCGGCGAGGAGCTGGGCCGTTCGTGGTGCAGACTGCCGTCAAGAGTGACGTCACCGCCGCCGCCGTGCAGGAGATCCTCCACGAGATCGAGCGCATGCGCGCGACACCAATCAGCGAAGATGAACTCACGTTGGCCACCAGTTATCTCGACGGCGTGTTTCCCATTCGCTACGAAACCACGGCGGCCATTGCCGGCGCGCTCGCAAACCTCGTCGTGCACGGCCTGCCTGACGACTACTACACGGCGTATCGGTCGAAGGTGAGGGCCGTGACGACCAATGGCATCCTGCGCGCCGCACAACAGCACCTGCATCCGGACCGCCTGCGCATCGTCGTCGTGGGGGATCCTGATGTTGTGGCGGCACCCGTCGCGGCCGCGACGGGCGTAGCGCCGGAAATCATCAGCGCTGGTGAGAAGGAGGCGTCGTGAGTCCGGCAAAAAAGGCGCCGACAGGCCCCTCGGTCGTAACGGCAACGGAGCTGCGAACGCGCGTCCCCGGTGAGCGGCCCCGAGAGATGCAGGCGACGCGGGAACTGTACCAGGGGAAGATCATCAGCCTGGGTCGCGACACCGTGAAGTTTCCCGATGGAACCGTGGCAGACATGGACATCGCTCGGCATCCAGGTGCGTCGGCGATCGTGCCATTCTTGAGCGGACCCATGGGCGATGAACCACAGGTCCTCATGCTGCGGCAGTACCGCTATGCTGCGGGAGGCTACCTGTATGAAATCCCCGCGGGCCGGCTCGACCCGGGCGAGACGCCACTGCAGTGCGCGGCGCGCGAACTGAAGGAAGAAACCGGGTGCACGGCCGACCACATCGAGCCGATGACCTCGATCCTGACGACGCCCGGGTTCACGGATGAAGTCATCCACCTCTTCATGGCGACAGGCCTCACCATGGGAGAACATCACCGCGAAGCGGATGAGTTCGTTGACAACGTGATCATGCGCCTCTCCGAGGCGCTAGAGCGGATCAGCCGAGGCGAGATCACGGACTCGAAGACTGCGCTGGCGCTGATGTTCGCTGCCGGATTCAAGACGGGATAGCAGACTCTACAACGAGAAACAGCCACCAGACTCACCTCTCGGCTACACCGAAAACCCAAATGCCTTCGGATGTGTCAAAAGTGGACACACGCCGGAGGCATTTGCGCGAAGTGTGTTAAAAAGAGGACGACCTCGTCGATCGGTCGAGTCAGCCAACAGTGGCGAACACGCCGCAAGTCATTGTATTACAGCATCTTACAAAATGTTCCATGGGAGAAGTCCTTGGGCATGCCCTCTGCCTTTACAGGGGTGCAGAAAGCGAGGAGAGACAGGACGCAGGCGCTCACCCTCGCACACCCTTTCGCAGGACCGGGGGATACCACCATGGCTGACATCGCAATGAAGCGGACTGCCCAGCAAGGGCCTTCGATCCGCGAACAACTTCGGGCGATGGACGACGCCGACATCGTCGCATCCTTTCTTGGCGGTGAAGAGCGCGCATTTCAGGAACTCGTCGAGCGCTATCAGACACGCCTGCTGAACTTCATATATCGCACGATCGGGGATCGGGAGAAGGCGGAAGACCTGGTGCAGGAAGTGTTCATCCGCGTCTACCGCCACCTTCATCGATTCGACCGGTCGAAGAAGTTCTCGACCTGGGCGTATACGATCGCCTCGAACCTGGCCAAGAACGAGCTGCGGAACCGCTCGCGGAACCCGCTGGTGCTGTTCCAGACGATCAAGGGCAACTGGGACGATGACGACCGTCCGCTGCAGTTCGAGGACACGACGGCACGCCCGGACGACCTCTATCGAAAGCGTCATCTGCGCGAACTGGTCGCGGAGACCGTTGCCAAGCTGCCGGAGCATCATCGCCAGGTGTTCGTCCTGCGCGAGCTGGAGGGCAAGTCGTACGAGGAGATTGCCGAGATCACCGACTGCAACCTCGGCACCGTGAAATCGCGACTGAACCGCGCGCGGAACGCCTTCGCCGAGATCATCGAGCCCTGGGTGGACTAAGGGTTCAGACCATCGGAACACGAGCAGCACACCGAGGGCGTCCCAAACGGGGCGCCCTCGGCGCACATGGTCTGGAACAGCCCCCGGTAGAGAGGGTACGTTGGGCAGCGCAATTGGTCCTTCACCAGTGCCCTGTCCTCATGAATTGTCGGGAGTTTCGGCGAAAGCACGACGCGTACGTAGACGACACACTCAGCGGTGTCGACTTCGACGGTATGGCACTTCATCGCCAACTCTGCGAGCGCTGTGCGCAACTGGATACCAGGGTTCGCCGGGCTCTGCTGGTCGCGCGCAACCTTCCGACCATTCGGCCATCGGCGGCGTTCAACGACCGGCTGCAGGCGCGTTTGCGCGCGGAGCGCGCCTCCGGCGCACCCTCGCAGGAAGACGAGGCACCGGGGAGTTTCCTCAGCGCGCCTCGCCGGTCCTGGCCCGCGACCTACGCGGTGGTGGTGACCGCCCTCGCAACCGTGGCGGTGCTGGCTGGCCTCGCGAGCCGCACCTCATCCCGCGACGACGTGATCCACCTCGAGCCGGTCGTCGCGTCGCGTCCTGCTCCGGAACCGTCGACCTTCGCGACGCCGACCATTGTCGCATCGATGCCGGCCGGGATGCCGCTCTGGTCTGCCGTTTTCGTGGCGCAGCAGGCGCCGTGGCACTTCGCCAGCGACGCCGCGGCGCGATAAGACTCACGCACCGCATGCCGGCCCCGCACCGGGTGCGGCGCCGTATATTCCGCGCATGGCGTCCGCCGGCGAGAAAGCGCTCCATGCCGCGCTGAAAAAGCGTGTGTTTGATCCCGTGTACTACTTCCATGGCGACGACGATTTTCTCAAGGATCTCCGTATCCGGGAACTCGTTGACGCGGCAGTAGACCCCGCAACGCGTGACTTCAACCTCGAGCTTCGGCGCGGGGCGGAGACGGACGCGGAATCGCTCGATTCACTCCTGAGCACGCCGCCCATGCTTGCCGAGCGTCGGGTGGTGGTGATCCGCGATGCGGACAAGCTGAAGAAGGATGCCCGCGCATTGCTCGACAAATATCTCGATCGTCCGCCGCAGGATGTGGTGCTCCTGTTGGTGTCGGCAACCGGGGTCCGGGCTGACAAGAGCCTGAGCGATCGCAGCACTGCAGTGGAGTTCGCGCCGCTCAGCGGAGACCGCGTACCGAAGTGGGTGGCGTACCAGGCCGAGACCGTGCTGGGTCGCGCGATCACCCCTGGGGCGGTCGCGCTCATCGTGGGAGCTGTCGGGGAGGATCTCGCGCAGCTGGCCACCGAACTCGAGAAGCTCGCCAGCTTCTCCGGGGACACGATCGACGAAGCGGCCGTCTCCGCCGTCGTAGGCGTGCGCCGCGGCGAGTCGCTCGGCGACCTGCTCGACGCGGTGGCCGCGCGCGATGCGACCACCGCGCTCTCGCTGATTCCGGGCGTGCTGCAGCAGCCAAAGATGAGCGCGGTGCTCATCGGCATGCACCTGACGACGCAGACACTGGCACTCTCGTACGGCGAGGCGGCACGCGCACGCGGCGTTCCGGCGCGCGGCCTCTACACCGAGTTCATGTCGCTGCTGAAGGAGACCGGGGCGTTTCCCGGTCGCCCGTGGGGCGAGGCGGTGAATGCGTGGACGAAGCATTCCGAGGGATGGAGCGCCGCTGCGCTCGACGCCGCGCTGGCTGCGCTGCTCGCGGCCGACGAGGCATTCAAGGAGACGAAAGTGTCTTCCGACGAGCAGCTGCTGACATCACTTGTGCTGACGCTGTGCGGCACCGGATCGCGCCGCCGCGCCGCCTGATCACACCTCTCCTCCAAACGACTCCATGCACCGGTACCTTCGGTTCTGCAGTGTGCTCCTGTTCCTGGCCGGCACTCGCGTGTGGGCACAGGCGTCTCCGCTGGTATCCCCGGCGACCGATTCCCTCTTTCGTCGTGCCCGTCGCCTCGTGAGCGAAGGCAACGGCGTCGCTGGCCGCGCCCTGGTGGACTCGGTCCTCAAGACCGAGGCCGAAGGGACCCCCGGCTACGGCAACGCGCTATTCTGGCGTGGCGCACTGTCGGAGACCGCCGCCGAGGCCGAGCGCGACTATCGGCGCGTGATCGTGGAGTACTCGTTGTCTGCGTACGCGGACGATGCGCTCCTTGCCATTGCCGAGCTGGAACAGGCGCGTGGCGATCGAGCAGGCGCACTGCTGCACCTCCAGCGCTTCGTGCGCGAGCACCCAGCGAGCCCGTCGCGCGGAACGGCGGCGTTCGCCGCCGCGCGACTCGCATTCGAACAACGGGACACGCGGACCGGCTGTGCCATGATCGCCGAAGCCCGCGCGTCCGTGCCGACATCCGACGTGGAACTGCGCAACCAGATCGACTATTTCGGCGAGCGGTGCACGACGGCGACGGCAAATGCGATGGCAACTCCTGTCGCGACGCCGGCGAAGACAACCATGACGCCGGCGTCACGTGACTCACTGGGGAAAACCGGCACTCGAGCGACATCGGTGCCAACACGGCCGACGCCGACACTGGATCGGCCGCGCACGACGCCGCCGACCAGGCAAGCGCCCGCACCTGTGGTCACGCCTGCACCGCACGCGGCGACACGACCGGACGTGCGCCACGCACCGCCGCGCGCATCGTACACGATCCAGCTTGCCGCGTACGGCACGCGCGCCGACGCCGAACGTCTCGTCCACACGCTGGGGGCGAAGGGGGTGAAGGCGCGCGTGAGCGGAACGACGAAACCCTTTCGCGTGCGACTCGGCTTCTATCCCACGCGGCAAGACGCGGTGGACGCGGTCGCGTTGCTCAAGCAGCGCGGCATCATCGGATTCGTGACGACCGAGGCGCCCCCGCCGGAGGGCAAGGCGCCGTGAGCGGTGGCAGCGCGACGCCGCTGATGCAGCAGTACCGGGAGATCAAGTCGCGGCACCAGAGCGCGATCCTGTTCTTCCGGATGGGTGACTTCTACGAGATGTTCTACGAGGACGCAGAGACGGCCGCGCGCGTCCTGGGACTCACGCTGACCTCCCGTAACAACGGCGGGGCCGCGGAAGTGCCGCTTGCCGGCGTGCCGGTGAAGGCCGGTCCCGAGTACCTTCGCCGCTTGGTGCAGCAGGGCTTTCGGGTCGCCATCTGCGAGCAGGTGGAGGATCCGAAGCTCGCGAAGGGCATCGTCCGACGCGAAGTGGTGGAGACCATCTCGCCCGGCGTTGCCTTCGCCGACGACCTGCTCGACGGCGCGAAGAACAACTTCGTGGTCGCGATCGGCGCTGTCTCGGGGGATCACGTGGGCCTCGCGGCGGCGGACGTGTCGACAGGCGAGTTCCGTCTCAAGCTCACCGCGCGCACCGAGCTCGATACCGTGCTGGCGCGGTTCGCCCCGCGCGAGGTGCTGGTGCCGCGCGGCATGCACGACCTGCCGCGCACGTCCGCCCTCGACAACGCGCTCGTGACGGAGCGCGAGCCGTGGGAGTTCGACGAGGCCAAGGCGCGCGAGGACCTCGCACGCCAGTTCGACGTGCGCGGCCTGGACGGGCTGGATCTCGACGCAGGGGACGGCCTTGCGATTGCCGCGGGCGGGGCACTGCTCCGGTACCTCAAGGAGATGCAGCCAGCGGGCGTGCCGCAACTCGCCAGGCCAAGCGTCGAGCGCGCCGGCGGCGTCATGCCGCTCGACGAGATGACACGCCGCAATCTCGAGCTGGTGGAATCGCTGCGGGGCACGGACACTTCAGGCACCCTGCTCGCGGTACTCGATCGCACAATGACGCCCATGGGCACACGCCTCCTGCGCCAGTGGCTGCTCGCGCCACTCGTGGACCGGGTGCGGATCGAGCTCCGGCTCGACGCGGTGGGTGCCCTTGTCGCCGACGCGAGCGCTCGCGACGCACTACGCACGGCCCTCGACGGCGTGCGCGACCTGGAGCGACTCGGCAGCAAGGCGGCCGCCGGACGTGCCACGCCGCGGGAGATGGCGGCCCTCGGACTGTCGCTCGCGCGCCTGCCGGACGTGGAAGCTGCCGCACGTCGGCTCGCCGAGGCGGGTGCGACAGCCCTCCTCATGCACCAGTGGGATGGCTGTGCGGAAATGGCGTCTGCTGTCCGCACGACGCTCGTGGAGCGTCCACCGCTGCAGCTCGGAGACGATGCGACCATCGCGCAGGGGATCGATGCGGACCTCGACCAGCTTCGACTCCTCCGCGACGGCGGCAAGGACGCGATCGCGGGCATCCAGGCGGAGGAGCGCGCGCGTACCGGCATCCCGTCGCTCAAGGTGGGCTTCAATCGCGTGTTCGGCTACTTCATCGAGGTCACGAACGCGAACCGCGAGCTGGTCCCGGCGGACTATCAGCGCCGCCAGACGCTCACCGGCGCGGAGCGCTTCGTCACGCCCGCCCTGAAGGAGTACGAAGAAAAGGTCCTTACGGCCGCCGAGCGCATCGAGGAGCGGGAGCGGGCGTTGTTCGACGCCCTCCGTGCCAGTGTCGGGCGGGAAGTGGGTCGACTCCAGTGCGCCGCGCGTGTCGTGGCGGAGCTGGACGTGCTGGCTGCGCTGGCCGATGTGGCGGCGCGCGAAGGGTACGCGCGCCCGGTACTGACGGACGACTTCGCCCTCGAGATCCGCGCCGGCCGGCACCCGGTCGTCGAGCGCATGATGCCGCGCGACAAGTTCATCCCGAACGACCTGGGCCTGACCGCGGACGCCCGCCTGATGATCCTCACCGGGCCGAACAT
>JBDTYL010000052.1:0-11078 GCA_040005695.1 bacterium | reverse complement strand
TGATCATGTGGGTGCCGGGCGGGTTGTTCTTCTTCGTGATCATCTCGGTGGTGTTCTTCCGCTGGCAGCGCGTCGGCGGCGAGGACAGCACGGCGAGCGCGCAGGTGGGCTGGCAGGTCGCGCCGCGCTAGCGACGGCTCCCGTCATGCGACGGGGCCGTCGCCGACTACTCCTGTCCCCCCAGTGCGTACGACAGCTGGGCCTTGAGCTCGGGGTGCGTCCGCCACATGTAGCCGCCCATGACCACCGCGGCAATCAGGTTGCCGAGTGCTACCTGTGCCCAGGCGAGCGCGCCGAGGAACGGCGATTCCTGGAGCGCCGAGCTGAGTCCGTAGAATCCGATCTCGAACGCGACGAACAGCATCATGGCCCCCGCCAGCACCGTGGGCGACGACTGCGCCCAGTGCACGATGACGGACACCAGCAGGCCGACGCCGATGAACGCGGCGTAGTGGAAGATCGTGTACGCAATGACGAATACCATCGTCCCTTCCATGCCGGGCGGACCGAACAGCCGCAGGAAGCCGCGGCCGAGCGCCGCCGGCGTGGCGAACGCGTGGGCGTAGACGAGGTCGACGCCCAGGAACCAGACCGCGACCGCCGTTGCGCCGAGTACCCCGGCAACGACTCCGTCGCGCACGATCGAGTGCCGCATCCGAACCTCCCTCTTGGCGTGGTGTCTGACAGTGCTGCTATTCGACACGCGCGGCGAAGGGCCGCGCGACTGCACCGGGGGGCACGTTCAGGGCGCGCGATGCCACCGGCGCCCTGCCTCAATCTGTGAACGGCGTAGGCGTACCGAAAGGCCGCCCGCACCCGACCCGCTCGACAAATCGTGTCGCCCGGGTTCTAGTTAAGTGACCATCTGGATCGCGCTTTCGTTCCCGGACCGTCCTCTTGTCGAGGTCGCCAGCATGACCGCCACACTTCCCAGCATCCCGCGAACGACCGATCTCTCCGCCGGCGACCCGATGGCGAGCAAGGCGCCGCCGCGCGAACGCCTCCTGTCGCTCGACGTCTTTCGCGGCATGACGGTGGCCGGCATGCTGCTCGTCAACAACCCGGGCAGCTGGGAGCACATCTATCCGCCCCTCGAGCATGCGCCATGGAATGGGTGGACTCCCACGGACTTGATCTTTCCGTTCTTCCTGTTCATCGCCGGCATCACGACGTACCTGTCGCTGTCCGCGCGGCGTGCGCGCGGCGACGACGAGCATGCGATCCGGAGCCAGATCATCAGGCGGGGCTTCCTGATCTTCCTGTTCGGGTTCCTGGTCAACGGCTTTCCGTACTTCATCTGGAATGACATTGCGGGCATCGCGGACCCGACCTTCCTCCAGCGGATCCTGGCGCGCCTGCTCAACTGGCGCATCACGGGCGTACTGCAGCGCATCGGCATCGCCTACCTGTGCGCTGCGCTCCTCACGCAGCGGACCACGCTCAGGCAGCAGGTCTACACCATCGCCGGCCTCCTCTTCGGCTACTGGATGGTGATGACGGTGCTTCCCGTGCCCGGGGAGGGCGGCACCATCGGCGCGCTCCTCCTTGACGCTCCCTCCCGGACGATGGCCGCGTGGAGCGACCGCACGATGTTCGACTGGACGCGCTGGGGCCTGGGCAATCACCTGTGGGTGGGCGGCGTCACGTGGGATCCCGAAGGATTCCTCTCCACCATCCCTGCCATCTGCACGGCCATGCTGGGCAACCTCGCCGGCCGGTGGATCGGGCAGCGTCGTCCGCTCACCGAACGGCTCTCCGGGCTGTTCGCCGCCGGCGCGCTCGGCATGATGATGGGGCTGATGTGGCACTGGGTGTTCCCGATCAACAAGAGCCTGTGGACGAGCTCCTACGTGCTCTTCACCGCGGGGCTGGCGTGCGTCTCGCTGGCCACGGTCATGTGGGTCGTGGATTTTCAGAAAGTGCGCGGGTGGACGAAGTTCTTCGTCGTCTACGGCCTCAACCCGATGATGGCTTTCGTGGGATCGGGCGTGATGGCACGCTGCATCTACTCGATCTTCAAGGTCACGAAGGACGGCAAGCGGATCTCGCTGGAGGCCGGCATCCACGAGACGCTGTTCACGCCGTGGCTTTCGCCGACCAACGCATCGCTGGCGTTCGCCATCACCTTCGTGCTGTTCTGGTACGCCATCCTGTTCTACATGTACAAGAAGAACATCATCTTCAAGGTGTAACGGGCGGACAAGCAGATCCTTCCCTTCGTCGCTGTCGCTCCTCGAGGGCAGGCGGCGTCGCTCAGGATGACAAGGGTGAAAGCAGATCCTTCCCTTCGTCGCTGTCGCTCCTCGAGGGCAGGCGGCTTCGCTCAGGATGACAGGGGGGCACGCTCAGGATGACAGGGGGCGCGCTCAGGATGACAGGGGGGCGCGCCCAGGATGACAGGGGCGCGCCCAGGATGACACGTGGCTGTGCTCAGGATGAACCCGCGACCCGGAATTAGATTCCGGAGTCCGGGCCCTTTCCCTGCGTTTCCGAGGCTGGAACGCGAGTTGCCCTTCACCACCTCGATGATCACGTCCATTCCAGGCCTGCGCGCCCTCCGTGCCGCGGCCACGCTCGTCACAACCATCGTCACCGTCAGCGTTGCGGCACCCACGCCGGCCTTCGCCGTCGGGGCATCCGGCGCTTCATACGCTGCGCTCCAGACCGTCACGAAGGCCAGGAAGCGGCAGCCGACAAAGCGGACCACCACGCGGAAGGTCGCACGCCGGCCAGCGCAACCGCCTCGCACGGCCTGGACCGCGCCCCGCGGACTACCCGCGTTGCGAGACGACATCGGCGGCATGATCAGCACGCGCGTACGGGGTGGCAAGTTTGGCGTCATGATCGTGTCGCTCACGCGGGGAGATACGCTGTTCGCGGAGAACGCGGGCGACATGATGCAGCCGGCATCGACCATGAAGCTGTTCTCGACGGCCGTGGCGCTCGACCGGTTCGGTCCGGAATTCACCTTCTCCACCGACGTGCTGCGCGACGGGACGGTGAGTCCCGACGGTACCGTGCAGGGCAACCTGTACCTGCGCGGCGACGGTGATCCCGCGATGTCCGCGCGATTCTTCAAGGACGCGAACCTCCCGATGGCGACGCTTGCGCACTCGGTGGCCGCTGCCGGCGTGAAGAAGGTCACGGGCGACCTGGTGTACGACGCCTCCGCGTTCGACGACCGCAAGGTGCCCGAGGGATGGAAGACCAAGTACCTCGGCGCGGCATACGCGGCGAAGGTGTCGGCGCTCTCGCTGAACGAGAACCTCGTGTGGGTCGTGGTGACCCCGGCGGGCGACGCCGCCCAGGTGACACTCGATCCGGTGACGACGACCATTCCCCTGCGCAGCAAGGTGCGGCTGGTGAGCGGACGGGGCGGCCGGATCGTCGCGCACCGCGCGTCCGACGGCGGCATCGACGTCACCGGTACGATCGGTTCCGCGAGCGGACCGCTGCGCTACTCGCTGGTCGTGGATGATCCCGCCCTGTTCACGGCGGGCGCCCTCCAGGCCGCACTCGAGAACGCCGGGGTGACGATCGGCGGCACGGTGCGCGCCGCGAAGACGCCCACCGCCGCGACGAAGGTCGCGAGCTTCGCCTCACCGCCGCTCTCCGAGATCATCTCCGAGATGAACCGCGAGAGCATCAACATCGTGGCCGAGTTGCTGTTCCGCGACGCGGGACGTGCGGCGGCGCCGGACGGCATGAGCTCCGCCGACATCGGCCTCACGAACCTGCGCGATTTCCTCGGCAAGAAAGTCGGCGCGGATCCGCAGGCCATTCGCGTGTTCGACGGATCCGGATTGTCCACGCTGGACTACCTCACGCCGCGCACCATGGTGCAGCTGCTGAGCTACGCGCACCGCGGCCCATGGTCGTCGGCGTTCCACGGGTCACTGCCCGTGGCCGGCGAGTCGGAGTTGCTGCGCAAGCGCATGCGCGGCACGCCGGCCGAGGGCAACCTGCACGCGAAGACGGGCACCACGGACACCGTCATCGGGCTGGGCGGCTTCGTCACCGCGAAGGACGGCGAGATCGTCGCCTTCTCGTTCATCTACAACGGCGCGGACCGCTGGAACGCGAAGGCGACGATGGACGCGATGGGCGCGACGCTCGCCAATTTCGTGCGCGAGTGACGGCTCCCGCTGTCATCCTGAGCGCTCTCTTGTCATCCTGAGCACAAGCAGCCTGCCCTCGAGGAGCGACAGCGACGAAGGGAAGGATCTGCTTCTGCTGCTGCTTCCTACGCGCTCGTCTCCCTGAGGTCCATCCCGCGCGTCCGCAGCTCGGCGATGTATGCCTCGGCGGGCATGCACTCGTCGGGGGTCCACACGCCCGGCGGACCGACTTCGCCGCGCGCCTGCATCTGGCCGGTGATCGAGAGCGAGTAGCCCGTGGTCCGCATCATCGCGCTGATGCCGTGCGCCTCGTCGTACCGGTCCACGAGGTCGAACTGGCGCGTGGACGGCCGGCCACCCTTCGTGCCGGTGATCGTCACGCGGAGCGCGAGCAGGTCCCTGCCTTCGGGCTTCGTGAGGAGGGGGCCCACCACGCTGACGAACACGTCACGCGGCACCACGGAAACGCCCTTCACGTCCACGGGCTCCAGGCCGAGCAGGCCGAGTTCACGGATGGTCTTCATCATCGCGGCGTGCCCCGGATAGCGGAGCGTCTTGTACTCCATCTCCGGGATCTTGCCTTCGTAGCGGAACGCCATGGTCGAGAGACCGCCCGCCGTGTGGAATGCCTCGAGGTCGCCCACCGGCGCGGGGAAGGTCACTGTCTCCAGCTCGGAGAGCGCCGTCACGTGCACGCGCTTGCCGTCGCGCACCACCCACGAGAGGGTCGTGTAGTAGTCGAGCACGCCCTCGAGCGAATACACGATCTGGTAGTTGAGCGGCGGCTCCGGCTGCTGCGGCAGTCCGCCCACGAAGATGCGCACCGACTGCACGGTGTCGAGCTGCTCGATGCCGCGCTGCGCGAGGATGTTGACCATCCCGGGCGCCACGCCGCAGTCCGGCACCACCGTGACGCCCTTGGCGACGGCCCGCTCGGCCAGCGCCTTCTGCTGGAACACGATCTCGGTGTTGCCGCCCAGATCGCAGAAGTGCACCCCGGCCTCGACCGCGCATTCGGCGAGCTGCAGATTGAAGTAGTACGGGATGGCACTCATCACCGCGTCACTCTCGCGCATCAGGGCGAGCACCGCCTCGCGGTTGCGGACGTCGAGTGGCGTGGGTATCAACCGGGCGCCGGCCAGCGGCTTCAGGAAGGGCGGCAGGTGGTCGAAGTGCAGGTCGGCCAGGCGGACCTGGGTCACGGCCGGGTTCTGCAACAGGTCGTAGGCACACGCCGAACCTTGCAGTCCGGCGCCGAGGACGAGCATTCGCATCAGGTGGGATCTCCTTGGCGTTCGAAGAGGGGACGGCCGTAAATGTAACCTTCGGCTCGGCGACACAGCCAATCACGGCACACGCGCACGATCCTCGCACGCCCTGACGCCATGACGACACCCAGTGAATCCACCGATTGGCGCGCGCACCTCATCGAGGACGACGCCGACATTGAATCCCTGCTCGCGCGCACGCGGCGCGTGGCAGTGCTCGGAATCAAGACGGAACAGGATGGGGGGCAGCCCGCCTACTACGTGCCGGCGTACGCGCAGCGGGCGGGCCTCATGATCGTGCCGGTGCCCGTGTACTACCCCGACGTGCTCGAGATCCTCGGCGAGCAGGTGCACCGGCGTATCGCGGATATCGCGGGTCCCGTGGACATGGTGAACGTGTTCCGGCGTCCGAAGGACATTCCCGCGCACCTCGACGACATCATTGCGGCGAAGCCAGCGTCAGTCTGGTTCCAGCTCGGCATCCGGCACGACGACGCGGCAGAGCGGCTGGCGCGCGCGGGTATTGATGTCGTGCAGGACCGCTGCCTGCTCGTGGAATTGCAGAACGTGGGTCGGTAGGCAGTGCGGCGCGGCGCCGCTCTCGTCAGCGGACGATGAGCAACCCGTGCGGGACGTCCACCTGCCACCAGGCCGGATCGAACTCGCGGAGCGCGTCGGCGAGTGGCAGCACGCGACGATCGCCCACGAGCACCTTGATCCCGTCCGGCGTCCGCAGGATCTGGTAGCGGTGCCCGGTGGCCGAGAGCGCGGAGCGCGCATTCGCGTGGAGGGTGACCTCCTGTTTCCGGACGTTCACGGACGGCACGAGGGACTCGAACACCTCGAGGCCGATGGGACGGCCACGCGCATTGATGCTGTCCAGGCCCACGGCGCGGTCAACGACGTCGTACCACGCCACTTCGGAGACGCCCGTGCCGTCGGTGACCGGCTTGCCGTCGCCATCGGTACGCGGCAGCGCAATCTGGAACAGCGCTCGCGGGTTGCTCGGCGCACGCGTCGCGAGCACGGAGTCCCGCCGGAGCGATGCCTCGTTGCGCCATTCGACGATCGCACTGAGCGGCGCCACCAGCTCGCGCGTCACCTCGCGGTCCAGGCCGAACTTGCGAGCCTCGGCGATGAGCACCATGCCGGGCCGCACCGCACCCTTCATGGCGATGAAGCGCCCGAGGGCGGCGCGCGCCACCGGATCGCGGGGCGCGCGGGACGACTGCTGGTAGTATGCGGCTTCGGCTTCCGCCCAGCGGCCGTCTGCCAATAGCGAGTCCGCGCGTGTGGCCGACAGGGGCGACGCGTCCTGCGCGTGCGCCCGGTGGGTGCACGCCAGCGTGACGGCGAACACGGCGATAGTCAACAGCCCGTGTCGGGTGTTGAAAGCAGATCCTTCGCTTCGCTCAGGATGACAACTGTCGCTACGCTCAGGTTGACATGCATCGCTGCTCACAGACACACAAGCAGATCCTTCGCTTCGCTCAGGATGACAATTATCGCTTCGCTCAGGATGACAACTATCGCCGCGCTCAGGATGACAACTATCGCCGCGCTCTGGATGACAACGGGGGGTCACAGGCGCGTCACCCTTGCGAGCAGCCGCTCATCGGGGTCGACGACGACGGCGCGTGGCCGCGCCGCAAAGCGGCCCGGCACGACAATGGTCGCGTGCGTCTCGGCAGGCACCCATAGCGTCACGCTGTGCGCAATGCCCGCCGCATCCGTGATGACAACGGGAACCGAGAGTTCGTACGGTCCACTCGCGTTCTCCTGCACGACGCGAAGTGACAGCGATTCCGTCGCGCGGTCCCAGGCCCAGCCGACGGCCGGTTCGGCGACGCCGGGTCGCCGCAGCCACTGGTCGAAGAACTGGCCGAGCGACTGGTGCGACGACGTCTCGAGCTCGCGGCGGAGGTCGTCGCTGAGCGCGTTCGAGTGTCGGTACGTCGCGTAATAGCTTCGGAGTCCGCCGAAGAATGCACTGTCGCCGAGTTGTTGATGCAGCATGTAGAGAATGTAGCCGCCTTTCTGGTAGCTGTTGGCGTTCAGCAACGCGAGGTAGTTCCGCTGCGCCGTGTCCAGCACGGGGCGCGTGGCCACGACCTTGTCGGAGAGCACGCGCTTCCGGATGCCGGCCATCTCCGCGCGATACGCGGCGTCGCCGTGTGCGTGGGCCGTCCACAGCGCGGCGAAATACGTCGCGAATCCTTCGGACAACCACACGTGGGCCCACTCGCGCTCGGTCACCGCATCGCCAAACCACTGGTGCGCCGTTTCGTGCGCGATGATGCCGTCGCCGAGGGTCCGCGTGGCGAACAGCTTGTCGTCGTAGAAGATCGCGCTGGCGTTCTCCATGCCGCCGAAGCGCGTGGACGACTGGAGGTGCGCGAGCTTCTCGTACGGGAAGGGACCGACGAGTTGCTCGAACAGGCCGACGATCGCGGGTGCGGAGGCGAAGGGGCCTGGCAGCCAGTCCTTCACTTCGGGCAGGACGTACACCGACTGGTGAACGCACTGTCCCTGGTCGTTCGCGTGGCACGCGGCATCGGGGATGTCGAACGCCTCGAGCGGACCGGCGGCGATGACCATCAGGTACGTGGCAATCGGGCGCGACTCACGCCACCGCGTCTCGGTCATCGCGCGTCCGTCCTGCATCATGCGCGTGCGCGCGATGAGCGAGCCGTTCGCGACCACCGTGCGTCCCATTGGCGCGATGACACGCCACGAGACGGTGGCCTTGTCGCTCGGATGATCCACCGAGGGCAACCACTGCCGCGCGCGGTCGGGCCAGTTGTCGCCGAACCAGGTCCAGCGCCCCTGCGCGTCTCGGCGCACGACGAGACCGTCGGTGACCATGCCGTCGTAGACGACGCGCACGCGCAGGCTGTCGCCGGGCGCGTCGAGCGGGATGTCGATCGTGCCATTGGCGTGCGTGCCGGCCACCACGCGGCCGGCCACTTCCACGCGACGCACGGTGAGCGGATCGACGAGATCGAGGCGGAGATGGGTGGTGCCCGGTGCGCGGCGCAGCGTGATGCCGACGTCGCCGCGCAGGAAGGCACCGCTGTCCGGCAGCACGAGCGTGACGTCGTAGTCGAGCACGTCGATGCCGGGCTGGTACGGGTGCGGCGACCCTTGCGCCGCGGCGACGGTACCGGCGAGAGCGAGCAGGGCCAGTGAACGCGAGATCATGACAGCGGGGTCGGGAGAGAGCGGCAGTGCTCGTACATTAACGTCCGACCGCGCCACATCAACGCTTCATCGCGATACGCGATAAATCGCCCCGGATGCATCGTCGGAGACGAGCACACTTCCGTCCGCTGCCACCACGACGTCCGCGGGACGTCCCCAGCGCTTGCCGTTCGCCTGCTGCCACCCGGTGATGAAGTCGTCCACGCCGGTGGGCACGCCGTTGGCGACGTGCACGCGGACCACCTTCGCACCGGTGGGCGTGTCGCGGTTCCACGAGCCGTGAAACGCGACCAGCAGGTCGCCGCGGTAGTCGTCGGGGAAGGTCGTCGCCCTGGTGAGGAAGCTCATCCCGAGGGGCGCGGAGTGCGCCTGCATCTTGAGGGCGGGCGGCACCGTGGACGCGCAGCGTGCCGCGTCACTGTACTCGGGGTTGGGCACGCGATCGCCATAGCAGTACGGCCAGCCGTAGTCCTTGCCCGCGCGCACGATGTTGATCTCCTCCGGCGGAAGGTCCTGGTGATCCGGCGGCAGCTCGTCACGCTCGTTCTGCGACGCCCACAGCTCGCCGGTCACGGGATGCACCGCCAGGCCGACTGCGTTGCGCAGCCCACTCGCGAACACCGTCTTGGCCGAGCCGTCCTCGTTGAAGCGGAGCACGGCGGCGCGCTCGTTCGACTGCTCCACGCAGAGGTTGCAGGTGGATCCCACGGAGACGTACATCGCGCTGTCGGCACCGAAGACGATCGTGCGCGACCAGTGGCCGCCACCGCCGGCGTAGTGATTCACGTACTGCGGCGCGCCCGACGCGATGCCGGTCGGCCCAAGTGCAATGCGCACGACGCCATCGGTATTGGCCACCCAGAGTGCGCCCTTGTGGAAGGCGAGGCCGTGCGGTTGGGTCAGCCCTGACGCGACGACGACGATCTCGTCGGCAACGCCATCGTGATTCGCGTCCGGCAGGCGGATGATGCGTCCCTGCCCCGGCTGGCTCGCGTACACGGCGCCATCGGGGCCGATCGCCATGAACCGCACACCCGGCACGTCGGCCGAGTAGTACGAGACCTTGAATCCCGTGGGCACGTGCAGGCGGCCGTCGAGCGTGGCGACGGTGCCGGCGGTGGCGTACTGATCGGTCGTCGCATCGGCGCCGTTCGTCGCGCCGCACGCGGCAACGATGAGCGCCAGTCCGGTCACGATGCATGGGTGTCGCATGTCGTCCTCCTGTTTCGTCGTTACCGCGCCGGCGCCCGCCGCTCAGCGTCCGAACAGGCGGCCCAGCACGCCGCTGTCACCAGGCTTCGCACTGATGGCGGTAGCGAGTGCCGCAGAAAACTCCGGCGCGGTGGCATAGCGATCGTCGGCCGAGCGTTCCATCCCCTTCGAGAGGACGCGCTCGACCGCTTCGCTGAAGCCGAGCTCCGGGCGTGCCTGCCGCAGCGGGATCGGCTCGCTGCGCAGGCGCGCGATCATCATCTCCTGCTGCGTGCGGCCGGTGAAGGGCAGCTTGCCGGTGAGCATCTCGTACGTCATGAGCGCGAGCGAGTACACGTCCGTGCGCGCGTCGAGCGGCTTGCCGCGGAGCTGCTCGGGGCTCATGAACTCCGGCGTACCGAGGATGATACCCGTGGCCGTGAGCTTCTGGAGCTCGGCGTCCGCGCGGCGCTCCTTCGCGAGGCCGAAGTCCATCACGACGGCGCGCTCGGTGCCGTCCGGCGACCGGCAGATCATGATGTTCTCCGGCTTGAGGTCGCGATGCACGATCTTCAGCTCGTGCGCCACGTGCAGGCCGGCCGCGATCTCCGTGACGAACTGCGATACCTCGGCCAGCGAGAGGGCGCCCTTCCGGTTGTTGCGGTCGCTGAGGATTTCTCCCTCGACGAACGGCATCACGACGTAGACCAGGCCGTCCTGCGTCTCGCCCATGCGGATGATGTGGCAGACGTTGGGATGCGCGAGACGCATGCCCAGGCTCGCCTCGCGCTTGAGGCGCTGCATGGCGTTCTGGTCGTTCGAGAGCGCCTGCGATAGCACCTTGATGGCGTAACGGTCCTTCGTGGCCGTGTCGTCGGCGAGGTACACGAACGACATGCCGCCCTCGCCGACCTTGCGCACGATGCGGTAGCGTCCATCGAGCACCTGGTCCACGAGGTCCATGGGGCTTGCAGGCGCGCCGCGGTCGCCTCGGCCGAAAGCCGTGCCGCGTGCCGGCGTGGGTTGCGCAGGCGCTGTTGCCCCCGGGCTCGGCTTCGGGATGAGCTTGGACCCGTCCTTCGTGCAGAAGCGGGCATCGTCGGCGTACTGCGTGCCGCAGGCGGGACAGCGGTTCATGTCGGCTCGGCTGAGAAGAGTGATACGAGTCCGTCCCACTCGATGTTGCCGCCGCTCAGCACGGCGACGGTCCGTCCCGTTGGCGTGACGATTCCTTCCAGCAGCGCCGCGAGCGTGATCGCGCCGCTCGGCTCCGTCACCAGCTTCATGCGATCGAGGAGCA
>JBDTYL010000051.1:0-7002 GCA_040005695.1 bacterium | reverse complement strand
GGCTCTTCAACACCGCGGCGCATGGCCGGGCCCTGGCCGCCGCGGGATTCGGTGACGATCTTGCTGCCTCCGCGGCAGTGGACTCCTTTCCGGTCGTCCCGATCTACCAAGACCGCCAGATCACCATGCTGGGGCCCGATCGCGAACGGTAACCCCCGTGGGTAGCACAGGTCTCAAGCGCGAACTCGGCGGCATCGCGCTGCTTCTCTTCGCCGTGTTCCTCGCCGGCGCCCTCGCCGCGCTCGGCCTCGCCGAGTTGCGCACGGGCGTTGACGTCCGCGGCAATGTCGGCTGGCTTGGCTACTGGCTGGCGCGGCCCCTCGTGGCGTTCGTGGGATGGCCGGCCGCCGTGCTCACGCCGGCCGTGCCGGCCGTGCACGCGCTCCGCCTGTTCGGTCGGCTCGAGTCGGATGCCGATCGTTCCTGGATGATCTTCTTCGCGGGAGTCGTCGCACTCCTGCCCATCGCGGTGGCGCTCGTCGTGGGATCGCCGCCGGCCGGCGAGATCTCGGGCGCCGCCGGCCTCTGGGGCGGCTTCGTCGCCTTCTACTGGCGCCAGTTCCTCGGCGGATTCGGGGCGTGGGTGGTCGTCGCGCTCGCGGCGAGCGTGCTCACCGCCGTCACGCTGCGCTGGAATCCCATTCGCATGCTCGTGGGGCATCGCGCAGCCGCTGTGCCACCGGTGATCGAGGCGGTGGCGGAGGAGGAGCCGTACGCGCCGCCGAAGCGCCGCCGCAAGAAGGCCGATGCGGAGCCCATCGCGCTCGCCCTCGAGGGATCGCCGGACGAATTCGCCTCCATTGAAGGCGACCCGCTCGCCGCGATGCAGGCGTCGGCGTCCGCAGCCGCGGACGCCAAGGAGGACGCGGCCATCGAGGAAGCGGCGAAGCGCCGCGGCAAGAAGAAGAAGGGCGACGACGCGCCGCCGGCACCCCCCGGCCGCGACGAACGGATCGCCGCCGCAATCGATGCCACGGAGAAGCCCGAGCCGAGCGCCGACGAGCTGCCGCCAACCGACCTGCTCACGTATGCGCCGACCCGCAACGCGGAGACGGGCAAGCGCGAGCTCGACGCGATGGGCGCGAAGCTCATGGACGCGCTGCGCACGTTCAAGGTGGAAGGGAAGCTGGTGAACCGGACCACCGGGCCCACGGTCACGCAGTACGAGATCGAGCCGGCGTCAGGCGTGAAGGTCCGCCAGATCGCGATCCTCTCGAACGACCTGGCGCTCGCGATGCGTGCAGCCTCCATCCGCATCGTCGCGCCCATTCCGGGGCGCGGGGCGGTGGGCGTGGAAGTGCCCAACCCCACGCCGGAGATGGTCGGCTTCCGAGAGTTGCTCGAGCATCCCGAGTTTCAGGGCGCGCGCGCGGCGCTGCCCATCGTCCTCGGCAAGGACCTCGAAGGCAAGCCGGTGATCGCGGACCTGGCCAAGATGCCGCACCTGCTGATCGCCGGCGCGACGGGCTCGGGCAAGTCGGTGTGCGTGAACACGATCATCACGAGCCTGGTGTACCGGCACACACCGAAGACGCTCCGCTTCCTCATGGTCGACCCGAAGATGGTCGAGCTGTCGGTGTACAACACGCTGCCGCACCTGCGCCACAAGGTCATCACGGACAATCGCGACGCGGCCGCGGTGCTCAAGTGGGCCGTGATGGAAATGCAGGAGCGCTACGAGCTGCTCGCGGCGAACGGCTGTCGCAACATCCAGGACTTCAACCTGCGCGTGCGCAACGAAACGCCGCTCAAGACGCCGCGCCGCAAGGACGTCGCGTTCGAGGACAGCGTCTATCGCGGGCCGATCCTGCCGTACATCGTCGTCGTCATCGACGAGATGGCCGATCTCATGATGACCGTGCAGGGCGAAGTGGAGACCCCCATCGCGATGCTGGCGCAGAAGGCGCGCGCCATCGGCATCCACCTCATCCTCGCCACGCAGCGCCCGTCGGTGAACGTCATCACGGGTCTCATCAAGGCGAACTTTCCCAGCCGCATCGCGTTCCGCGTGGCGAGCCAGATCGACAGCCGCACCATCATCGACGGTGCCGGCGCCGAGATGCTGCTGGGCAATGGCGACATGCTGTTCATCCCGCCCGGCAAGAGCGAGGCGAGTCGCCTCCAGGGCGCGTATCTCTCGAGCGAAGAGACCGAGAAGCTGATGGGCTGGTACGAAGCGCAGCGGGATCGTCGCCGCGCCGCGCTCGCGGAGGCGGGACTCGTGTACGAGGCGGAGATGACGCCCGATGAGCCGGACATCCTCGAGACCGTCCGCACCCGCGAGGCCGAAGCGCGCGCGGCGCTCGAGGGGGGCGGTGACGAGGGCGCGGTGGCGGACGGCGCACGCGATCCGCTCTTCCGCGAGGCGGCGGAGCTGTGCATCCAGAACCAGAGTGGCTCGACGTCGCTGCTCCAGCGTCGCCTGGGCATCGGCTATGGTCGCGCGGCACGCGTGATCGACCAGCTCGCGGACGCCGGCGTGCTCGATCCCAAGAGCGGCCCGAAAGGCCGCGAGGTTCGCGTGGGGCTGGAGGATCTGGACCGCATCTGCGGCACCCGCGAATGAGGACGAGCGGGCGAGCGGGCGAGCGGGCGAGAGGACTACGTCGTCGTCTTGCCAGCGTCGCCGGTACGATGAGGACGGGAGGAGGGGGCGAGAGGGCGGGACGACTACGTCGTCGTCCTGCCGACGCCGCTGGTATTCGGGCAGCGTCGATGCTCAAGGCAATCGCGCTGATACTCGGTGCGGCGCCAGCCATGCGTGGGCAGGTGGCGGCAACGCCGTCCGCACCTGGCACTGCAACCGTGGACAGCGTGCCGTCGTTCCAGCGCCCGAACGGCGCGCTCATGCGCCCTGGCGCCGTGACGTACGCGCTCACGCTCGCTCGGCCCGCGGGCGACACGGTTTCTCTCGGCACCCGTACCGTGGACGTCGCCGAGGCGTCGCTGGGCGGGACGCCCAGCTGGCTCATTGTCGACGCGCGGCAGGGCACCGTGCTTCCGACCACGGACTCCATCTACCTCACCCGCGCGGATCTCGCGCCGGAACGATGGACCGCGACGATTGGTCGTGCGCAACTCGGCGCCTCGTTCACGCGCGATTCGGTGTTCGGTGCAGCCCTGGGTTATCAGGGGCGGTCATCGTTCTCGCTCGCGATCCCGGCGAACGTGCTCGTGACCCTGGGAATGCTGGAACGCGTGCTCGAGCTGTTGCCGTTGCAGGAAGGCTATCACGTCGCCGCATCGCTGCTGTTCGTGCAGGGGCCGACGCCGCGCATCGTTCCCGCCGACCTGATGGTCGAGGCGGCGGATTCCCTCGTGATGCCTGGCGCCGTGAACATCGATGCGTGGCGTGTCGCGATGCACTGGGGTGCATCCGAGGCGCGCTTCTGGGTGGCGCGATCCGGCGCACGGGTGGTGCGCACCGAACAGCAGGTGCCTGAGGGTGTGCTCACCGCCGTACTGTCGACGCCGTAGGATCCCCGGGTATGGCTGGCGAATCACGGATCGACCGGCAACCGCCGGTCGTTCTTCGTTTCCGGGGCGCGCTGGTGTGATGGGGCCGGCGCGCGAAGGGTGACGACCCCGGAATGGCGAGGTGTAGCATGCCCCCATGTCAGCGGCCACGCAGGCACTGGGTGAGTTCGGGGAGCGCGTTGCGGAGCGCTGGCTTCGGCAGCGGGGCTGGCGGGTGATGCAGCGCCGGTTCCGGAGCGGCCACCGTGACATCGATCTCGTGGTCGAGAGCGAGGGGGTAGTGGCGTTCGTGGAGGTCAAGGCGCGGCGGGGCGATACCTTCGGAGATCCGGTTGAAGCGGTCAACTGGAAGAAACAGAAGGAGTTAGGTCGCTCAGCCCGTGTCTGGATCGCCAGACACGGCCGCAATGATGAGGCCTACCGGTTCGACGTGGTGGGGGTGCTCGTCAGCGGGGATCGCGTTCGGGTACGCCACGTGGCGGATGCGTTCCGTCTCCACCTTTCGGCTTGATTTCGGGTGTCGGTCTTCGTATTCTATTCGGGTATCGGAGACGCTGCTTTTCCGGTACGCTTATGCCCGCGTGGGCCAAGGGAATCCACGACAATCGAGAGGCTTTGCATAGAATGGCCGTGTCCACGATAGCGGAAGACAAGAAGAAGGCGCTCAGCCTCGCGATCGCGCAGATCGAGAAGAGCTGTGGCAAGGGTTCGATCATGCGCATGGACGCGAAGGAGAGGGTTCGCGTCGAGGCAGTGCCTACGGGTGCCATCAATCTCGATGCGGCCATCGGCGTGGGTGGAATTCCGCGCGGCCGCGTGACGGAGATCTACGGTCCCGAGTCGAGCGGCAAGACGACTCTCTGCCTGCACGTCGTCGCCAATGCGCAGCGGATGGGCGGCGTCGCTGCGTTCATCGATGCGGAGCACGCGCTCGACACGGAGTATGCGCGCAAGCTGGGCGTGGATGTCGAGGCGCTGCTGATCTCGCAGCCGGATACGGGCGAGCAGGCGCTGGAGATCTGCGAGATACTCGTGCGCTCTGGGGCGGTGGACATCGTCGTGATCGATTCCGTCGCCGCGCTCGTGCCGAAGGCCGAGATCGAGGGCGACATGGGCGAGTCGCACATGGGCCTGCAGGCGCGATTGATGAGCCAGGCGCTCCGGAAGCTCACCGGTTCCATCGCGCGGTCGAAGACCATCGTGATCTTCATCAACCAGCTCCGCGAGAAGATCGGCGTGATGTTCGGGAATCCCGAGACCACCACGGGCGGCAAGGCGCTCAAGTTCTACGCGTCCGTGCGGCTGGACATCCGCCGCATCGGTCCCGTGAAGGAGAAGGAGGAGATCGTCGGTTCGCACGTCCGCGTGAAGGTCGTCAAGAACAAGGTGGCGCCGCCCTTCAAGCAGGCCGAGTTCGACATCATGTACGCGGAGGGGATCAGCCACACCTCCCTCCTCGTGGACATTGGCGCCGAGTCCGGTATCATCGAGAAATCGGGCGCCTGGTACAGCTACAATGGCCAGAAGATCGGCCAGGGCCGCGAAAACGCGAAGATGTACCTCAAGGACAACCCCGGCATCCTTGCCGAGATCGAGGAAAAGGTGAAGGTTGTGCTCGGCATCGGCGGCGAACAGGTCGGTGGCGTGGTTGAGCCGGACGACGCCGAATAGGCTATCTTCCGGTCCGGATGGATGATGGCGCTGGCACCGCTCATGCGAGCCAGCCGTGGGGAAGCGCTGCGGGAACAGAGTGGCGCGCGAGGTGGTAAGTTGAGTGCATAAGGAGCCGAGGAGTCGTTCTCTGGAATCGATGGGGCCCGGAATCCCCAGCGTGACAGGGCACGCTCCTCGGTTTCTTATTGCACGTGCAAGTCCATTGTTGTGAATGACTTGCGCAATCGCCACCGCATCCGTGGGCGGTCGCGTTTCTGTCTTCCGGTTGGTGGGCTGGTGGTCGGCGGCCTCGAGACCAACGGGCGTCTTGATAACTCCAGGGTTGTCATGTCTGTGATAACAGCCATCGTGGCCACCCCGCGACGACCGGGGCGATTCGACGTCATGTTCGACGGAGCAGCGCCGGTGACCCTCGCCGTCGATGCCATCGAACGGCTCGGCCTTCGGGTTGGTCGGAGCATCGCTGGACTCGAGGCACGACTGGCCGAAGAGGCAGCCGAACTCGCCGTGTTCGACCGGGCGTTGAACATGCTGGCGTTCCGGGCCCGGGCGTCCACCGAGTTGTCTCGTGCGCTCGTACGAAAGGGCGCGGACGCCGCAGCCGTCGCCAAAGCGGTGACGCGGTTGCAGCAACAGGGATTCCTGGACGACCGTGCCTTCGCGGAAGCCTTCGCGCGACTCAAGGTCGTGGGGGCGAGCCACTCGCGTCGACGGGTGCAGCTGGACCTGGCGAGGAAGGGGGTCGCACGGGACGTTGCCGATGCGGCCATCGCGGCGGTATTCGACACGGAAGGCATCGAGCAGGGGTCGATCGTCGAGGCGGCAGCCCGGAAGAAGCTGCGGACGCTCGCCAGACACGAGCCGATGGTCCGACGCCGGCGCCTCTACGCGTTTCTCGCCCGCCGCGGTTACGATGGCGACGACATCCGCCGCACGATGGACGCGATGCGCGTCGAACTCGGCGCGGACTTTCAGGCCGACGAATAAGCGCCGGCGCGTCGGGCGGCGAACCCTTGTCGCTCCTCCCTCCCGCCTATATTTCGCGGTCTATGCGCGCCCTCGATATCCGGTCCCGCTTTCTCGCCTACTTCGCCCAGCAGCAGCACGTCGTGCGGCAAAGCGCCTCGCTCGTGCCATCGGACGACCCGACGCTGCTGTTCGTGAACGCGGGCATGGTGCCGTTCAAGAAAGTCTTCCTCGGCATGGAGGAGGCCCCGGACGGCCGTCGTCGCGCCACGACCGCGCAGAAGTGTGTTCGCGCGGGCGGCAAGCACAACGACCTCGAACAGGTGGGACACACCGCTCGTCACCACACCTTCTTCGAGATGCTCGGCAACTTCTCGTTTGGCGACTACTTCAAGCGGGACGCCATCCGCTTCGCCTGGGAGTTGTTGACGAGTCCCGACAACCTGGCCATCGATCCGTCCCTGCTGCGCGTGAGCGTACATCACACGGACGACGAAGCGTTCGCGCTGTGGCAGGAAGTCGCCGGGCTGCCCGCCGGCCGACTGTACCGGCTTGGCGACGCTGACAACTTCTGGCAGATGGCGGACACGGGTCCGTGCGGGCCGTGCACCGAGATCTACGTGGATCTCGCGAAGGTGGCGAAGGACTTCCGCCTTCCCGAGGGTGCCTCCGGGGAATGGACGGAGCTCGACCGCGAGGACTTCTCGGAGGCGGCGTTCGTCGAAGGGGCGGAGTGCGGGCGATTCCTCGAGATCTGGAACCTGGTCTTCATGCAGTTCGACCGCCAGGCCGACGGCACGCTCGTGCCGCTGCCGCGGCCCTCGGTGGACACCGGCGCGGGCCTCGAGCGCATCGCCGCCGTGAAGCAGGGCGTGACGAACAACT
>JBDTYL010000050.1:0-9651 GCA_040005695.1 bacterium | reverse complement strand
GTGTCGACGCGATAGAAGCGCTCGAAGATGCGCGGCAAGTGTTCGGGCGCGATCCCCAGGCCCGTGTCTCGCACGTCCACCCAGATGCCGCCGTCGGCGGCGCGGGTCTGGAGCACGATGGATCCCTCCGTCGTGTAACGCACCGCATTCTCCACGAGGTTCGTGAGGACCTGGCGGAAGGCCGTCGCGTCCGCACTCGCGGACGCTGCATCCGGGGCGATCGCCGCGACCAGTGCGATCCCCTTGCCCTGCGCCGTCGCGTGCAGGCTCGTGAACACGTCCGTGACGACGCCGGCGACATCCACCGTGCCGATCATCGGCCGCCAGCCTCCGCTCTCGATGCGCGAGAGGTCGAGGAGTTCATCCACGATGCGTTGCATGCGCGCGGCGTTCTCGCGGATGGTCTCGACGAACTGACGCCGCTGCGCGGGGGGGATGCCGTCGTCGCGCAGCGTTTCCGCGTACCCGCTCACGGCGGTGAGCGGCGTCTTGAGCTCGTGCGACACATTGGCGACGAAGTCGCGACGGATCGTCTCCAGGTGGCGCAGGACGGTGAGGTCGAGCACCGTCACCACGGCACCGGCGGTCGCGAGCGGCTGTGCCTTGATGGTCACGGTGCGGTCGAACAGTGCCGCTTCCTGGCTGGGTGTGGCCTGTCCGTCGAGCGCGTGCCTGATCGCGGCGCGGAGTACGTGCTCGCGCGGCAAGAGGTCGAGTGCGAGGGGAAGGGGCGCCGCGACGTTGAGCAGCACGCGCGCCCGTTCGTTGATGCGCACCACCGTGCCGCGTTCGTCGAGCGCGAGCACGCCCTCCTCGAGCGACTCGATCACCGCGGTCATCAGCAGGTCGTCTGCCTGCAGCAACGCGACGCGAGTCGCAAGCTGTTCGGCCATGCGATGCAGCGCCGTCGCCAGGTCGCCGATCTCGCCGGGCGCAGAGAGCGCCGGCCGCCGGCCAAGGTCGCCACCCGCGATCGCCCGCGCGACGTCGCGAAGCTCCACGACGGGTTGCGAGATGCTTCGGGCGTAGAAGAACGCGAGGACGAGCGCGCCGGCGAGCGCCACCAGTCCGCTCGTCAGCACGTCGCGCTGCGCCCCTTCCACGACGTCCTCGACGCGCCGCGTCGTGATGGAGACACGGACGAACCCGAGCGGATGCCTGATGGCGACGTACAGCTCCTCGTCGCCCGCGGAGGCGCTCTCCCGCGAGGCAGAGCCCACGCCCGACTTCCGTGCGGCCACGACCTCGGGTCGCGTCGCGTGGTTCTGCAGGCGCTGCCGCGCATCGTGCCCGAACTCCGCATCACCCACCACCACTCCGGTGGAATCGATGAGCGTGACGCGATAGCCGAGCGCGTCGCCGTCAGCGTGCGCCAACGAGTCCGCGTTCACGCCGGCGCGCCATTGACCGGCGACGAGCCGCGCGTCGCGGGTGAGCTCGTCCCGCTTCTCCTCGATCAGGCGCGCGCGGAGTCGGCTGCCGGCGATGAGCACGATCGCCGCCACAAGCGCCGTGACGACGATGAGCGAGCCGGCGAGCAGTCGGCTCGCGAGCCTCACGCGTGGCGGCTCAGCGGCGCCCGGATGCGGTAGCCGAAGCCCCGCACCGTCTCGATGAGGTCTCCGGCGGCACCGAGCTTGGCCCGGAGCCGCTGGACGTGCATGTCCACGGTGCGCGTCTGGATGTCGGGCGCCGCATCCCACACGGTCTGCAGCAGGTGGGTGCGCGCCTGCACGCGACCGCGCCGCTCCGCGAGCGTGAGCAGGAGCTTGAATTCCGTGGGCGTGAGCTCGACGGCCTGCGCGTCAACGTGCACCAGGTGCGCCGCGCGGTCGATGACGAGGGGACCGATCCGGATCGTGTCCCCACTCGCGGCGCTCGGGCTCGCGCCCACGCGGCGCAGGATCGCCGCGACGCGCAGCACCAGCTCCTGCGGGCTGAACGGCTTGGTGAGGTAGTCGTCGGCACCGAGCACCAGTCCCTGGATGCGATCCTGCTCCTCGCGCCGTGCGGTGAGCATGAGGACGGCGACGTCGCGTGTGGCCTCGCTGCCACGCAGCTCCTTCAGGACATCGTAGCCGGACATGCCCGGCAGCATCAGGTCGAGCACGATGAGCGCGGGCCGGTCGCGCCGCGCCGCCTCCAGTGCCTCGGTGCCTGAGCTTGCCGTGGACACCTGATACCCGCTCTTCGCGAGGTGATAGGCCACGAGGGCGACGATATCGACTTCGTCGTCGACGACGAGGATGCGCTCGCCGGTGGGTGCGGGTGCGGTCACGGCGTCGCCGCCTGGATGCGGCGGGCGATCTTCGCGACGATCATCTCGATCGCGACCGGGTTGTGTCCACCGCGCGGCACGATGACGTCCGCGTATCGCTTGCTCGGCTCCACGAACTCCAGGTGCATCGGCTGCACGGTGGACAGGTACTGCTCGAGGATCTCGGCCAGTGGGCGTCCGCGCTTCACCATGTCGCGCTTGATGCGCCGGATCAGTCGCACGTCCGCGTCGGCGTCCACGAACACCTTCACGTCACACAGGTCGCGCACGCGCGCGTCCACGAACAGCAGGATGCCGTCGATCACGACGACGTCCGCCGGCGGAATCCGCACCGTGTCGGCACTGCGCGCGTGATTCACGAAGTCGTACACGGGCTTGTCGATCGCGTCGCCGCCGGCGAGTCGGCCCAGTTGACGGACGAGGTGATCCCAATCGAACGCATTCGGGTGATCCCAGTTGACCTTCCGTCGCTCCTCGAACGGAAGGTGTCCCTGATCGAGGTAGTACGCATCCATGTCGATGAACGCCACCGACGCATCCCCAAGGGCGGCGGCCACGTTGCGTGCAACGGTGCTCTTGCCGGATCCCGTGCCGCCCGCCACGCCGATGACGAGTGGCTTCATGCGAACCGACCCGTGGCAAGCTGCCGCGTGGTGCACGAAACATCACCGGGATGCCGGGCTCGGCGCAGGGGCTGGACTGTCACGGGCATGTATTACTCGGCTGGGGACCGGGCGGCGCGGCGTTCCCCTAGTGTGACGGAGCGGCGGGGTGCCGTCAACCGATGCGTCCTCCCCGTCCCCAGCGCGCGCGAGTAGGTTTTTCCCATGCGGATCAGTCTTTCTCTCATGGCCGCGGCGCTTTCCGTCGCGGCTGGTTGCGTCCCCGTCGCTCCGGCGCCCGTGGCCGTCGCGTCCTACGACCTCGTGGTTGCGGCCACGACGGACGTGCATGGCCGCGTGCGCGGCTGGAATTATGAAACGAACCGGCCGGACAGCCTTCGCGGCCTGTCCCGCGCCGCGACGATCGTGGACTCCGTCCGCGCCGTCGCGCCGGGCCGCGTGATCCTCCTCGACGCCGGCGACCTCCTGCAGGGGAACTCGCTCACGTACGTGGCCGCGCGGGTGGCGCCGGCGGGCACGCCGCATCCGGTGATGGCCGCGATGAATGCCATGCACTACGACGCGTCTGCCGTGGGGAATCACGAATTCAACTACGGCGTGCCGTTCCTCGACCGCGCCATCGGAACGGCGACGTTTCCGTTCCTGGCCACCAACGCGTACCGGCCCGATGGCGCCCATGCCTTCCGGGGCTGGACGATGCTGACGCGCGGCACGGTGAACATCGCCGTCGTGGGCGCGACGACGCCGGGCTCGATGGTGTGGGACCGCGACAACCTGAAGGGTCGCATCGTCCTCCGCGACATTGTGCCGGAGGTACGATCGGCCGTGGCCGAAGCGCGGGGGGCAGGCGCGGATGTCGTGCTCGTGACGATGCA
Organism: bacterium; assembly: GCA_040005695.1. Lineage (GTDB taxonomy): Bacteria > Gemmatimonadota > Gemmatimonadetes > Gemmatimonadales > Gemmatimonadaceae > AG11. Next base: position 5,875 of record JBDTYL010000050.1, on the reverse strand, counting down.
TTCCGGGCTGGACGGCGCCTCCAGTTACGACACGGTGAGCACCGGCGTGCCCAGCGAGAACGTCGCCGCGCGGGTCGCGCGGGAGGTGCCCGGCATCGACCTCATCGTCTTCGGGCACTCGCACCAGGAAGTGGGCGACACGCTGATCAACGGCGTGCTGCTGATGCAGCCGAAGAACTGGGCGACGAGCGTCGGCGTGGCGCACCTCACGCTATCGCATGAGGGCGGCCGGTGGCACGTGGTCGCGAAGCATTCGCGCGTCGTGAAGGCGGCGGGGCATGCGGAGGCGCCCGAGGTCGTCGCCGCCACGCAGGTGGCGCATGCCGCCACGATGCAGTGGGTGAACGAGCCCATCGGCCGCACGGCGGTGGCCTGGCGCGCGGATTCCGCGCGGGTCGCCGATACCCCCCTCATCGACTTCATCCTCGACGTGGAGCGCCGGGCCACCGCAGCCGACCTCGCCTCGACGGCGGCCTTCTCGCTCGACGCCTCGCTCGAGCCGGGACCCATCACGTTCGCGCAGATGCAGGCCCTCTATCCGTACGACAACACGCTGCGCGCCATTCGCATCAGCGGCGCACAGCTGCGGAGCTACCTCGAACAGAGCGCGCGCTACTACCGCACGTCGGGCACCGGGGCGCCCAGCGTCGATCCGGACTTTCCCGGCTTCAACTTCGACCTCGTGTCCGGCGTGGACTACACGCTCGACGTCTCGCGGCCGGCGGGACAGCGCGTGACCCGCCTCGAGTTTCGCGGGCGCCCCGTGACGCCGACGGACAGCTTCACGCTGGCGCTGAACAATTATCGCCAGACGGGCGGCGGCGGATATGCGATGCTCGCCGGAGCACCGGTGGTGTTCGACCAGCAGCAGGAGATCCGCCAGCTGCTGGTGGACGAGGTTCGCCGGAAGGGCACCATCAGCCCCGCCGACTACTTCACGCCCAACTGGCGCATCGCGCCGGCGTCTGCGGTCGCATCGCTGTACCGGGACCTCCGCCGCGACAACCGCGAGGACGCGCACGCCGTGGGTGCGACAGCCGCGCCTGCACGCCGAGCACGCCCCGCCACGCGACTGCGCATCATTGGCACGAACGATTTCCACGGCGCGCTCGAGCCGCGTCCCGACAACGCGGGCATGCGCCGCGGCGGGGCGGCCTACCTTGCCACGGCCATTCACAACGCCGCCGCCGGCTGCGTCGCGCCGGCATGTGAGACACTGCTGCTCGACGCGGGCGACGAGTTCCAGGGCACACCGGCCTCGAACCTCGCGTTTGGCCGGCCCGTCGTGACCATCTTCAACCAGCTCGGACTCGCGGCCAGCGCTCTTGGCAACCACGAGTTCGACTGGACGCAGGACACGCTGCGCGCCCGCATGCGTGAAGCGAACTACGGCATCTTCGGCGCGAACGTGCGGTATGCGGATGGCCGCGACGTTCCCTGGATCCGCGATGACACGCTCATTTGGCGGGGCGCGCTCAGGATCGGCGTGATCGGCCTCGCGACGGTGTCGACGCCATCCACCACGCGCGCGTCCAATGTCGCGGATCTCCGCTTCCTCGAGCCGGCGCCCATCGTCGACAGCCTGACGCGACAGCTTCGCGCTCGCGGCGCCGACTACGTCATCGTCATCGGACACCTCGGCGCGTTCTGCGACCGCGATGGCGCCACGAACTGCAACGGCGAAGTGGTGGACCTCGCGCGGGCGCTGCACGAGCCGGTGGATGCGATCGTGAGCGGACACACGCACTCGCTCGTGGATGCCACCATCAACGGCATCCCCGTGGTGCAGGCGCGGTCGAGTGGCACCGCCGTGGAGACCATCGATCTCGGGCCGGACGGCAGCACGCATCACGTGCGTGACGTGCTTCCCGATTCGCTCGCGCCCGATCCCGCGATCGCGGCCCTCGTGTCGGACGCCGTGGCGCGCGTCGCCACGCTGGTGAACCGCCCGGTCGCCACGATCGCCACCAGTCTGGTGCGCACGGGCAACCAGTACCCGCTGGGCAACCTCATTGCCGACGCCATGCGCGTGGAGGGGAAGGGCGATGTGGGGGTCATGAACAACGGCGGCATTCGCGCGAACCTCCGCGCCGGCGTCGCGACGTACGGGTCGCTGTTCGAGATCCAGCCGTTCGCGAACATCCTGTACCGGGTCACCGTCACCGGAACCGCGCTTCGCGACTACCTCGCGAAGCTCGTCGCGAAGGCGCCGAACGTGCACGTCAGTGGCGTGACCCTCACGTACGATTCCACACGCGTCGGAGCCGCCCGCATGGTCAGTGCACGCCTTGCGGATGGCCGGGACATCAGCGGCGACGGTCGGTACACGATCATCCTCAACGACTTCTTGGCCACGGGCGGCGACGGCCTGGGCGTCACGAAGGGCGCCATTCGCACGGAGATCCTGCCGATCGTCGACCTCGACGCACTCGTCGAATACCTTCAGTCGCGACCGCAACCCGTGCAGGCGCCGACCGACATCCGAATCATCGCGGTCCCACCAACCAGATGACCATTACCGTCCGAGTCTTCGTGAACGGCCAGGGCCTCGATGCGCCGGCCGGGGGCACCGCCATCGACGCCGTCGCGGTCCATTCGGCAGCCGATGCCACCGCGGTGCGCAGCGGCTCGCTCCTCGTGACCGACAGCCGCGGCTTGCCGGTTTCCGCCGACACGCCGCTTTTCAACGGCGCACTCTTCCGCTTGATTCCCAACCGGGAACGCGACGTCGCGGATCCGGCCACGCAGTTCGACAGCTGATGCCGCCCATCACTCGTGAGCTGCTCCGCCGACTGCCGAAGGCGGAGCTGCACTGCCACCTCGACGGCTCGCTGCGACCCAGCACCATGATCGAGCTCGGGCTCCAGCTCGACCGACCCATGCCGGCGCCCGATGCGGAATCGCTGCGCGAATACATGACGGTGGATGACGCGCGCAACCTCGAGGACTACCTCGAGCGCTTCGCCATCACGCTCTCCGTGATGCAGACGGACGCCGCGCTCGAACGTATCGCGTATGAGCTCGCGGAAGACGCGGCCGCCGACGGCGTGCGTTACATCGAGGTGCGGTATGCACCCGTCCTCAACGTGCGCGAAGGCCTCTCCCTCGAACAGGCAGTGGAGGCGCCACTGCGTGGGCTCGCGCGCGCGGAGGCGGATCACGGCGTGAAGGGACGTGTGATCGTGACGGCCATCCGGAACATGGCGCCGAGCGTCTCGCAGGAACTCGCCGAGCTTGCCGTCGCGTATCGCCATCGTGGCGTGGTCGGCTTCGACCTGGCCGGCGGTGAGGCCGGCAATCCGGCCAAGGCCCACCGACATGCCTTCGACTACGCGCGCAGCCACGACCTCGCCTGCACCTGCCACGCCGGTGAGGGCGACGGCGCGGAGTCGGTGCGCCAGGCCGTGCACGTGTGCGGCGTGCATCGCATTGGGCACGCGACGCGGCTCATCGAGGACACCTCGCTCACGGACTACTGCAACGACCGCCGCATCGCGCTCGAGATCTGCCTCACGAGCAACGTGCAGACGCACGCGGCGGAGTCGTACGCCTCACACCCCTTTCGCGCGTATTATGATCGCGGCCTGAACGTGGTGCTGAACACCGACAACCGGCTCATGAGCGACGTGACGCTCACCGACGAATACCTCCACGCCGCCGAAGCACTCGGGTTCGGTTTCGACGAGCTCGCGCGCGTGGCCCTGAACGGCTTCGAGAGCTGCTTCCTGCCGCACGAGGAGCGCGTCCAGCTCATCGCCGGCGTGCAGCGCGATATCGCTGCACTTCGTGGCATGGGCGAGTCATGAGCAGTGCTCCGTATGGCGCAGAGGCCGCCGTGCGTGCCGCTGACGCGGTCCGTTCGCGCATTGGTGACAACGTGCCGGTGGCCGGCATCATTCTCGGTTCCGGACTGGGCGGACTGGCGGGACGCATTGCGGCGCCCGTCGCCGTCCCCTTCGCCGACGTGCCCGGCTTTCCCGGAGCGACGGTGGTGGGACACGCCGGACAACTGATCGGCGGGCTCCTCGGTGGTCGGCGCGTCGTGGCCCTTGCCGGACGTTTTCACATGTACGAAGGACACGATGCCGCACTCGCCGGCTTTCCCGTGCGCGTATTGCAGGCACTCGGCGTTCCGGTCCTGTTCGTGTCGAACGCGGCCGGCGGCATCCGCCGGACGTTCCGCGCTGGCGACCTGATGCTCATTCGCGACCACCTGAACCTGATGTTCCGCAATCCCCTCACCGGTGCCGTGCAGGCGGGCGACGACCGCTTCCCGGACATGAGCGCGCCCTACGACGAGGCGCTGTGCGATGTGCTGCGCGATCATGCGGCGGCGCTCGGCATTCCGCTCCAGGAGGGCGTCTACTGCGGGCTGCTGGGCCCGACGTACGAAACGCCCGCCGAGGTACGCATGCTCGCCGCGCTCGGCGCGGATGCCGTGGGCATGTCGACGGTGCCGGAAGTGATCGTGGCGCGCGCGGTTGGCATGCGCGTCGCCGGCATCAGTTGCGTGACGAATCTCGCGTCGGGCATCTCGCCGCACGCGCTGTCGCATACGGAAGTCATCGAGACAACGACCCACGTCGCGGACAGGTTCGAGGCGCTGGTGGAGCGGTTCGTCTCCGCGTTGTAGCGCGGGGTACCGACGCACGAAGCGCCGTGCGAGGCACGGCGCTTCGTGTGACGACCAGGCACTGCGGCGCTGTTACTGCGCCCGCGGCGTCGGTGACGGTGGCAGCGAGTGAACCCGCGCCTTGAACGCCTGGTAGTTGCGTGAGTCCGTGGGGAGCGACCGGATGATTGCGGGATCGTACGTCGCGATCAGGGCACGCGTCGCGGCGATGCGATCTTCCTCGAGTGGGTGCGTGGCGAACCAGCCTGCCACGGCCGAGGGGTTGGACGACCGCTCGTTGATCAGGATCTGGAACATCTCGGGCATGCCGTTCGGGCTGATGCCGGCGCGGACCGTATTGCGCACGCCTTCCTCGTCGGCCTCGGCCTCGTCGGTACGGCTGAAGCGGGCGAACAGCGCGGTGCCGCCCACCTGGATCGCTGCCTGGCCCGCCTGGCTGTTGCACACGCTCGTGAGCACGCAGGCGAGCGTGACGCCGAAGTTCGCGCCCTGCTGCTGCTGCATCTGCTTGATCGAGTGCCGCCGCACCACGTGGCCGATCTCGTGGCCGAGCACGCCGGCCAGCTGGTCCATGCGCTGCGTGCGCTCGATGAGGCCGCGGTTCACGTAGATCACGCCGCCCGGGAGGGCGAAGGCGTTCACTTCCTTGCTGTCGACCATGTAGAAGCGCCACGCATTGGCCTGCGTGAGGTCGGTTCGCGAGGTCAACCGGGCGATCGAGTCGCCGATCAGGTTGAGGTAGCGGTTGATCTCGGGGTCCTGCACGATGGGCAGCTGCTGGTTGATCTGCGCCGAGTACTGCTGACCCATGTCGACTTCTTGTTGCGTCGAGACCCCGCAGGCCGTCAACGTTACCGCGAGGGCTACGCCTCCCAGAATTTTCTTCATTGCTCTCTCTCGTCGAAGCGGACGCCGGCCCTTGTCGCAAGTCCCATTCCTGTCCGGCGCAATCATAACATCTTGAAGCTGCTCACTTTAGCTCGCGACCTGCGGCGCAGGAAGGCGCGCGAACGGCAGCGGCTGTTTGCCGCGGAAGGGGTCCGCACCGTGGAGGAGCTGCTGCGCTCCCGCCTTGTGGTGCGTGGGGTGCTCGTGGCGCCCCAGCTAGCCGACGCTCCTCGCGGCACGGCTCTCCTAGGCATGCTTCGCACCGCGGGCGTCGAGCTGGCGGAAATTCCCCCGCTCGACTTTGCCAGCGCCGCGGAAACCGAGTCGCCGCAGGGCGTCCTCGCGGTGGTGGAG
>JBDTYL010000049.1:0-7622 GCA_040005695.1 bacterium | reverse complement strand
CCGGCCCGCATAACGCCGTCGAGCGTGCTCGCACATCGCACCTCGGCGCCACACGACGGACCACGCACTCTCTTCAGATCGACGGGACGGGTTCGACCGCACCAGTCCTTGTGCACGTCCATGCCGAGATAGATGATAGTGCGAGCAGCAGGAACCGTCAGCGATGACATGGGTTGGTCTCCGTGCGATGCGACAGTGGGACCGTCGCATGTGGCTCTGGTGACTCCGTCTCAACGCGTGAGGAACTAACCCACGCCAGGACCGGAGGCCAGCCCAGTCATAACTTCCAGGGTGCAACCAGGCTTGCTCGCCGTTCCGCGATCGGCTGCGCAGCAATTCCCATCACCGGTGTCTTGATGCGCCCACCGCTGCCCATTCGCCGACGACTGATGCTCCTGGCGGCAATCTCCACCGTCGGCGCAATCCTATTCCTCCCCCTGCTCGCCGCAGGAAGCCATCAGCCGATGACTGACGTCGCGGGATTCGCCGTGGTCATCTCGACCGTGGCGATACTCGCCGCGTGGCCCGGCCTGCGTTGTGCCGACCTCACGGGATTGCCGATGCCGCTACTCCGTCGGCTCGATGGGGTCCGCTCACCCACGTCGCCGCGCTCGCTCGTGGTCAGCACCCTGTGGGGCACGGCACTCGGGGTCAGCGGCGTTATCGCCCTTCGTGCTGTTCACGCCCCGCCTTTCCCAGGCGGCGTCCTGGCGCGCATCCTCTCTGTCGTTTGCGTCGCGGCGACGCTCGAAATCATTCTGCATCTCGGCGTCATGAGCATCATCACCTGGCTCGCGCGCGGGCGCCGCTGGCTTGGGGTGCTCGCAGCCACCCTCGCCTTCGTTCTGTTGCAGTCCACTGGCGGAGCCCTCGACCACCCGCTGCCGGTGATCCTCGCTTCCACTGTCATCAACGCCGCGACCGGCGTCGTGGTCGGATGGCTGTATGCGGCCGACGGATTGGAGTACGCCGCGCTCTGCCGCGCACTCGCCTATTTGCTTCCCGTGCTCGCAATCTGAGACAGACCTTCGCCCGCCGCGCATGCACCCTGACGAACGCTGCACTTGTCAATCGATCCACGGATTGCGGATGCTGCGCATTCGCTTTTATATGTTCGCTTGCAAGTGAGCTGAAGCGTGAGACTGCCGCTAGCCTCGTCGAACCGCAGCATCGGGACCGCATCGATGGTCGATTGGCTCAGATTGAGCGCGCCATTGACGCGATTGCGGTGGAGGTAGAACGGCTCGGAGAAGGCCAGCGCTTTACCGCGCGCCTGATCGCGGATCGGCTGCCCGAGAATCTTCAGCAGCGAAGCCTGCCCCGGGAATACCGCAAGGTTGATACGCCACACTGAGACAGTTACGCTTGGTCGCGCCAAGCCGCGGTCTGACGTGCGCTGAACCTGTGGGGCGATCGACTGAGCGGCCGTGGTGGCATCCCACCGGCCAGCGCCTGGTGATCGCTAGCGTGCTCGCTGTCATCCGCGGTGTCCTTCATGCCCTCCTGCTCGGGACGTAAGCTGAGACCGAGCGCCGTCCATTTGGCGTTCGCTGCTGCTGACAAGGAGTTGCGATGGCTCGCGCCGCTCGCACGTGTTCAGACTCGCTCGCAGTCTGGCTGGACGTTCTGCGAAACAAAGTGTCGTGCACTCCTTCGCACCACGGAGTACGCCCGAGCGTCTGACGGCATTTCAGTGACATGGTGTCACGAGTCGCGGAAGCCTGTATTGACGCGCCGCTCAAGCGGACGAGGTCTCGCTTCGGTAGCTCACAGTTCGCTGCACAAGGCGCAGCGATCCGGGAAGTTCACCCTGTCAGCCCTTTGGACGACGAAACGAGATCGGCCGCCCTGAGGAAGTCGCGCACGTCCTTCACGTTTGCGTCGCGTGCGTCCCACGACGTGACGTGGCCCGCGCCCGGGCCGCCGTGCAGCAGCACCATTGGGGTGCCGGTGCCGGTGCCCGAGCGTTTGTACCAGATACGCCCGCCGCGCACGGGCAGCATCGCCTCGCCCGGTCCGAGCGCGACGGCGGGGGATGTGGCAGTGGCGGTGGCGACGGAGCTGGCGGCGGGAGGTGCGGCGGCGGCCGGCTTGTCGCTCGAGCCGGCGCATGCCGCGAAGAGCATCGCCACGGCGGTGACGACACCGCACACCGTCGCGCGGCGAATCGCCACGCGCGACGCGTGAGACGAGCGTGGCGAATGCATGAGCATCACGAATTCACTGGTCGGTTGGAGACGGGGCGAGTTTGGCACCGGGAGAACGTAGTGCCGAGGAGCGCTCGGCGACATGCTCGCGGCGCAATCGCGTAACCTGCCCGCGTCGCGGTACATCGTCGTGCGGCGCGCGGAGTCTGTACGCGGGGTGGTGGGCGGGGCGGATCATGGCGAGCATCCAGCAAAACATTCTCGAGGTCGAGATGGGGAGGGCGGAGGGGGCGGGGCAGGTCTCGCACGCAGTGCCGTAACGCAGTCCAAACCATGCTCGCCCAACGAGGGCGCGCGTTCATAAGCGTTGTCCAGGCAAACGCTCCTCCTCCGTAGCGCAGCCGCTGAACTCAGGAACTGCAGGCAAACCTCGCCGAGGTCGTCGGCATGCTGCTCGAAGACGGCGGACCCCCGCTCGAGGCGGAGTCCGTCGGAACGCAGACAGTGCGCGTCGCCTGAGGTGACGTCACTCCCCGTTCTGAAGCCGCGACAGGTTGTGGCGCGACTTCAGGCCGGACGCATTTCTCGCCGCATAGCCGGAGCTAGTGATGAGCGAATCCCGTCACTTGCTCGCAGCGGGCGACCCGAATGAACTCCTGAGCTGTGCCGCATAGTACCCCCGCAGCCGTTTCGCCACACCGATCGCATCGCCGCGCGGCTGCGTGGGGAACGAATCCGTTCGCGCCGACCAGCTCTTCTCCCACGCGCACATGTCCGTGGCGAAGCTTCCACGATCGAATGGCGCATCCAGTTCGAGCGAGTGATTCAGCCGCGTAAAGAACTCCTGCCACCGCGGACGGAAGTACGACGAGAACATCCCCTGCCACTCCTTGTAGGCGTAGAGATTCAGGTCGTCGTTCTGCCCCTCCGTGCACTTCGTGCCCCAGAGCGTGATCAGGTTGCGCGCATTCCACTCGTAGAGCTTCCGCTCACGCCCGTTCGTGCCCCACCGCGTCGCATCGGCAATCCAGCGTCCAAGCAGGAACTCGGGCCGTGTGCCGACCAGCCCGTCGATGTCGGTGAGCAATGTCAACACGTGCTGCTCGGAGCGCTTCAATGCGACCGTGTCCTTCTGCGTGAATGCAGCCTGGACATCATTCACCAGTGGCACCGCAAGCTGACCCAACACCTGTCGCGTGATGTTGACGACGTCATAGCGGTACGCGTCGTTGTGCCCGAGCGTCGGCGCCGCACTCAACAACGTATCCAGAGCGGCGACGAGGAGCGCGTTGTCGTAAGGCGCCACAGGCTCCGAACGATAGGCCGAGCCCTTCTTGTAGAATTGCGGACGCTCCGCGAGGAAGTTGCCGGTCTGTGGTGCCGAGCGATACGCGGTGGCGAGCAACTGCCGCCAGGCGCTCCAGGCTGAGGCGTTGGCGACGCCATAACGCCGTGTCACGTAGGCCTGCGTCCACTCATCTATCGACGGCACACGGTCGCGCCACGTCTGGTCCATCACGAAATCGGGCACGATGGGATTGGTGCCGAGTCCCTCCATCATCATGCCGAGTCCGGTGAGCCGGCCCTTGGCAGGGCTGCGACGCACGGTGTCGAGGTTGGCGGCGATACTCGGCAAGTCGCCATTCACGGTGACCTTGCCGCCGAAGTTGTACAGCACATTCCAGATCCACGGCTTGCCGTAGAAGGCCTCGCGCTTCTGCCACACGGGATAGCGGTCGCCCCAGAGGTCGAGCACGATCATGTGATCGTCCGGCACGGCGCCGAGGAACGCGCGTGCCTGCGGCTCCTGCCAGAACTTCGCCTGATAGTAGAGAAACCACGCCTGCAGCAGCCACGTCGCGCTCGGGTCGGTGGCGTGCATCCCCGAGTAGATCGCTTGGCCCATTCCCGCGAGGAAGGTCGAGTCGTTCGACGGCGGATCGATCTCGTTGAATGGATCGGCCGCATACAGGTGATCGGTGCCGAAGAGCTCCGTCTGCCGCTTGATGAACTGCGTGCCGAAGCGCTGGAAGACTGGATCGAGCGGATCGACGAACCAGGTGCCGCTGAATCCGGCGGACCAGTCGCCGGTCCGGTGCAGCTTCGCCGCGGGGAAGACGTCCTTCGTCGATTCGGGGACATGGCCGGTGAAGCCCTGAAGCACGGGCGTCATGCCGAGCGATCGCTCGCGGGCGAGGATCCTCTGCTCGAGCGCGATGTGGCTGTCGATCCAGCTGTCGGGGAGGGGGCCGCCGAGTCCATCGACGTTGCCCATCCAGCTCCACGGGAAGTACGCGGGCCCGACGAGAAATGCGTCGCGCTGCTGGCGACTGAAACCGAGGTCGCCGAGCACGAGTCGCCAGACGGCTTCCTGCCCGGTGACGGCGAGCGGGGTGTTGATCCCCTTCAACGCCATCCAGTCGATCATGTGCTCCCACTGCGCCCAGTCCCACCACGCCATCGAGTAGGAGAAGGTGCAGTAGTTGAAGAAATAGCGACGCGCGTACGGCGTGCTGGCGCGGGTCTTCGTCGTAACGGGAGGCAGCGTCCCCACGCGAACGGGCGCGAATGGCAGCGAGACGTTCACGCCAGCGACATTCTCCAGATACCAGTTCAGCGCCGAGGCGAGCGCGACGCCGGACGAGCCGCGCAGCACGATGCGATGCGCGTCATGATCGACTTCGAAGACGTCGAGCCCGTTGCTGTCGGGAATGTCGGCGACGGAGAAGTCGCGCGAGTGACCGGGCAGCACGCGCTCGATCAATGCGCGCGCCGCATTCAGGTCAACTGGCCGGCGCGGCTCGGTTGCGGCGGCAGAACTGAATGCCGCGAGAGAGAGCAGGACGACGGCATGACGGCGCATGGGCCGAAACCATGGTCGAATTGGGGCGGCGACCAGGGCAAGCGCCGACGATTGCAGCGTGAGCCTGAATGCACTCGTCAACGTGCGCGATGCGCCCCACCCCGCCACCAAGGGACTCATCTCGGCGTGACATGCTCCCTGGTGATCGACGCCAGCGTCGGGGTCCCCGACTGTTTCATCACCATCTCCAGCTCCTTGCGCAGCAGCGCGAGGACGGTCTCCACACCCTCCTGCCCGAACGCGCCGAGGCCCCAGATGTACGGCCGGCCGATTCCCGACGCCGTGGCGCCGAGTGCGAGCGCCTTGTAGACGTCGGTGCCGCGGCGAACGCCGCCATCGCAGATCACCGGAATGCGGCCGGCCACGCCCTGCATCACCTCGGGGAGCGACGTCACCGTCGCGCGCAGTGAACTCTCGGCGCGTCCGCCGTGATTCGACACGAAAATGCCGTCGACCCCCTTTTGCACGGCGATCTCGGCGTCCTCCTTCGTCACGATGCCCTTCACGAGCACTTTCATCCTGGTGATGCCCTTGAGCCGTTCGATGTATTCCCACGTCGGCGTATGTGCATCGAGCATCGGCGTGACACGTGGATAGCCGTACAGGTTCGGCTTGCGGCTGTTGTCACGATCGTCCACGCGCCCGCTCACGCCGGGAAGTGGCGCACCACCCTTGTGGCAATCGAGGCAGTGGCGGGTATCGAGCCTCGCGTAGCGGATCATCGTCTCGCGATTGCTGCCGCCCAGCAGGTCGACAGTGAAGACCAGTGCCGGCGCGCCGGCGCGTTCGGCGCGCTGCACGACTTGCTTGACGATGGCCCAGTCCTTCTGCCAGTAGAGCTGAAACCATACCGGCCCGCCCCGCGCGGCGATCACGTCCTCGATCGACGTCGTCGCCACGTTCGAGAGCACCATGAGGTGATCTTTCGCCCTGGCGGCGCGTGCCGTGCCGATCTCTCCTATCGCATTGAAGGCCTTCTGGCTACCGACCGGATTGACGACGATTGGCGTCGCGTACTTCGTTCCAAAGAGCGAGACGCTCGTGTCGAAGTGGCTCAGGTCAGCGAGGCGGCGTGGACGGAGCGACCAGCGCTCGTAACCCTCGCGGTTCGCGCGGATGGTTGCGTCATCGTCGGTGCCGGTCGAGAGATAGCCCCAGTGGGCCACCGGGATCTTCGCCTTCGCAGCCGCTTCGAAGTCGAGCACGTCGAGTGCGTCTTTCGCGGACGTGATGACCGTCGGCTGCGTCGCCAGCTGTTGGGCGACGCCCATCGCCTGCTCAGCGCCGCGCGGTGTCGCCGCGAATACACGGTTGAACGTTCTCGCGTCGAGACCGGCGGCGGCGAGGAGCGGGCTGGCGGCGAGGAACGCAACGAAGTCGCGGCGCGATGTTGCACGATTGGGCATGGCACGAAAAGACAGCGCTCATGCGCGAATGTCCAGAGTTCTCGCGTTGATATCCGTCATCATGCCGAAGGAAGGAGACGTCCGGCACGCCGGCCACACCCCGAGCACGCGAATCAGATGGCGCGAATGTGCCGGTACCGCGCCGTGGCGACCTGGAAAAGTCCGTACGCCACGAAGCCCAGGGCCACCGCGCCATAGACATACCGGCCATACGGCGCCGCCTCGAGTGCCGCGAGCCCCTGCGCGATGCCGCCCGCCTCGCCCGCGTTGTGCTGCGCGGCCGCGCGCAGCAGGAACACGCCGATCATCGCGAACACCACCGCGCGCGCCGCGATGCCGAACCGGCCCGCCCGCACGATCCACGTCGCCTGCGGCTCGCCAGCCTCGGCGAGGTCGAGATGCTTCTTCAGCTTGTCCGTGCCCGCGCGATACAGCTGGTAGCACGCATAGCCGATGACGCCGAGCCCGACGGCCATCACGAGGAAGCGGCCGAACGGAAGGTCGAGCAGCCTCGCCGTCCAGTGTCGCGTGCCGTTGCCGCCCCGCGAAGGCGATGTCGTGAGCTGCTTCAGCGCGTAGATGCCGAGCGCCCCGTAGCCGATGCCGCGCAGTGCCTCGCCAACCCGCTTCGCCAGGCTCGTGGGATCATTCCCTTTTCGCTCGGCGTCGGTCGCTGCCGAGATCAGGCGCCACGCCATGTAGCCCAGCAACCCCACGCCAATGACGACGAGCGCAATCTTGCCGAACGGTCCGTCCCCGATGAAGCGGACCGCGCCCCTCGGGTCGGTGGTGCCGCCGCCGTGCCCGAACGCTGCCTTGGCCGCGAGCGAACCGATCACTATATAGACGATGCCCTTCGCGGCATAGCCGGCGCGGGCGAGGAGCACGAGGCCGCTGGACGCGGAGCGCAGTGGCGCCGAGGGAGAGTAGTTCATGGATGGTGAACCGTAGCAACATTCCGGCCGGAGATCGTCCATCTCGCCCAGCCGCCGACTTCTTCTCGTAGCCTTGGACCTGCGCGCGCGGTCACTGGTATCGAGGCAGCGGACTCGCTCGTGTCCGCGGAGTTCGCGAAGGACAGCATCGGCGGTATCACCGTCGGCGTGATCTCGGGCTCGCAGTTGGTGTGGGCGCGCAGTGTCGGTTTCGCGGACATGAAGACACGTCGCCTGGCGAACCGCAACACGGTGTATCGCATCGGCTCGA
>JBDTYL010000048.1:0-2299 GCA_040005695.1 bacterium | reverse complement strand
GGGCCGGACAGCTCTACGGCTATGTTAAGAGCACCGGCGCATTCACCTGCCCCGCGACACGCGCAGTTCGGGCTCGCGCTCTGCTTCGTCGCGTTGACGGCCGACACCGTGATCCTCGACGCCACGAGGTCACGGCTTGTTCGGCTGGACCGTGGCAACCGGCATGCCGGTTTGACGGGCGCGGCTGTGCACGCGGGCCGAGTCAGAGATACGCCAGGCTCGGCATTTCGCCAGCGCCGGCGATGCAGTCCTCCAAGAACAGCGCGACCCCTGCATCGCCGGTCCACAGCGAGTACCGAGCACGGCCGCGGGCGCGCGCTTGACCGAGCGCGTGCATCGCGAACCGGCGCGCGCGATCCAGCCAGCACGGATCCCCGGTGCGTGCGTGCAGCGCGAGGAACGCGTAGCCGTTTCCGGCGGTGCCGTGACACAAGCCGGGGCCCTTCACGAGCGGACCGGCGCGCCAGGTCAGCTCGCCACCGGCGATGAACAACGCATCGACCTCCGCGTCGGCTGGCAGCCGCGACAAGCCGAGGATCATTCCCGGCGCGCCATGACACCACTGGACCACGATCGCCTCGCGGCCGCGGCGCGGCGTTCCCACGTGGGGCAGCCAGTTCGCGAGCTCACCGCTACGTAGCGCGATCGCGCGCAAAGTCTGACCAGCGCGTTGCGCGATCGTCGCGCGCTGGCCGGCCGACAGCAGCGCGGCGCCACGCAGGAGCGAGAACACGTTGCCGGCGAAGCCGTGGCCCGCACCGACGAGGCGGACGTCCTCGCCGTAAAGATCTTGCGCCCAGATCCAGACGTCGAAGTCGGCGTGAAACGTCCACGTCCGCAGCAAATACTCCGCGTTGCGCACGTACAGATCGCGCCAGCGCGAGTCGCCGGTGCGCTCGAACTGGAACAGCGCCGCCAGCATCGTGCCGGGTGCGCCCCAAAACAGCTCGAGGCTCGCGTGCTCGATGTTCCCGGCCACGAGCTCGTAGATCCGATCGAGCCCGACGCCCGCGATAGCGCGCACGCCGACCTCACCCAACATCAGCGATGGCGTGTGCTCGCCGAGCTCGGGTGTCGCGAGGTGAATATCGAGGAAGCGCCGCGTCTCCGCTCGCCAGCCACGGGTCGCCGCGATCGCGCCGCGCCGGTGCAGCTGATCGAGCGCCCAGGCGACGCCGGTTGCACCGCAATACAAGCTCGTGCGTGGCACGCCGCCCGCCGTCGAGCCGTCATCTGGATCCGACGGCCACAACGTCGTCGCGTCGTACGCGCGCTCCGCATCCGCGGCGAACGCACGGATCCACACGCGCGCACGCTCGGCATCCCAGCGCTCGTCGCTCAGCGGCTCGTGGCGATCCGGATCCCAGAGCATGCGGAGCCGAAGCTAACACGCACGCGGCCGCGTCACTTCACCGCGATCGCGTCGAGCTGGCGCACGACCTCTGGCGGTAACACCAGCTTCGCGGCCGCGAGGTTTTCCTCGAGATGCGCGAGCGACGACGTCCCAGGAATCAGCAGGATGTTCGGCGCGCGCTGGAGCAACCACGCGAGCGCGACCTGCATCGTGGTCGCGCCAACCGTCGCCGCGGCGCTGGCAAGGTGATCCGATTGCAGCGGCGTGAACCCACCGAGCGGAAAGAACGGCGAGTACGCGACGCCGAGGTTCGCGAGCTCGTCGATGAACGCGTCGTCGGTGCGATACGCGAGGTTGTAATAGTTCTGCACGCTCACGATGTCGGCGATCTTGCGCGCCTCCGCGAACTGGGTCGGGCTGACGTTGCTCACGCCGAGGTGACGGACGAGGCCGCGCTTCTGGAGCTCGACCAGCGCGCGCAGTGGTTCGGCGAGCGACCTTTCGTCGGGCCCGTGCACGCCGCCGATGCGGAGGTGGACGAGGTCGAGGGCCTCGAGCCCGAGGTTGCGCAGGTTGTCTTCGAGCCCCGCGGCGAGCTCGTCGCGCGACAGCGCCGGGATCCACGCCTTGTCGGGCGTGCGCCGTGCACCGAGCTTGCTGACGATCACGAGCCCGCGCGGATACGGATGGAGCGCCTGCTTGATCTGCCGATTCACGATGTGCGGGCCATAAAAGTCGCTCGTGTCGATGTGATCGATGCCGGCCGCGATCGCGCGACGGAGCACCGCGAGCGCCTCGTCGGGGTCGCGCGGCGGCCCGTACACGCCCGGGCCAGCTAGTTGCATCGCGCCGTAGCCCATACGGTGCACGGTGAGCGAGGTCGTCGGGAACGTGAACGTTCCGCCGAGGCTGGTCTCTGTCATGGCGTCACCATGCGTCGGTTCG
>JBDTYL010000047.1:0-11196 GCA_040005695.1 bacterium | reverse complement strand
CCACGGCGAGATCATGGTACGCCGGTTCACCGTCGAGCTGTCGCTCGCGGCGCGCTCGATGGAAGCCTGGCGCGAGGAGCTCGCGCGGCTCGAGCTGCGCGTGGCGGACCTGCGCGAGCTGCTGCCCGCGGCGGAAGCCGGGATGGTGGATGCCGAGCGCGCCCGAGAGCTTGCGCACGGCAATCGTGCCGCGGCAGAAGCGCAGCGCAATGAGCTCTCGCGCCTCGTGAACGCCCAGCGTGAGCAGGTGCAGCGCATCCGCGGCGAGATGGCGGTGGCCGAGGAGCGCCAGCGCAACGCCTCCACGCGTCGCCAGCGCGCCGAGGCGGAAGCCACCGCCGGCGAGCACACTGGCACACTCATCGCCACCGAGCAGCAGACTGCCACCGAGGAGCGCGGTCGCGTCGAGGAAGCACTGCAGCAGGCGGAAGCCGAGCTCGCCCAGCATCAGGACGCAGAGAACGAGGTGCGACGCATGGTCGCCGAGGCGCGCGCTGCGGTGGAGCAGGCGGAGCGTCGCCTGCGCGAGACGCAGGATCGTGCGCGGCGGCTGGAGCACGAGCGCGAGCGCGCGCTGCGCGAACTGGACGAGGTGACGCAGCGCCTCGAGGCCTTGGCGCTCGAGCGGGCGCACCTCGAGGACGTGCTGGCGCTTGCGCTGCGCGAACAGGAAGAGTCGCAGGCCGACGTGGACGCCGCGCAGGCGACGTCGACCGACGCATCAATGGCGCTGGACTCAGCGCGCGTGACGGACCGCGAGGCACGCGAGATGGAATCGCTCGCCCGCGCGGAACTTTTCCGGGCCGACGAGGCCCTCACCGCGCTGCAGGGCCGCGTGAATGCGCTGGAGCAGCTCGAGCGCGATCGAGTGGGTCTCGCCCCGGCTGCCTCCAGCCTGCTGAAGGCGCGCGAGAAGTTCGGCGACGGCGCGATCCTTGGCCCGCTCTCCGACTTCATCGGCGCGGACGAAGGGTCAGCGCTGCTCGTCGAGAAGTTCCTCGGCAATTCCGTGCATGCGGTGCTGGTGCGGGATTCCGCCGCCGCGGACGCCGTGCGCGCGTGGCACGCCACCGCGAGCCCGGGGCCCCTGCTCCTCCTGCCCGCCGACGCGATGACGGAAGAGGCGGCGGGTGAGCCGCTGCCCGACGCGCTCGCGCACCTCGTGAACGCTGCCGCCCCCGCACGCGCCTGGGTGCGCAACCTGCTCGGCCACGTACATGCCGTCGACGACGGCAGCGCCTTCGTGGACGCGCGCGGCGCGGTCTGGCTGCCGGGCACCGCGGCAGGCCCGGGCCCGCTGCGGCGCCGTGCCGAGCTCGCGCAGCTGCGCACCGACCTCGCGAAGCTCGAGCAGTCGCGACAGGAGGCAGCGCGCACGGCGGACGAGATGCGCGAGGCCCTCACCCGCAGCGAGCAGCTCGTGCTCGAGGCCGCAGAGGCGAACGCACTCGCGCAGCAGCAGGCACGTACTGCGGCGGAGACACATGCGGAGGTGGTCCGGCGCGTCGCCCGGGCGACGAAGGAGGCGCAGGACGCTGCCGCGCTGTCCGACCGGCTCGAGGCGCGCCGCCTGGAACTTGGCGAGCGCGGAAGGGCGCTGGATGCCGATGCGGCGGCACTCGCCACGGAGGCCACCGCGCACGAGCAGGTGATCAGCGACGCGCGCGCCCGCGCGGCGGATGCGGAGCGTGGCCAGGAAGAGGCGCGCGAGTTGCGCACCAAGTGGCAGGTGGAACAGGCCCAGGCGCGGGCGCGCGTGCAGATGGCGGTGGACCGCGAACGCCGGTTGTCGCAGGAAGTCGCGACGGCTACGCAGCGGCTGGCGCAGCTGCGCGTCGAGTTGAGCGAGCTCTCCCAGTCCGACAGCGCGCTCGCCGAGCAGATGGCGGTGTGGACGCTCGACCTCGAGACGCGTGAGGCGACGCTTTCGGACGGCGAGATGCGGCTGACCGACTCGGAGGCCGCCGTCAGGCAGGCCGATGAATCCCTCGCGACGAGCGAGACCGCGCTCAACGACGTGCGGCGGCGTTCGAGCGCCGTGAGCGACGAGCTTCATCACGCCGAGCTGCGGTTCACCGAGCTGTCGGGACGCCGCCTCGCCATCCGCGAGCGGCTCGAAACCGAGTGGAAGCGCCCGCTCGACGAGATGATCGCCGAAGTGCCGCCCGTGGACCTCGACGACGACGCGCTGAAGGCGGAGGCCGAGGACCTGCGGCGGCAGCTCGACCAGCTCGGCCCCGTGAACGTGCTGGCCATCGAGGAGCACGACGAAACGGTCAAGCGGCACGACTTCCTCGTGGCGCAGCGCACGGACCTGTTCGACGCGCGCGCCTCGCTGCTCCAGGCCATCAAGGAGATCGACGCCACGGCGCGCGAGCTGTTCATGGCGACGTTCGAGCAGGTGCGCGTGAACTTCCGCGAGATCTTCATGTCCCTGTTCGGCGGCGGCGAGTGCGACCTGCGCCTCGAGAATCGCGACGCACCGCTCGACTGCGACATCGAGATCCACGCGTCGCCGCGGGGCAAGAAGACGCAGCGGATCCACCTGCTCTCGAGCGGTGAGCGTGCGCTCGTGGCGCTATCGCTGCTCTTCGGCATCTTCCTCACCAAGCCAAGCCCCTTCTGCCTGCTCGACGAGGTGGATGCGCCGCTCGACGACGCCAACGTCGGCCGGTTCGTGAAGATGCTGAACCAGTTCAAGGACCGGACGCAGTTCATCGTCATCACGCACAATCCCCGCACCACGACCGAGGCCGGCGACGCCGTGTACGGCGTGACGATGCAGGAGCCCGGCGTGTCGTCGCTCGTGAGCGTGCGGATGCGGGGTCCGTCCATCGAGAGCAGCCGAGCTGTCGCGGACGACGGCGTGACGGTGGCGGAGGAGGAAGCCGCCGTCCCGTGACGCTGCCCGTGCTGCCGGTCCGGCGCCCGCCGGCACGATCCTGATGCGCCTCGTCACGCTCGGCACGGGCACCATCTCGCTGTCGCCCGACCGGGTGTGTGCGGGGCATCTCGTGGAGGCGGGTGCCGTGCGGTTGCTGATGGACTGTGGCAGCGGCGTGGCGCACCGGCTCGCCGCGGACGGCATCGCGTGGCGGGAGATCACGCACGTTGCCTTCACGCACTTTCACCTCGACCACATCGCGGATTTCGCCACGCTGGTGTTCGCGTGGAAGTACGCGGACCGACCGGGGCGCTCGGCGCCACTCGCGGTGATCGGTCCCGAAGGTACCGCGGCACTGCTCGGCCGATTGGCGGATGCGTACGGGGAGTGGCTGCGAGCGCCCGGCTTTCCGATCACCGTGACGGAGATCGCGCCCGGTGCGACGATCGATCTTGGCGACGGCGTTCTCCTGGCGGCGACGAAAGTCCCCCACACGGCGGAAAGTGTGGCATATTCCGTCTCACGCGGCGGGCGTCGCGTCGTCTACACCGGCGACACGGGCTACGACCCGATGTTCGGCGAGTGGGCGCGGGGCGCCGATGTCCTGCTGTGCGAATGCTCGCTGCCCGCGGAACTGGCCATCGCGGAACATCTCACCCCCGAGCAGTGCGGTGCACTCGCGGCGGCCGCGCTGCCGCAGCACCTGGTGCTCACGCATTTCTATCCGCCCGTCGAACGCACGGACATCCGTGCGGCGGTGGCGGCACACTACGCTGGACCCGTGACGCTCGCGTCCGACGGGGCCGTGTTCCAGATCGAGGTAGGCTGATGCTGGTCGTCATGTCGAACGACGCGACCGACGCGCAGGTCGCGCGGGTCGTGGAAGTGATCACGGAGATGGGCTACGAAGGCCGGCCGATGCCGGGCGCGCAGCGCACCACGGTCGGCCTCGTCGGCAATGACGGTCGCGTGGATGGATCGCGCCTCGAGTCGCTGGACGGCGTGGCGGAAGTCATCCATGTGTCGCGCCCGTACAAGCAGGTCTCGCGCGAGTGGAAGCCCGAGAACACGCTCGTCACCATCGCGCCCGGCGTGGTGTTCGGCGGCACGGAGATCCCGATCATCGCGGGCCCGTGCTCCGTGGAGAACGAGCACCAGATCGTGCTCGCCGCGCAGCAGGTGCGCGACGCGGGTGCCAGTGCGCTTCGCGGCGGCGCGTTCAAGCCGCGCAGCTCGCCCTACTCCTTCCAGGGACTCGGGCGCAAGGGACTCGAACTGCTCGCGCTCGCGCGCGCCGAGACCGGGCTGCCGATCGTGACCGAGGCGCTCGACGAGGAAGGCGCGCACCTCGTGGCGGAAGTGGCCGACTGCATCCAGATCGGCGCGCGCAACATGCAGAACTACTCGCTGCTGCGCACCATTGGCCGCCTCGGCAAGCCGGTGCTGCTGAAGCGCGGCATGTCCGCAACGATCGTGGACCTGCTGCTCAGCGCCGAATACCTGCTCGCTGAAGGCAACGGACAGGTCATCCTCTGCGAGCGCGGCATCCGCAGCTTCGATCCGTCCACGCGCAACCTCCTGGACCTCACGGCCATCCCGCTCGTGCAGAAGCTGTCCCACCTGCCGATCGTGGCCGACCCGAGCCATGGCACCGGCCTGCGCGACAAGGTCATCCCGATGGGCCGCGCGGCGATTGCGGCCGGCGCCGATGGATTGCTCGTCGAGATGCACCCGCAGCCGGATCGCGCGATGTCGGACGGCGGGCAGTCACTGTATCCCGAGCAGTTCGCGCGCCTCGTGCGCGAGGCGCGTACGATTGCCGAAGCCATCGGCCGCTCCATCACGCCGGGTCCCGGAACCGCGTCCGTCGCACGCGGGTAGAACCCTGGGAGGATGCGCGTTCCGCGCACGGACACCATGGAGCTGGCATGACTCGACCTGGACTGAAGGTACTCGGCGCCGTCGTCGCGCTGCTCGTGGCCGCCAACAGCGGCAATGCGCTGCCGACGCGCGGTCATGTCGCGCAGGGCGACCTGCTCGATCGCGCCGTGGCGGCGTGGGCCAAGGTGCGGACGGCGCGCGGCACCTTCGAGCAGACGATCACCAACTCGCTCACCGGGCGCACCATGACCACCACCGGCGAGTACCAGCAGGACCGGCCCGGCAAGCTGGCCGTGACGTTCGCCGCGCCCGGCAACGACCGCATCGTGGCCGATGGGAAGTACGTGTGGCTCTACCTCCCGAGCAGTGCGCCCGACCAGGTGATCCGCACAGCGCTCGGCCCCGGTGGCACCGGCACGATGGACCTCACCGCGCAATTCCTCACCGCGCCGAGGACGCGTTACGCCGTCACGACGATCGGCGCAGTGTCAGTGGGCGGACGACCGACGCACGGATACACCCTGGTGCCGAAGTCCAGCGCGGGCGCGCCCTTCACGACGGCGTCCGTGTGGATCGACGACGCCGACGCGACGATCCGGCAGTTCGAGGTGACGGAAACGAACGGCGTGCAGCGCCGTATCAGGCTGACGTCGTTTCGACCGAATGCGAAAGTGGACGCGAGCGCGTTTGTCTTCACGCCGCCGGCGGGCGTACGCATCGTCATGCGGTAAGAGCCACTCGCGACGATTCGCCATGGCGCCGCGCCCGCTCCTTCGACTCCGCAAGTTGTGCCTGGCCCTGCCCGAAGCCCACGAGGTGGAGGCGTGGGGCGAGCCGACATTCCGCGTGAAGAACAAGCTGTTCGCGATGTTTGCGTCCGCCTCGACCCATCATGGGAGCGGACGCCACGGGGTCTGGTGCAAGGCCGCGCCGGGCAACCAGCAGTTCCTGGTGCGCGACGCGCCGGACCGCTTCTTCGTGCCGCCGTACGTGGGCCCCAGCGGCTGGGTGGGCATCTACCTCGACGCGGACACCGACTGGGCCGGCCTCCACGAGCTTCTGCGCGACTCGTACCGTCTCGTCGCGCCGAAGAAGCTCGCGAGGGCACTGCTCACGGACTGAGCCGCGCGATCATTCGTGGGTGATGGCCTTCTTCACGTTCTCGCGATTCTCTTCAACGAGATCGGTGATGTGCGCACCGCGACGGCCGGCGTCCGGCCCAACGTCCTCCACCGCACCGCCCAACCGCACGTCATCGCGGAGGTAATCCGTACCCGCGGGATCGGTGACGAGGTCGTCCACGTCGGCCTTGCGGACCTTGAAGTGTCCATCGACGGACCGGCCATTGTGCGGCTTGTTGCGCTCGGACATTCGCCCGCTCCAGCGTTGAATGGAACTCCCTGAGAGGCAAGGTCTACACCAGCACCAGGTCCTTCGCGTAGACGCCCTTGTAGCGCGACACTTCGCTGCGCTCACGGTCGAGCTCGGGTATGTGGCGCGCTGCGAAGCCGACGCGCTGGAAGAAGGCCTCGTGGTTGCTCACCGCGAACAGCGTGGCGCAGTCGCGACGGCGCGCCAGCTGTTCCGTCGCCTGCACGAGCGCTCGACCCACACCACGTGCACGCATGGAGGGATCAACAGCAAGCGAGCGCACCTCGGCCAGGCTGGGCGCGTATTCGTCGAGGTGCACGCATCCCACCACGCGGCCACCTTCCTCCGCCACGATGAAGTGATGGGCATTCTGCGCGATGTACGCCTCGGTGCGCGGCAACAGCGTGCCGTCGGCTACGTACGCGTCGATGAGCAGTCGAATGGCGTGGGCATCATTCGGCGTTGCGGCGCGCGTACGCATGTCTGCCTGTCAGCGTTGCGCCCGGGGCGCGCGGGCCAGGAGCGCAGCCGGCGTGTGCACGCCGTCCAGCAGCGCCACCGCGCGCGCGACCGTGGGATCATCGTGCACGCTGCGCAGGAACTCGGCCTGCCTCCCGAACGCGTACCGCATCACCTGCGACGTCAGCGCGCGATCCACGAGCGGCGCTGCCGAATCGTACACGGCACGACGCAGGTCGATGCCGCGTGACTGCATGCGGAGGAAGAGTGCATCGCGCATCGCCGGCGTGACCGTGAACGCCGGATCGCTCACGACATGCGCGGCGCTGGCGGCCAGCGCGTACTCGACCACGGCATCGCGGAACCGCGGCGCCTTGGCGCCGAGGGCAACCTGAAGCGCCCTGTCGGCCGCGCTGGGAGCGCGCTTGGGAACCTCCACATCCGGAACGATGCCACCACCACCGAGCACCGTGCGGCCGGCGTCGGTCCGAAAGGCGGGACGACGTGCCGCCGAGTCGGGCTTCGGCGGCACATCCTCCGTGTCGTCGGTCACTCGCACACGCGGCCGGTCGATGCTGCGGCCGCTCGGCGTGTACCACAGCGCTGTGGTGAGCTTGAGTGCGCCGCCATCAACGCGAAAGACGCGCTGCGCACTCCCCTTCCCGTACGTCGCCGTACCCACGAGGAGCGCCCGGTCGTGATCCTGGAGCGCGCCCGCGACGATCTCGCTCGCTGACGCCGTCGAGCTGTCGGTGAGCACGACCATCGGCATGTCCGGCCACCGCTGCGGCGCCCGATCAGTGAAGGATTGCGTCTCGTCCGGTACGCGGCCACGCGTGGACACGATGCCCTGCCGCGCATCGAGGAACAAGTCGGCGACTTCGACACCCTGCGCGAGCAGCCCACCCGGATCGCCACGCAAGTCGAGCACGAGCGATCGCGCGCCTACGGACCGCAGCGAGTCGATCGCGTGTGCGAGATCCGCCGCGGCCGCCGCGCTGAAGATCGCGAGCGCGACGTAGCCGATGCCGTCACGCAGGATCAGGGCATGCTGCGCCGGATTCACCTCGATCACGCGCCGGACGAGGGCGAACGGCAGTCGCTCGGCGATGCCGGCGCGCTCGATGACGACGTGAACCGTGGTGCCGTCCGTTCCGCGCAGCGTCGAGAGCAACTCGCCCGACGTGAGGCCGTGCACGGGCTTGCCGTCGATGGTGACGATGCGGTCGCCCGTGCCGATGCCCGCCTGCTCCGCCGGCGAACCCGGCAGCGTGCCGATGACCGTCACGCCGCTGTCGCGCACGTCGATCTGGATGCCGACGCCGGCGTACCGGCCCGTGGTGGACTCGTCCAGGCTGGTGAGGCGGCGTGGATCGAGAAACACGGTGTGCGGATCGTGCAGCTCGCGCAGCGCGCCGTCGATCGCGTGCCGGTAGAGCGTGGAGTCCGACAGCGTGTCCACGTAGTCGCGCCGCACGTGCTGGAACACCTCGTCGAACAGGTGCACCCGCGACGCCAGGTCGCGTACGGGCGCACGCGAGCCGCGCTCCATGAGCCAGCCGCCCGTGACGAGGGCGCTCGACAGAACCGCGGCCAGGGCGATGCTACTGTTCTTCATGGCGCTCCGATAGGCGACATGGACATCCTCTCACGTTCCAGGCCAGCGCTGCCGAATCACCGACAGCACGCGCTCGCCAACCTCCGCCGCGCTGCCGCCCGCGTCCACGGCGACGATCGGCCCGCATTCCCGATGCATCGCCTGCCAGGCCGGCTCGGCAAACGCGGCGAGGGCTGACGCCACGCGTTCGTGGAACGCGGCGCCCATCGCCTCCATGCGGTCGTGCGCGGCCGCGCGGCCTGCCGCGCGCTCCAGCCCTGCCGCCGCGGGGAAGCGCAGCAGGATGGTGAGGTCGGGCACGAGCCCGCCGGTCGCGAACCGGTTTGCACTGCGCACGCTGGCCTCGTCGAGGCCATGCCCGGCGATCTGGTACGCATACGTCGACAGGAAGAACCGGTCGAGCAGCACGACGTCGCCGCGTGCGAGCGCGGGACGGATGCCGCGCTGCACCAGCTGCGCCCGCGACGCCATGAACAGCAGCGCCTCCGCGCGCGGCTCGATGTCGGACTGTCGGTCGAGCAGGATCCGCCGCACCTCGGTGCCGAGCGGCGTGCCGCCGGGCTCGCGGAGACATTCGTGCGCGATGCCGCGGTGCGCAAACTCCTCGGACAGGCGGCGAAGCTGCGTGGACTTGCCGGAGCCCTCGCCGCCCTCGAAGACGATCACGCGGCCCGCCGACCCGCTCGTCACGCCATCATCCCAGCGTGATGATCGAGCTCTGCGCGCCCTTCTCGATGCCGTCCACGATCCAGTCGTTCACGCGGGTCATCGTCTTGTCGAAGTTCTCCTGCGCCGACACCAGCCGCTGGTACACCGCCTGGCCCTGCACCTGGCCGAGCAGCCCATCGAGCTCCTTCTCCATCTCCTCCGTGGGACGCTCGCCGCGCTGGATCATCTGCTGCGCGTTCTGGCGGAGCTGCTCCATCTTCTTCAGCAACGCGACCGCGTCCTTGTCCTCGCCGAGCGCATCGTTCGCGCGCTTCACGGCCTTGTATTCCGCGCTCTGCCCGATGAGCCGGCCGAGCTCCTTCGCCTTGTCCTCGATCACTCTTCATTCCTCCCGTCGTCGTGCGACCACGAATCGTTCGCGGCCGGTGAGGTCCAGCAACACGCGCACGTCGGCATACGCGCCGTGCGACGCCGCGAGGTCCGCGACCGTCGCGGCTCGCCGATAGTCGGTTTCCAGCGCCAGTACCCCCGCGGGCGCCAGCGACGCCGCGGCCTCGCGCACGAGTCGGGCCGTGGCCGCCATGCCATCCCGGGCCGAGTACAGCGCGACGGCCGGCTCCCAGTCTCGCACGGACGAGGGCAGCACCGCTGTCTCCTCGAACGCAATGTACGGGGGATTGGAGACGATCGCGCGGAGTCCGCGTTCAGGCACCGGGCCGAGCAGCGACCCGTGCCGTAGCTCGATCGCGGCACCCGCAGCGGTGGCGAGCCGATCGACGTTCGCGCGCGCAACGGCCAGCGCGTCCAGCGAGACGTCGGTGGCAATCACCTGCGCGAAATGTCCTTCGCTCGCCAGCGCCAGCGCGATCGCCCCGGAGCCCGTGCCCACGTCCACCGCAACGCCACCAGGCGCGGAGCCCGTGAGGTCGAGGACGATGTCCACGAGCAACTCCGTCTCGGGGCGCGGGATGAGCACGCGCTCGTCCACGTCAAGCGTGAAGTGGCGGAAGGCCGCGCGGCGCGCCGCGTATTGCAGCGGCATGCCGGTGGCGCGGCGTGTGGCGGCATTCATTGCGATACGCACGTCCTGCGCGGAGAGCCGTTCGTCGCGCGCAACGGATGGCCAGTGACGCGGCTGGTCGTGCAGCAGGGCGAGGAGCTCGCGGGCCTCGTCGGTGGAGCCGAGCACGCGGGTCATGTCGACCACCACCTCGGCGATGGTCAAGGCAGATTCTTCACCCGGGACATCGTGACAGGCAGATCCTTCGCTGCGCTCATCGTGACAAGCAGATCCTTCGCTGCGCTCATCGTGACAAGCAGATCCTTCGCTGCGCTCAGGATGACAGTTGTCGTCCTGAGCGGAGCGAAGGACCTGCTTTCCGCCCGCGCTACTCACCGAGCTGCTCCTCCACATCCGCCAACCGCAAGGCTTCTATGACCGGCTCGATGTGCCCATCCATCACCGCGGCGAGGTCGTGCGTGGTGAAGCCGATCCGATGATCGGTGATGCGGCTCTGGGGATAGTTGTACGTGCGGATCTTCGCCGACCGGTCGCCCGTGCCCACCTGCGATTTCCGCATCTTCGACCGCGCGGCCTCCGCCTCGGCCACCCGCAGGTCGAGCAGGCGCGCCCGCAGCACCTCCATGCCCTTCAGCTTGTTCTGGAGCTGCGACTTCTGGTCCTGCTGCGAGACGACAAGACCTGTCGGGAGGTGCGTGATGCGCACGGCGCTGTCGGTGGTGTTCACGCTCTGGCCGCCCGGTCCGCTCGAGCGGAACACGTCGATGCGGAGGTCCTTGTCCTCGATCCGGACGTCCACCTCTTCGGCCTCGGGCAGCACGGCCACCGTGGCAGCCGACGTGTGAATGCGCCCCTGCGTTTCGGTGGCCGGCACGCGCTGCACGCGGTGCACGCCCGACTCCCAGCGCATCGCACCGAAGGCGCCGGCGCCCGACACCTTGAAGACGGCTTCCTTCACGCCGCCGAGGGTGCCGTCGGAGTGCGAGATCGTCTCGCGCTTCCAGCCGGAGCGCTCGATGAAGCGCGTGTACATGCGGTAGAGGTCCGCGGCAAAGAGCGCGGCTTCGTCGCCGCCCGTGCCGGAGCGGATCTCGATGATCGCGTTGCGGTCGTCCAGTGGGTCGTGCGGCAGCAGCGCTGGCTTGAGCCGCAGCTCGAGGTCCGCGATGCGAGCGACGAGACTCTCCACCTCGCGCCCGGCCTCGTCGGCCATTTCGGGGTCGTCAACAACGGAAACGAGCTCGCGTGCTTCCGCGAGCTCGTTTTCGGCTTTCTCGAGCTGGCCCGCCAGCT
>JBDTYL010000046.1:0-16442 GCA_040005695.1 bacterium | reverse complement strand
TAACGAGCGTCTCCGAGCCAACGAGCCGCGTGAGCGCCGCACTGGCCACGCGCACGTTGTTGCGCGCCGTGATGAGCGCGAGCTGCGCATTGCCCAC
Source organism: bacterium (assembly GCA_040005695.1). Taxonomy (GTDB): domain Bacteria; phylum Gemmatimonadota; class Gemmatimonadetes; order Gemmatimonadales; family Gemmatimonadaceae; genus AG11. The sequence goes on along the minus strand of JBDTYL010000046.1, from coordinate 16,345 downwards.
GGCGATGACCGAGCGCAGCGAATCCGACAGCGTGACCACGCCGGCACGGGTGCGCACGATGGAGGTCTTGAGCTGTTCCTGCGCGAGCTGCAACTGCGCCTGCGCCGCCCCTTCCGCCTCGCGGGCGGCGAGGATCGCGTAGTATTGCGTCTTCACCTGCAGGGCGAGGCTGTACTTCTGCGTCACCTCGTTGGCCTCGGCGGCGCCGACGTCGTATCGCGTGCGCTTCACCTCGTTCCACCGGCGGCCGCCGTCGAACAGGTTGACGCTGGCATTCAAGCCGGTGTTGAAGGTCCACGGCTGCGGGGCGAGGTACGGCACGAGCCGTCCCTGCGCGTCGAGCCGCTCGCCGGACTGGTTCACCTGGCCCAGGGAGATGGTGGCGCTGGGCAGGAGTGCGCCCCTGGCGGCGCGCACGCCCGACTCGGCAGACCGGGTCTGCCCGCGTGCCTGGATGGCACCCAGTCCGTTCTGCTCCGCGAGCGAGACGGCGTCGCGGAGGGCGATGGGCCGTGCGACGAGCGTATCGGGAAGGCCCTGCGCGGACAACGCGGCAGCGGGCAGGACGAGCAGCGCGATGGTAGCGCGCAAGTGGAAATGCATTGTCGGGGTTACTTGTGGCAGCTGGCCTTGATGTGCTTGCGCTCGGCCTCGCGACGGATTTCGTCGTCCTTGCGGCGCACCTCGAGCAACTGGCGTTGTTCGGGTGTGAGGATGGCGTTCATCTGCGCCCGCCGCGTGGCCTTGATGGAGTCGTACGCGGGCTGGAGCGGCGAGTAGAGCGCGTCGAGCTGGCAATTGGACGCGTCGAACACGGTGTCGAGCGCGGCGCGCTGTGCGGCGACGAGCCCGAGGTCGTCGTACATCTTCTTGCGGCGCGCCTCGAGCGAGAGGTCGCCCTGATGCATCATGCGATCGGCGGAGAAGCCGACGACGCCGCCGACGAGCAGGGCGCCGAGAAGGAAGGCGAGGGCCTGTTGCTTGGGTCGCTGCATGGCGAAGGGCTAGTGCGAGATGAGGAGGTGGAGCGCGGCATCCCCGTCGCCCACCGACGCGGCCCGCGTTGCGGGCTCGATGGCGGAGGGCGAGGGCGAGATGACGCTCGCGTAGGCACTGCTGACTTCGAGCTGTCGCGAGTGCGCGAGGGCGAGGCTGGCAGCGAGGATGAGCGCCGCCGCGGCGGCGAGGCCGGGTCGCGCCATCTCGGCCAGCTCCGCCCACCACGATCCGGTCTCGTCGCCGCGCGCGACGTGCGCGAGGATGCGCGCCTCGAGTGCGCTCCAGTACCGATCGTCCTGCGGCGCGGCGTACAGCGCGCGCAGGGCATTTGTCAGGTCCGCATCACCGGAGGTCCAGCGTTCGTTGGTCATGATGTACTCCGAAGATTCTGCAGAAGCTTGCGCAGGGCAGCGCGAGCATGATGAAGATCCGAGCGGGCCGTGCCTTCAGGGATGCCGAGCGTGCGCCCGATCTCCCCATGGGTAAAGCCTTCCACGTCGTGCATGACGATCACCGCACGCTGCCGGTGCGTCAGGTGTGCGAGCGCTTCCTGCAGGCGCCGCCGCAGCTCCCCCGACTCCGCCGGATCGCGGAACGGCATCGGGAGGGACTCCGGCAACTCCTCCGCCATGCGGACCTTGCGGCGTCGAACGAGGTCCAGCGCGGCGTTGGCCATGATCCGGTACAGCCACGCCCCGAATGGCTGGTCGGGACGAAACCGGTCGAGCGCGCGGTGCGCATGAAGAAATCCTTCCTGCACCGCATCTTCCGCATCCTCGTGCGACAGCACGATGGCACGTACGATGGCGTACGCCCGCCGCTGGTGGATCCGGACGAGCGCCGAGAAGGCGTCGTCGGACCCACGCTGCGCCGCGATCACGATCGCGCGCTCCGTCAGCACGCCTTCAGACGGTGAAGGCACGGTGAACGGCGTTGATTGCACGTCGGTAGCGATCATGCTTCCAGCGGTGGGGTGACGTCATCCCTACTACGGACATCCGGGCTGGAGCGTTGTGGGGCAGGTCATGTGTTGAGAGGAGTCCCCTCGAGGCCCAGTGCGGCCGCCGACTGCCGCATGGCCCCGATGACGAAGGTGATGTGCTCATCGAGGTCGACACCGAGCGCCTCGGCGCCACCGATGACGTCGTCGCGGCTCACGCCGCGGGCGAAGGCCTTGTCCTTCATCTTCTTCCGGACGGACTTCGCCTCCACCTCGTGCACGCTCTTCGACGGCCGCACGAGCGCCGTCGCCGTGATCAGCCCCGTGAGCTCGTCCACGGCGAAGAGAGTCTTCGCCATTGGCGTCACACGGGGTACCCCGGAATACTCCGCGTGGCCCATGATGGCCTCGAGGATGTCCTCGGGCCATCCGCGAGCCCGCAGGATGCGCACGCCCTCGGCGGGATGCTCCTCGGTGGCCGAGTGCGCGTCGTTGGGGAAGCGCTCGTAGTCGAAGTCGTGCACGAGGCCCGCGAGACCCCAGCGCTCGACGTCTTCGCCGTTCCGCTTCGCGTAAGCGCGCATGGCCGCTTCCACGGCGAGCATGTGCTTGCGGAGCGAATCGCTGGCGGTGTACTCGTGGACGAGTACGAGTGCCTCGTCGCGGGTTGGCAGCATTCGGGTAGGCGGAAGGTCGTTGGGGGGAATTGCAGGGCGGGGCACGCGGGCGCGGCATTCACGATGCCGAGACGCGGGACCACTGTAAAGAATACCCGTCGCGGGGCCGAAGTGCTCGGTGGCCGGGGCGGCTTCCTCCGCGAGGTGCGCCGGCGCCCGGGCGGGAACGACGCCGGGCGCTACCTGCGCGCGCTCGGCGCAGAAGAAGCCGATATGTGAACCGGGCGCCGCTCAATGAGCGGCGCCCGGTGGTGCGGCACTGGTGACGGCCGCGTGGCGCTACTTCGCCGGTGCCGCCGCGGCGGCCGGCTCCTTCGCCTCGCCCGCGTAGTGCGCATTCGTCAGCCGGACGATGCCGAACAGGATGACGAAGATGGCGATGCCGCCCAGAATGAGGCCGGTGAAGCCCGCGGACTTGTCGGTGCCCTGGGCGCTCATGCGACGCGCACCTTGTTCATGACATCGTTCGGCTTGATCTGCTTCATGGCGTCGAGGCCAGCGGTGATCTTGCCGAACACGGTGTGCACGCCGTTCAGGTGGCGTGTGTTGTCCTCGGAGAGCACCATGAAGAACTGGCTGCCGCCCGTGTCCTTGCCAGCGTGGGCCATGGACAGCGACCCGACTTCGTGCTTGTGCGGGTTGCCCGCGGTCTCGCACTTGATCTTCCAGCCCGGGCCGCCGCTGCCGATGCGCCGGTCGCCCTCGGGCAGGTCGCGCGACTGCGGATCGCCGCCCTGGACCACGAAGTCGGCGATGACGCGGTGGAACTTCACGCCGTCGTAGAAGCCGTCGTTCGCCAGCTTCTCGAAATTCTCGACGGTCTTCGGCGCTTCTTTGTCGTAGAGCTCCGCGGTGATGGTCCCGCGATTCGTCTCAAAGGTTGCTGTCTTCAACGGCCTCTCCGTACGGGGTGAATGGGCGAAAGATAGCCTGCCTCCTGCGTCTTGCCATGGCCGTGCGCAGGACGGCATTCTCCGTGGTGCCCTCCTTTGCGCAGGCCCGCGCCATCGGCTCCGTCCGCCGGCTCGCGTCACGAGTCCTGGCCGTTGCCGTCATCACCGCGTGCGGCGGCTCGGGCGACGGCCCAGCGGCACCCCGCATCGTCGTGACCACGGTGGAAGTGCGTCCGTCGAATTCCTCGGTGACGGTGGGAACGTCCGTGACGCTGGCGGCCACGGCGCGCGACCAGAACGGTGTAGCGGTCGCTGCCGCTCCGATCGCGTGGGCCAGCGCCGCGCCCGGTGTGGCGACGGTGTCCGCGAACGGCGTGGTGACTGGCATCGCGACCGGCGTGGCGACGATCACGGCGACGTCATCGGGCGTGAGCGGAACGATACAGCTCACCGTCACTCCGGATGAGACGCCAACCAGCATCGTGCTGACGCCGCCGGGTCCCCTCGCGCTCGTGTCGGGTGCATCCTCGACCGTCGCAGCCACCGTGCGGGCGAGCGACGGACATGTGGTGACGACGGCGCCGGTGAGCTACCGCTCGAGTGACGCGAGCATCGCGGCGGTGACGGCGGGTGTCGTCACGGCGGTGCACGTGGGCACGGCGATCATGACCGCCACGAGCGGAAGCGTGTCCGCGAGTCTCTCCGTGACCGTGAGCGCGGGTGCCGCCCTGCAGCTCGGCATTCGCACGGCACCGGTGGGGTCCGCGGTGGGCAGTCCGCTCGCAACCCAGCCCGTGATCGACATCCGCGACGCAGCCGGCAACGCGGTGACCACGGCCACCAACGCCGTGACGGCCGCAATCGCGACCGGCGGCGGCTCGCTCGGCGGCACCACCACCGTTGCCGCGGCATCCGGCGTGGCGGCGTTCACCAACCTCGTCGTGAATGGTACCGCCGGCACGCGCACGCTCGTGTTCACGGCACCGGGGCTCGCGAGCATCACGAGCGGGGATGTCGTGCTCACGGCCCCTGTGACGCCCCTGCTGGTGGTGGACAGCACCACCTTGCGCTTCACGGTGGCCGCGGGTCGGACGTTGCCGGCGGTGACGCTCATCGTGCGGAACGGCGGCACGACGGCGCTGAGCGACGTAACGGTGTCTCAGCCCGCATATGATGCGGGGCAGCCCACGGGCTGGCTCGCCGTCGCCTCGACCGGCGGATCACCACCCTTCTCGATCACCTTCCAGGCCGACGCGATCACGCTGTCGCCGGGCACGTATCACGCGACGGTGCAGGTCACGGCCGCGGCGGCGTCGAACTCCCCGCTCGCCCTCGGCGTGACGGTCGTGGTGACGCAGGGCGGCGGCATCACGTTCGGCAGCGCGACGGAGAAACTGCGCGTCCTCGACGCGGGCGCCGCGTTCACGCCGTCGCTCACGGCACGCGATGCCACCGGGCAACCGATGGCGACTGGGCCGGTGAGCTTCGTGAGCCGCGCGCCGAGCGTAGCGACGGTAGACGCACAGGGACGGATTACTCCCGTGGGCGAGGGCGCCGCGTGGGTGGTAGCCATCGCCATGAACTCCGCCGATTCCGTGTTCGTGATCGTGCCGCGCGCCGCGGGTGGACCGGTGCTCCGGTCCGACCTCACGACGTACCTCGTGACGGCAGGCGACGTGACGACGATCAACGTGGTGCTCGACGCGCGGCAGACGTCCGTGGGCGCGGCGACGGTGGCCGTGGGCTTCACGACGGCCACCGGTGTGTTCGGCTCGGGCGTGACGTACACCGTGCCCACCGGTCCGCCGGTGCCGGTCGCGGCGAGCACCAATCGCGGTGTCATCCGGGTGTCCGTGGCATCGGCCACGGCGCTCACGGGCGAGATCGCTCTGCTGCGCCTCCGCGTCCCGACGCCAACGGCCGGCCTGGCGGGCGTCATCACGCTCACCGTGACGGAGATCGTGGCGCCCGACGGCAGTGACCTCACGAGCGTGACGACGTCCACCCGCATCCCGATCATCGTGCCATGACGAACGCCGCCGTACTGCGAATCGCCGCTGGTGCAGGAGCCTTCCTCATCGCCCTTGCCAGCTGCACGGAGCTGGCGTCCACGAAGGCGCCCGACGTCACCGCGCCGACACTCGACGCCGCGCTGGTGCTGTCGTCCACGGCGCCAGCGCCAGGCAGCACGGTGGACGTGATGGCGCAGATCGGTCCATCCACGCGCGCGCTCGTGGGCAGCTACACGGCGCGCATCCGCTACGACTCGACGGCGCTCCGCTTCCAGGAGGAACTGTCCATCGCCGACGGCACCACGCGCGCCACCAACGCCACGAGTGGGCTGGTGCGCTTTGCCGGCGCCGCGCCCGCGGGGATCGCGACCGGGCGGCTCGCCGGCTTCCGCTTCCTCGTGCTCCGCGCAGACGCGGTACGTTCGCTCCAGCTGGTGGTGGACGAGCTGCACACCGTGTCGCGCGCTGATGCCGCATCCCTCGTGCGCCTCGCGCCCAGCCGCACGGCGGTCGCGCCGTGAGCGCGCGCGCCTGCATCCGCATCGCGACGCTCGTCGCATCTGGCGTGATGGCCTGCGCGTCGGCGGGGTCGAGCGGCGACGGGCTGCCGCGCCTCGAGCAACTGCAGCCGGACTCCGCGCGCGTGTCGCACGGCGCCGTGGTGATGGTGCGCGTGATCGGCTCCGGCTTCGACGCGACCGACAACACGGTGTGGATCGGCAGCACCGCGCTGCGCGGCGTTTCCGCAAGCGACGACGGGCGCCGCATCACGTTCGCGGTGCCGGACGCAATGGATTCGCGCGGAGAGGCGGCGCCCAGCGCGATCGTGGCGGGGCGTTATCCCGTGCAGGTGGAAACGGCGGTGGGGCGCAGCAACGTGCTGCAGTTCACGGTGCTTCCATGAGGGCGTTCACGCGCGGCGCGGGTGTTGCCGCACTCGCGCTTGTCGCGCTGGCCGCGCGCGCGACGGGGCAGCAGCAGCGCGAACCGGACGAGGACATCGCCGCGCGCGAGGCGTACTTCTGGGCGCAGCGCAGCTATCCCGGCACCGAGCGTCCCTACGCGGCAATGTTGCGCGCGCGGCTCGCCGCGTCGGGCGCATCCGGCGCCATGCGCAGCCTGTCATCGTCGGGCGCGAGCTTCGCGGGCGGATGGCGGCCGCTCGGGCCGGCCGGCGTGTTCGGCGCGGATAACGGCTACTTCAATTCCGGTCCCCAGCTCGACGCCGGCCGCGTGACGTCCCTTGCACCGAGTCGCACGGGGGGACCGTTGTTCATCGGGACGGCGTCGGGGGGCGTGTGGCGCTCGGCGTTCGGCGCGTGGGCGCCACTCACCGACAACGAATGTGCGCTCACCACGGGCGCTGTCGCGCTCGACGCCGCCGATGAAAGCGTGGTGTACGCCGGCACCGGTGAGTACAACCAGAACTCGAGCGGCTGCGGACTGCTGCGCTCCGTGGACGGTGGCGCGAGCTGGACGTCGCTCGGCAGCAGTACCTTCCGGTTCACGAGCGGCGGGTCGGCGGCGTTCTCGCGGATCCTTGTGCAGCGGCCGGCGGGCGGCAGCGTGAACACGACCGTGCTCCTCGCCGGCACCAACGTGGGCGTGTACCGCTCGGCAGACGGCGGCATGAGCTGGAGCAGCGTGCTCACCGGCGCGACGGCCGGATTGGTGGCCCACCCGACGCGTGCGGGCGTGGTGTTCGCGGGCAACAGCGACAACTCGACCGCCAGCAACCGCGGCATGTACCGGTCTGCTGACGGTGGCGCGACGTGGTCTGCCACGGCAGCGTTGCCTGCCGTGAGCGTCGCGAACATGGGGCGCATCGAACTCGCGTCGAGCGCGGCCGCGCCCGACCTCACCTACGCGCTCGTGGCCAACCGCACCAACGGGCGGCTGCTCGGCTTGTTCGCGTGGGACGATGTTGCCGCGACGTGGACGCAGCGGTCGGCCTCCGGCGTGTACACCGGCAACGGCCGCGGCGATTTCGGCGCGCAGGGCTTCTACGACCTGGCCGTGGCAGTGGATCCTCGCGACGAGAAGCGCGTGTACATCGCGGGCATCCGCGCATTCCGCTCGACCGATGGTGGTCAGACGTTCACGCCGATGGGGATGGAGATCCACTGCGACTGGCACACCATCGTGGTGGACCCGCGCAACCCCGACATCCTCTACGCAGGGACCGACGGCGGCGTGTTCGTCTCCACGGATGCGGGCGACAGCTGGACGAGCCGCAACGAAGGGCTCGCGATCACGCAGTACTATCCGGGCATTTCCGCGTCGCCCGACGGCGCAACGGTGATGGCGGGCTCGCAGGACAACGGCTCGCACACGTACACGGGCTCGCCGCAATGGAACGGCTTCTCCGGTGGCGACGGCGGCTACACGGCGATCAACTACGCGCAGCCGTCCATCGTGTATGCGGAGGCGCAGTGGAGCTCGGGAGGCGCGTACATCCTGCGTCGAGACGCCACGTCGCTCGCGTTCCGCACCAACGGCATCGTTGCATCGGACCGTGGCGCGTTCATCCCGCCGCTCATCCTCGATCCCGTCACGCCCACGACGCTCTACTTCGCCACGCAGCGGCTGTATCGCACGGTGGATGAAGCGCTCACGTGGACGCCCATCAGCCCGGACCTCACGAAGGGCTCGGGACGGATCATGACGGTCGCCGTGGCGCGCGCCGATCCGATGACGATCTATGTGGGCACCAGCGACGGCGTGGTGCAGGTGTCACGCGACAGCGGCACGACATTCACGAACGTGTCCAGCGGACTGCCGAATCGCACGATCACGCGCGTCGTCATCGATCCGGCGGATGCCACGCACGCCATCGTCACGGTATCAGGATTCGGCACGGGTCACGTGTTCGAGACGACCACCGCGGGCGCGGCATGGAAGGACATCACCGGCACCGGGCTCGTGGATGCACCGGTGAATGCGGCGGCCTTCGTCCCCGGGCTGGGCGTTGTCGTCGGGAGCGACGTGGGCGTGTACACCAGCGCCGACGGCGCGACGTGGACCGCCGGTCCGTCCGGCCTGCCGAACGTGATCGTGCAGGACCTCATCTACCTGCCAGCGACGCGGCAACTGCTGGCGGGCACCTACGGGCGGGGCATGTTCTCCTACACGGTGGGCACGGAGACGGCGGTGCTGCGGGGTGACGTAAATGGGGACGGCAAGGTCGATGCTTTCGACGCGCTGTTGATCCAGCAGGCCATCGTCGGCTCGCTGCCTGCCGGCACGGTCGCCTATCCGCGCGGTGATGCGAACTGCAACGGCACCATCGACGCGGGCGACGTGCTGCTGGTGCTCAGGACCTCGGTGGGTCTCCCGACGACGAATGCGTGCGTGAACACCGTGAGGTGAGCAGGGGTTTCCGTCCCACGCACCACGAACGATCGCTCGTCGTTGCACGCCCGCGCGGATGCCCAACTCCCGTGCGCCGCCCCATCTCCGTGGTCCATGCGCATCCGTCCGCTGCTGCTCTCCCTCGCCGTCGCTGCCGCCGCCCTGTCCTGCGGCGGGAGCAAGGAGACGCCCACCAGTCCCCCCCCGCCGTCGAACGAGCCGGTGGTCACGACCGTGGGCGTGCAGATTCCGCTTGCGCAACTCGAGGTGACGAGCACCGAGGTCCTCACCGCCGACGTGCGCGACCAGACGGGAACGCCGCTCGCCGGAAAGACGGCCACGTGGAAGTCGTTCAGCACGGAGATCGCCACCATCGACGCGTCCGGAATCCTGACGGGCGTGTCCCTGGGCACCGCCACCATCACGGCAACGGTGGACGGTCGCATCGGGTCGGTAACCGTCACGATCATTCCGCTCAGGGTCGCGAGCGTCGCGATCACGCCGCCGACCGCACCGATCTTTCCCGGTCAGGCCGTGCCGATGGCGGCCACGCTCGCGGACCGGAACGGCGCAGTGCTCACCGGCCGCACGATCGTGTGGAAGTCGAGCGACACGCACGTGGCCACGATCGACGCGGCAGGGACCCTCAACGCGCAGAACGGCGGCACCACCACGATCACCGCGACGAGCGAGGCAGTGAGCGGGTCGCTCACCGTCGTGGTCTCGCCGCCGGCAGGGACGACCGTGCCCACGATCACCGGCATCGCGCCAGCCGTGCTGCGGCCCGGCGCCGCGGCGACGATCACCGGTGCGGACTTCATCCCCTCGCCATTGGGTACCCTCGTGTCGGTGGCCGGCGTGTCCGCCACCGTCATGGCCGCGACCACGACACAGCTTACGGTCCTGCTGCCAGCCGCCGGGCTTCCGTGTCTGGGTGGACAGTCGGCCACCGTGTCCGTGAGCACCATCGCGGGCACGGGCACGTTCGCGCAACCGCTCAACACCGCCACGCCGCGGACGCTCGCGGTGGGCGCGAGCTTCATGGCCACGGCAGGCCCGACCCTGGGATGCAACGAGCTGCTTGCGGGCGGCACCTACGTCGTCAGCGTCTTCAACGCCGGCACGGTACTCACCGCGAACGCGAGCTTCGAACTGAGGGGCGGTGCCGGCGGTAGCGCCGTCGCGGCGCTCGTGCCCAGCGATGTGCTGCGGGCGACACGCATCGTAGCTGCGCCCATCCGGAGCCGTACGCCCATCGATCCTGCCGTGGCAGCCGCTGCGCACGAGCACCTGCTGCGGCTCGAGCACGACCTCGCCCTCATCCGCGAGCTTGGGCCGGCGCGCAACTACCGCAGCGCGCCACGCACGGGCGCCACGCCGGGCCTCTCGCCCGCATCACCGTCGTTCGCACTCGCACCCGTGCCGCTCTCGGTCGGCCAGACCGCCACCGTGAACTTCAACTACAACGGCTGCTCGGCCGGCGTCTCACCGGTGATCACGGCGCGCGTGGTGTACGTGGGGCCGAAGGCGATCGTGCTCGAGGACAACGCCGGCCCCCTCGCCGGAAAGATCGATGCGGACATGATCGCGCTCGCGCAGGAATTCGAGACGGTGTCGTTCCCGCTGTTGCTGAACTTCGGTGACCCGCTGGCGTACGACGCGCACACGGATGCCAATGGCCGGATCATCATGATGTTCACGCCCAAGGTGAACCAGGCCGCCGCGAACATCCTCGGGTTCGTGCAGTCGTGCGACCTGTACCCGCCCACGGCCGCCACGAACGTCAGCGCCAGCAACCAGGCCGAGATCTTCTACGCGCGCGCCGTCACCGATACGTCGTCCACGAGCACCTCGCTGAACGGCCGGCCGCAGTGGCGCCGCAACATGCCGAGCACGATCATCCACGAGTCGAAGCACATCGTCGCGTTCGCGGAGCGGATGGCCGACCCGCGACCAACAGTGAGCGAAGCGGTGTGGCTCGAGGAGGGGACGGCGCAGGTGGCGAGCGAGCTGTATGGACGCGCCATTCATGCCAACGGCTGGCGCAGCAACGCGGGCTACGACGGCACGCTCGACTGCGAAATCCGCCCGGGCGTCGCAGGCTGCGGCCGCGGCAATTTCGTGATGGGCAACCACTTCCTGTTCCTCGCCGACTACCTGCAGGGTTTCGAGGCGAAGAGCATCCTCAGCGGCACCGACGACAACGACATCTACGGCAGCGCGTGGATGTTCGTGCGCTGGCTCACGGATACCTATGGCGGCGCGGACGAGGGAGCGTTCCTCCGCTCCATCGTGAAGAGCGTGAACACGTCCGGCACGATCAACGTGACGACGCCGAGCGGCCGCTCGTGGGCCGAGTTGCTGTCGCAGTTCACGCTGATGCTCGCCGCGGACGAACTCTCGGCGGTCACATCGCCGTACATCGAGCCGAGCTGGAACCTGCCGGCGGTGTATGTCGGCTACAATCGCGACCTCGCGAGTCCCCCGCCGGCGGTGCCACTCACGCTGCGCCAGGCGACGTTCGGCTCCGTGTTCGCGGCCACGGCCACTCCGTTACGCGGCGGCGGCGCGATGCTGCTGCAACTCACCGGCGCTGCGGGCGCGACGAGCCAGGTGCTGGACCTGCACGCGACGTCGGGCGCCGCGCTGCCCGGCACGACCAACCTCGGTATTGCGGTGCTGCGGATCCGCTAGGCGAATCCGCAGCACGCGCCCGCTATTTCGCCGGCGCCTTGCCCGAGGTGATGGCGCCGAGCCACAGGCGCGGTACCTTGCAGCCCGCGAGCTCGGCCGGATCGAACTTCCACTTCGCGACCGCCGTCTTCATGCTGCTCGCGAGCCACGGATGCGTGGCCTTGAGCACCTTGAAGGTCTTCATGTCGGCCTTGCCCATGGTGTCAACGACCACCGTGACACGCACCTCGTTGTACTTCGCGTAGCGCACCGCGGCGGGCATCGCCTTGCCGGTGACGGCGGACGGCACGCTGGCGTGGGGAGTCGCGAGGCGGTCCACTTCGAGGTCCGGCTTGGCGAGGGCGCGGCGCATGGCCTCAGGGCAGTCGCCGGCCTTTACGGCACCGAGCGGCGGCGCCACGCGAACCGGCGCCTCGGGCACCATGTCCGGCTCGGCATCGGGGTCGGGATTGTGGTGGCACCCGACGGTCAGCGCGAGGAGGGCGGCGGAGGCGAGCAGGGCGGGAAGTCGAGTGTGCATGCGGGGTGGTGAAGGAGGAACGCTCAGACGAGCGCGGACGGGCAGATGTCCGCGAGCACGCACGCGGCGCATCGCGGGACGCGGGCGAGGCATACCTGTCGGCCGTGCTCGATGAAGAGGTGCGAGATCATCGTCCAGTGGTCCTGCGGAAACAGTGGAATGAGTGCTTGCTCGATCTTCACGGCGTCGGTGCCGCTGGCCAGTCCCAGCCGGTTGCTGAGGCGGGTGACGTGCGTGTCCACGACGATGCCGTCGTTGCGACCGAAGGCGTTGCCGAGGATCACGTTCGCCGTCTTTCGTCCTACACCGGGCAGCTTCACGAGTGCGTCCATCTCGGCGGGAACCATGCCGTCGTGCCGGTCCATGAGCCCAATGGCCATGCCGATGAGGCTTTTCGTCTTGCTGCGGAAGAAGCCGGTGGTGCGGATGATGTCCTCGACGTCCTCCGGATTTGCAATGGCGAGCGCCGCTGCGTCCGGATATCGGGCAAACAGTGCCGGAGTGACCAGGTTCACGCGCTTGTCGGTGCATTGCGCGCTGAGGATGGTCGCGGCGAGCAGCTCGAACGGGCTGGTGAAGTCCAGTGCGCAGTGCGCGTCGGGATATTCCGCGGCGAGCCGATTGTAGATCACGGTCGCGTGAGCCTCGAGTGCTGCGCCGCGCGGGCTGGAACGCTTCCCGGACTTCAATCGCGCAAACGACGATGGTGATTTGGCGGGGGCACGCGACGATGGTGCTCTTGTAAGCGCAAACGACGAGGGTGATTTCGCAGATTTCGCAGATTTCGCAGATTTCGTTCGTTCCTTGGTACTTGCGCTCGCTGTCCGTTTTGGGGCGTTTGACGGCTGTGTGCGCTTCGCCGACTTCACCGACTTCACGGCCGTCGCGGATTTCGCACCCTTCGCCACCTTGCGCGCGGCCATCAGCGCACCACCTCGCGCCGCGCGCGCGCGAACGCGAGCACGTCGTCGGCATCACGTGAATTCAGCAGATCGTCTGCCTCGAGGCCGGCCTTGCGCGCCATGCCCACGCCGAGCGTGACGTTGGCCAGGCCGGCGGTGGAGTGCGCGTCCGGCCCGACGGCGACCGGCACGCCAAGGGCCTTCGCGCGGCCGAGGTGGCGCCAGTCGAGGTCGAGCCGCTTGGGGTCGGCGTTGAGTTCCACCGCGATGCCAACCGCAGCTGCCTTCTCGAGCACGGCTTCGATATCGATGGGATACGGATCCCGAGACAGCAGCAGCCGGCCGGTGGGATGACCGAGGACCGTGAGGTGTGGATCATCGAGCGCTGCGAGCACGCGGTCCGTCATCTTCTTCCTGTCCATGGCGAACCGGGAATGTATCGAGCCGACCACGAAGTCGAAGCGGTCGAGCAGCGCGGCATCGTAGTCGAGCGCCCCGTCGGCGAGGATGTCCGCCTCCGTGCCCTTGAGGATGCGGATGCCGGGATCCGACGCATTGAGTGCGTCGATCTCGTCGTGCTGCGCCAGCACGCGGTCCGGCGAGAGCCCGCCCGCATAGAACGCGGCCGGCGAGTGGTCCGAAATGCCGATGTAGCTCCATCCGAGCGCGCGCGCCGCGACGGCCATCTCCGCAATGGTGGCCTTGCCGTCGGACCAGGTGGAATGACAGTGCAGCGCGCCGCGAATGTCTGCCGGCCGTACGAGGGCGGGAATCCTGTTCGCCACCGCGAGCAGCAACTCTTCGCCCATCTCGCGCATCTCGGGCGGGATGAACGGCAATCCCACGAGCCGGTAGATCGCCGCTTCGTCGGGCACGTCGACCGTGCGACCGGCGGCATCGCGGAGGACGTCGTCCTGCAACGTGATGCCCTCGCGCGAGAGCAATGCGCACATCGTCTGCACGTGCTGCACCGACCCCGTGGCGCGCCACAGCGCGAGTGCAAAGGCCGGCTCGGCCACGCAGAACAGGTCGAGATGCGTGCCGTCCGCGAAGGCGATGCCGGGCGACGTCGTGTCGCCGCGCAGCACCGTGCGCACGCCGGGTGCTCTCGCGAAGGAGCCTGCGACAGCGAGTGGGTCGTGGCACGCGGCCACGATGTCCACGTCACCGACCGTCTCCATGTGTCGGCGGAGCGAACCCGCGACCTCGGCGTCCACGACGTCGGGATGCGCGCGCACGGCGGCGAGGAGGGCCCGCGCCCGCTCCACGGCGCGGTGCAGCAGTGACAGCGACGCCGATGAGCGGAACAGCTCGATGCCGCGCAGGAGTTTCGCCGACGTCTTCGGGCCGAACCCCTTCACCTTCGCGAGATGACCGTCGCGCGCCGCGACTTCGAGCGCGTCCACCGAATCGATGCCCAGCGTCTCGTGCAGCAGGTGGATTTTCGCAATGGCCAGGCCGGGCACGTTGAGGAGGTCGGTGAGCCCGGGTGGGATGTTGGCGCGGAGTTCTTCGAGGTAGCGGGACTCGCCTGCCTCGATGAGGTCGCGCAGGACGGCGAGTGTGGCCTTGCCCACCCCTGGCGTGGCGGCCAGCGCTCCAGTCCGATCGAGTGCGCCGAGGTCGTCGGTGTCGAGGCTCGCCACGGCGCGCGCAGCCTGCTCGTACGCGCGGCACTTGAACTGACTCTCACCGCGCAGCTCGAGGAAGGCGGCAATCTGCTTGAGGACGCTGGCGGCGGTGCGGGGGTCCATGCCCGAAAGCTAAACGGCCGACGCCCGGGGCTTGCAGGTCACGGGCGAGACTACAGCTCACACCGGCGCGCTGAAAACGGGCGCGAGCTGCGGACCTAGGACTCGATGCCGGCGAACGCGCGCAACTTCTCGATGATTTCGTGCAGTTGCCGCTCCGTGAGGTCGATCTCGGCCGCGGCGCCGTCGGAGTCGAGGAGGCCGGCGCGCATGCTGATCGCGACCTGGTTGAGGTAGCGGATCTTGCCGAGGATCTCGTCGGTGGCGCGGCGGAGGCCGACGAAGCGGCGTTTCTCGGCGAGCGCCCGACGGTAGCGGAGGAGGATGTCCTGCTGCGTGAGGCGGCGCGCCATCGTGAGCGCTTCCTCGCGCGTGCGGCCGGGCAGTGCGCCGCGGTCCGGCAGGCCGGCGTCGTCCCAGCTCTCGTCGGCGAACCACAGGCGTCCGACGTATTCGATGCCGTCGAACACCACGCGGCAGCTGACATTGAAGCGCCGCCCGTCGTAGTCCAGCGTCGCGATGTGCGGTTGTACGGTCTCGTCGGCCAATTCGACTTACTCGACGACGGGGTGTGATGAAGCGGGATCGCTCAGGAAGGCGAGCAGTCGCGGGAAGAGCTGATCCGGTTGTTCGACGTACGGCACGTGTCCACAGTCTTCCAGGACCAGCAGCTCGGAATCGAGGGCGTTCGCCACGGCCTCGGACGATGCGAGCGGGATGGGGTCCTGTCGTCCATGAACGACGAGCGCAGACAACCGGAGGTCACGCAGCGCCGCGCGCAGGTCGAAGTCGCCGAGCGACGACCAGATGGACTGCTGGACGCGGCCCGTTATGCGGAAGGGGGTGAGGTCGTGCGCGCGGCGCGGATCCGCGAAGTAGCCGGCGACGCTGAGCTCGAACGCACGCTGGCGATACGCGTCGGGATCGGACTCCTTCAGCCCGGACCGCGTCAGTTCCTCGCGCAGGGTGCTCACCTCGGGTCCGGCCTGCCGTCGTGCGAACTCCTGCTCGAAGGCCTCGCGAAACGCGCGCGTCACCGGCGCAGGATCGATCAGGGAGAGGCGTGCCGCGGGAGGAGTCACGCGGCCGGCGGCGGCTTCAATGGCGTACAGCAGCGCGAGGAGGCCGCCCCACGAGTAGCCGACGATGTCCAGCGGTGTCACGTGAAGCTCCGCGGCGACGCGGGCCACGTCGGCCACCTGGTCCCGCCACCCGATGGGGACGCGGTCGTCGTCGTGGCGCGACCGCCCGCCGCCGCGCTGGTCGTAGCACACGAGGCGATGTCCGCGCGCGAGCTCGAGCATCTGCGGCAGGAGGTACTCGTGGCTGGCGCCGGGTCCTCCATGCAGCAGCAACAGCGTCGGCGCGTCGGGATCCCCGTACTCGGCCCAGTAGAGCGGGACGGGTGTGGTGACCGTGAAGCCGTCGCGCCGCGGCGGAGGAATAGGGGGCATCGGGGATTGGGGCGGGTGACGAAGCGCCGGCCTCCAAATATGGGGTGTGGCGCAGGCTCGCGTCCCCGTGTCCCTGTCATCCTGAGCGCAGCGATGCCCCTGTCATCCTGAGCGCAGCGATGCCCCTGTCATCCTGAGCGCAGCGATGCCCC
>JBDTYL010000045.1:0-16420 GCA_040005695.1 bacterium | reverse complement strand
TCGATGACGAAGGCGGAGCGCAAGAAGCCGGACCTGATGAACGGGTCGCGGCGCGCGCGCGTGGCCAAGGGCGCCGGCCGCCCGATCAGCGAGGTAAACAAGCTGCTCGAGCAGTTCCGCGAGATGCAGAAGATGATGAAGAAAGTGGCGGGCGGGCAGGGAAGCGGGGGCGGCAAGATGCGCATGCCGCCGGGGATGTTCGGAGGCCGCTAGCCCCCCGACCGGCACGCCGATGGGGCAATTGTCGCCTCGCGGTGCAATCTGCACCCCAGCCCGGTTACATTCAGTGTTCCACCAGTGCCCAGGGTGCGGTCCGGAACTGCCGGATACGCGATGAGCCCGGGCCGTTGCATCACTCAGGAGATCCGCACCATGGCCGTCAAGATCCGCCTTCGTCGCGTGGGACGAAAGAAGTCCCCCATGTACCGCATCGTCGTCGCCGACTCGAAGAGCCCGCGCGATGGCAAGTTCATCGAGATCGTCGGCCAGTATCAGCCCCGCACGGGCGACAAGGCCCTCAACCTCGTCAGCGATCGCGTCAACTACTGGCTCAATGTCGGCGCGCAGCCCACGGACACCGTGCGCTCGCTGCTCCGCAAGGCCGGTCTCCTGAAGCAGCGCCACGAGACACGCCTCGCGTCCAGGCTCCAGGCGTCCGCGGTGCCGGTGGGAGAGAAGACGGACGAAGCGTAAGGAAGCGTCGTCGCGGACGGTGCGAAGGACCTGCTTCTCCATCGTGAAAGCAGGTCCTTCGCTGCGCTCAGGACGACAAATTGGCGCGGCGCTCAGGACGACAAATTGGCGCGGCGCCCAGGACGGCAAATCGGCGCGGCGCCCAGGACGACAAATCGGCGCTGCGCCCAGGACGACAAATCTTTCGCGCCCCAGACGAGATCCATCATGACAGCTCCCGAGTTCATCATCGTCGGGCGGGTCCGCAAGGCGCACGGCATCCGCGGCGAAGTCGTCGTCGAGGCCATCACCGATGCTCCCGACGACGTGTACGTGCCCGGCCGCCGCATCTTCGGTGGCACCGCCGCGGGCGACATCGGCGCAGCGCGCCAGGAACTGCACGTGCGCACGGTGCGGCCGTTCAACGAAGGTCTTCTCGTGGGCTTCGACGAAGTGCCGGAGCGCAATGCCGCGGAGCTGTGGCGCGGCCGTTACCTGCTGCTGCCGGCGGACGAAGTGCCGCCCCCCGCGGACGACGAGGTCTACCTCCACGACCTGATCGGCATGCGCGTGGAACTCCACGGCGGTGAACCGGTCGGCACGGTGGAGGAGCTCTACGAATTGCCGCACGGCCTCGCGCTCGACGTACGTCGTGCCGAGCCGCGCGATGGCGAGACCATCCTCCTGCTCTATGACGACCATACCATCGCCTCGGTGGACAAGGCGCAGCGCGTGATCGTCGTCACGCCGCCGGACGGGCTGCTCGAGTGATCGTCAACGTCGTCACCATCTTCCCGGACTTCTTTGCCACGCCGCTCGCGCTCAGCATTCCGTCGCGCGCCGCGGCAGCCGGTTCGGTGACGTTCAACGTGGTGGACCTTCGCGACTACACGCACGATCGTCACCGCACGGTAGACGACACGCCATACGGCGGCGGACCGGGCATGGTGATGAAGCCGGCACCGTTCTTCGAGGCGGTCGAGGCGCTCGGCGCCACGTCGCCGATTGTGCTGATGAGTGCGCGCGGCCGGCGGTTCACGCAGGCCGACGCCGTGCGATTCGCCGGGGGCGCAGAGCTCACCATCCTCTGCGGCCACTACAAGGACGTGGACCAGCGCGTCGCCGACCACCTCGCCACCGAGGAGCTTTCCCTCGGCGACTTCGTGCTCAGCGGCGGCGAACCCGCCGCACTCGCGGTCATCGACGCCACGGTGCGCCTGCTGCCCGGCGCCATGAGCGACCCGGAGAGCGCGTACGGCGATTCCTTCTGGGAGCGCGGGCTCTCGGCGCCGAGCTATACGCGGCCTCCGGAATTCCGTGGACATGCGGTGCCGGACGTGCTGCTCAGCGGCGACCACGCGAAGATCGCCGAGTGGCGCCGGCGGGAAGGTGAACGGCTCACGCAGGAGCGGCCCGGCGAGCAGCCATGATCGGCTCGGAGCCGCTTGCCACTGCCGTGCTGCTCACCGCGTTCGGCGTACTCCTCGGGTCGAGCGTCGCCCTCAGCCGAGCATCGGCCAGGCTCGGGCTTCCAGTGGCGTTGCTGTTCCTGTTC
Organism: bacterium; assembly: GCA_040005695.1. Classification (GTDB taxonomy): domain Bacteria; phylum Gemmatimonadota; class Gemmatimonadetes; order Gemmatimonadales; family Gemmatimonadaceae; genus AG11. The sequence goes on along the minus strand of JBDTYL010000045.1, from coordinate 14,193 downwards.
GTGGGCATCCTCGCGGGATCCCAGGGCATCGGCCACATCCCGTTCGACGACTACGCCTTCGCCTACCGCCTCGGCACCACGGCGCTCGTGCTGATCCTGTTCGATGGCGGCCTGAACACGTCGCTCACGTCGGCGCGCACGGTGCTCCTTCCGGCGGCGGCGCTGGCCACGGTGGGCGTGGTGGCTACCGCGGGGCTCGTCGCTGCCGCCGCGCACGCCATCGGCCTCGGCTGGCCCATGGCGCTGCTCCTTGGCGCGATCGTCTCGTCGACGGACGCCGCGGCCGTCTTCTCCGTGCTCACCGCCACGGGCACGCGGCTGCGGCAGCGCGTGGGCCTCACGCTCGAGGTCGAGTCGGGGCTGAACGACCCGATGGCGGTGATCCTCACCACCGCGCTCACAGCCGCGTTGGCCGGCGGTCATGCTGTGCAGCCGTTCGTGCTCGCGCGCGAGGTCGTGCTGGAAATGGTCGTCGGAGCCGTCTCGGGAGCGGGCATTGCGTACGCGGGACGATGGATCATCCTGCGCATCCGATTGCCGGCCGCGGGCCTGTATCCCGCGTTCACCCTCGCGATCGCCTGCCTGTCCTTCGGAGTGACGACCCTGCTGCACGGCAGTGGATTTCTCGCGGTGTACGTGACGGGTGTGGTGCTGGGCAGCGGCGCGCTCCCGCATGCGGTGGGCGTGCGCCGGGTGCACGACGCGCTCGGCTGGCTGAGTCAGGTCCTGATGTTCCTGCTGCTGGGCCTCCTCATCTATCCCACTCGCGTGTTGCAGGTGGCGGGGATCGGCCTCGCGCTCGCGGTGTTCCTCGCCGTGGTGGCGCGTCCGCTCGTGACTCTCGTGTGCCTTGCGCCCTTTCGCTATCGGTGGCGCGAGTCGGCGTACGTCGGCTGGGTGGGGCTTCGCGGGGCGGTGCCCATCGTGCTCGCGACCATTCCCGTGATGGCCGATGTGTCGGGTGGACGCGAGCTGTTCGACCTCGTGTTCGTGATCGTGGTGGTGGGGGCGATCATCCCGGGCGCCACGGTGCCGTGGGCGACACGCTTCCTGCGCGTCGAGTCCGCCGCGCCGCCTCCGCCCAAGGCCTCAATCGAGGTCGATGCCCGCGCGCCGCTCGGGGACGAACTGCGGGCGTACTTCATCTCGTCGCACCTGGCGGTGTCTGGTGCACTGCTGTCCGAGATCCCCTTTCCTCCGGGCGCGGCCGTGAGCATGCTCGAGCGCGCCGGAGCCCTCATCGCGCCTTCCGGGGCCACGCGCATCGAGCCCGGCGACTACATCTATGTCATTGCCCCGCCACAGCATCGCCTGGACGTGGAACTGCTGTTCGGCCGGGCCGAGGAGCACTAGGGGCACCCCTAGACTCCGCTGTGGGACTCCGCTAAGTTCCCAAGTCTATTCCAGTTAAGCCCCGAACCAGCCGTCCCATGCATGTCTTCATCGAAACCCAGAAAGAGTGGCTCCGCGACCTCCCAGCGTTCCGCGCCGGTGACACCGTTCGCGTGAACGTCCGTGTGAAGGAAGGGGAAAAGGAGCGCATCCAGGCGTTCGAGGGAGTGTGCATCGCCCGCCGCGGCGTCGGCGTCAGCCAGACGTTCACCGTCCGGAAGATCTCCAACGGCATCGGCGTCGAGCGCATCTTCCCGCTGCACAGCCCCATGCTCGCCGACATCATCGTCGTGCGTCGTGGCCGAGTCCGTCGTGCGAAGCTGTACTACCTGCGCAGCCTCACCGGCAAGGCCACCCGTATCAAGGAAATGAAGGCCAAGTCCCCGCAGACCACCGCGGCGAAGTAAGCGACGCGGTCGCGAAGCTCCATGCGGAAGTGGAGTGCGATCGAGCGCGACCTGCGGACCGCATGCGGTCCCCTGCTCGCCGGTGTGGATGAAGTTGGACGGGGCCCGCTTGCGGGCCCCGTCGTCGCATGCGCCGTCGTCATGCCTGCCGATGCGCGCGCCATCCGCGGCATCGACGATTCCAAGACGCTGAGCGCCGCCGACCGCGGGCGGCTCGCTGCACGGATCCGGGAGCGGGCGCTCGCCGTGTCGGTCGGCGCGGCCAGCGTGCGCGAGATCGACCGGCTCAACATCTACCATGCCTCGGTGCTCGCCATCCGCCGCGCGATCACGCGGCTTCGTGTCACGCCGGACCACGTCGTCATCGACGGACTGCGCATCCGCACCCTCGGCATCGAACACACCGCCGTGGTGGGCGGCGACGCGCGCTGCCATTCCATCGCCTGCGCGTCGATCATCGCCAAGGTCACGCGCGACCGGCTGATGCACGCGCTGGCGCAACGCCATCCGCACTACCGCTGGGATACCAACGTGGGCTACGGCACGCGCGATCATCAGGCAGGGCTGGCGGCGCACGGGCTCACGCCGCATCATCGACGCTCGTTCGGCCCGGTGAGTCAGCTGTCACTTGCGCTGTCGTTCGCTCCCGCCGACGAAGCGGACACGCTCGCCGATGCCCTCTTCGACGCGCTGGCCGATGCCGAGGCGCCGACTGGCACGTCCCTGTTGTTCCGCACCGACGATTCCGCACCACCCCAGGAGCTTCGCACATGACGGAGAGCACGAGCGCATCGGTGTTCCGGCCGGGCCTGTTCGATGGGCAGGTAGCGCTGGTGACCGGTGGCGGCAGCGGCATCGGGCGCGGCATCGCCGACCTGCTCGCGGCGCTGGGGGCGCATGTGGTGCTCGCGAGCCGCAAGATTGAGCGGGTCGAGGCTGCAGCAGCGGAGATCGTCGCGGCAGGTGGACAGGCCAGCGCCAAGGCGGTGGACGTGCGCGACTCCGCGCGCGTGAAGGCGCTCATCGCCGAGGTGCTCGCGGAGCGCGGGCGCATCGACGTGCTGGTGAACAATGCGGCGGGCAACTTCTACGCGCCGTCGGAGACGCTGTCCGAGAACGCGTGGAAGAGCGTGATCGAGATCGACCTGTACGGGACGTTCTTCTGCGCGCAGGCCGTGATGCCGGTGATGAAGGCGCAGGGTGGGGGATGCATCATCAATATCTCGATGACCCTGCACTATCGCGGCTGGCCCCTCATGGCGCATGCGACGGCCGCGAAGGCGGGCATCGATGCACTGACGAAGACGCTCGCCGTGGAGTGGGCGAAGTACGGCGTGCGCATGAACGCCGTGGCGCCGGGTCCCATTCCCACCGAGGGTGTGCGGAAGGCGTTCACGCCGCCGCCATCGGCGGACGGTGTGCCCGATGTCTTCGCGGTGGAGAAGGCGCTCGACAGCTACGCGAAGAAGATGATCCCGCTGCAGCGCTGGGGCTCGCCGGCGGACATCGCGAACATGGTCGCGTTCCTGGCGTCGCCGGGCGGCGCGTGGATCACTGGCGCGATCATGGTGGTGGACGGCGGGGAATGGCTCGCGAAGCCGCAGGTCTCGCTGGCGTAGCGCCCGTGGAGGCGCGGGGCGAGGCTAGGGGCTCCGTCGGGTCCACAGGACGAGAGTGCCGCACTGCGCGCCCACGCCCGCGAACTCCGCGGGCGTGCTGGCGGGGCCGGCGTAGAACTCCACCGCATCCAGGCGGGCGGAGTCAAACTGGTCGAGATCGGGCGGGGCGAACTGGTTGACGGCGTCGGGCGCGTAGATCCGGATGCCGTCGACGACGACCTGCGCGTAGCACGCGCGCGGGCTGCGCGAGTCGTGCGGGTCGGCGAGGGGCAGCAGCGAGATGGTGCCGAACCCGCGTCCGGAGGCCAGGAGCAGGGCGCCGGTGCGGGTGTATCGGATCATCTTCGCGCCGCGTCCCTTTTCCCGCAGCAACTCGCCGACTGAGACGCCCTGCAGTGAATCGAGGACGTCGCGCAGGAAGAAGGTGCCCTGGCCGGACGCGCGCCGGCGGAGGATGTCGATCGTCTGCCGGTCGGGCGTCGCCTCCACGACGACAGGCGCCAGCTCGGAGGGAAGCAGCCGCTCGAGTTCCAGCTCCGCGTCCAGGCGACGGGTCGAATCCATGTGCACGACCGTACGCAGTGGGCGGTACCCCATCTTCTGCACCACGAGATGGATGTCGCCGGACGCCAGCCCGTCGAAGCGGAACGCGCCCTGCTGGTCCGTCGTGGCCACGCGGTTCGCCTCCACGAGTGTCACCGTGGCGCCCGCGAGCAACTCGCGCTCGATCTCGGCGATCACCATGCCGGCGAAAATCGCGGATGCTGGAACTGACGGCCGCCCCTGCGCATTCGTTGCTGACACCGGTGTCAGGACAAGGCTGGTCCAGAGGAGCAGACGGCGCATGAGGCGTGCGGAAAGGGAAGCGGCGCAGCGCCGCTGTTCGAGAGGACCTCATGAGATGTCGGACGGTCAAGCAGAAACGAATGAAGCTGCCGACGGGTCACAGCGCGCGTGGTCCCCAGGCAATATTTCGCGGCGCACAATGTGACGCGAGGCAGGCGAAGTCGAGTCTTGCTCAAACACCCACCGGTGCAGCAGTCGTTCCTCGGCACGCACAGGCGCGTGTCACTCCACGTACAACAGTTTTGGAGCAATACCCATGGAGAATACCTTCCGCCGGCTTCTCGCCGCGGTCGTGATCGTGCTGGCGGTCTCGTCACAGGCGGTCGCCCAGGGCGCCGTCGGTACGGTCGCCGGTCGGGTGATTGACCGCACGACGCAACAGCCCCTCGTCGGCGCACAGGTGCGTGTGGTCGGCGGTACCCGCGGTTCGTCCACGGACGAAACAGGCACGTACCGCATCACCGGCGTGCGTGAAGGAGCCGTGCAGGTCGCCGTGCAGCGCATCGGCTATGGTCCGCTGTCGCGGAGCGTCACGGTCCCGGCCGGTGGCGTGGTGACGGTCGACTTCGCCCTGGCCGTGTCTGCTGCGCAGCTCGACCAGGTCGTCGTGACCGCGACCGGCACCACGGAACGGAAGCGCGAGAACGGCGCGGCCACCGCCACCATCGACAGTTCGGCGCTGAACAAGGCGGCGATCAGCACGTTCGCCGATGCGCTGAGTTCGCGCGCACCGGGCGTGGTCGTGATGACTGCCGCCGGTGAGACGGGCGCCGGATCGCGCGTCCGCATCCGCGGTTCCAACTCCATCTCGCTCTCGAACGAGCCGCTCATCATCGTCGACGGCACGCGCGTGGACAACAGCCCGTCGTCGACCGCCATCGGCACCGGCGGACAGAGCCCCTCGCGGCTGAACGACATCAACCCGGAAGACATCGAGAACGTCGAGATCATCAAGGGTCCCGCTGCCGCTGCCCTGTACGGGACGGCCGCCGCGAACGGCGTCATCCAGATCACGACCAAGAAGGGCCGCGCGGGCCAGACGAAGTGGGACGTGTTCACGGAGACCGGCCGTCTCACCGACGTGAACAACTACGAGCCGAACTTCCGCTCGTATGGCAAGACAGCGACGGGCACGCTGGTCACCAACTGCAGCCTCTACTCGCGCGTGTCGCTCGCCGCCACCAAGTGTGTCGGGGTCGATTCGACGATCTCCAACAACCCGCTCCAGGTTGCGGGCATGGAGAGCGACGGAAATCGTCGGCTCGCAGGCGTCAGCGCGGCGGGCGGATCGGACGTCGCCACGTACTTCCTGTCCGGCGAGTACCAGAAGGAGCAGAACGTCATCCAGGTCAACAACAGCCAGCGCATGAGCATCCGCACGAACGTGCGTGGCCAGCTCGCGAAGAGCCTCGATGCGCAGATCAGCATCGGCTTCACGAACAGCGACCTGCGTCGTCCGCAGAACGACAACAACGCATTCGGCGTCGTCTCCGGTTCGCAGCTCGGCAAGGCGGCGGACTGCGGCCCCAACGGCCTCAACCTGCAGCACCCGAACCTCTGCAGCGCCACCGATACCGTCAGTCGCGGCTACTACAACGCGGGCCTCCCGCCAAAGGCCTTCTACAACATCAATACGCGGCAGGGTGTGCAACGCCTCACCGGCAGCCTCACGAGCAACTGGACGCCGCTGTCATGGCTCGCCGTGAACGGCACGTTCGGCGGCGACCTGGACAACCGCAACGACAACGAGACGCTGCAGCCGAATGTGCTCGCGTACAGCCAGAACACGCTCGACGGCTATCGCACCGTCGATCGTGCCTTCGTGGCCAACTACACGTCGTCACTGAACGCCACGGCAACGTACGAGCGGTCGCCCACCCTCAAGTTCACCAGCGCGGTAGGCACGCAGTACACCGACGTCTACTTCACGCGCACGGACGCGTTCGGCGCCAAGCTGCTTGGCGGCTCGAACTCGCTGGCCGGCACCAACGCCCGGTTCTCCGTCGGCGAAAGCACGAATGACGTCCGCACGCTCGGCTTCCTCGGCCGCGAGCAACTGGCGTGGCGCGACCGCGTCTTCCTCACGGCCGGCATCCGGTCCGACAAGAACAGCGCCTTCGGCCAGAACTACTCCCGCGTCTTCTACCCGTCGCTCTCCGGATCATGGGTCGTGAGCGAGGAGAACTTCTTCCCGAAGGTGCAGGCCATCTCGTCGCTGCGCCTGCGCGCCGCGGTCGGTGCGGCCGGACAGAACCCCGGCTACCTGGCGGCCGAGCAGTACTACTCGCCGGTGGCGGTGGTGGTGAACGGCGTGGACGTGCCGGGCTTCACCATCGGCGGCGCGGGCAACACCAGCCTGCGGCCCGAGAAGTCCACGGAAGTCGAGGGCGGCTTCGACCTCGGCCTCCTCAATGATCGCGTCAACTTCGAGTACACGCACTACAACAAGATCACCAAGGACGCCCTGGTGAACGTGAACCTGGCCCCGTCGCTCGGCACCAGCGCCACGCGCTTCCAGAACCTCGGCCGCGTGCGCAACTACGGCGACGAGGCCCTGCTGCGCGCGACCCTGTATGATGGCAAGCTCGTGAAGTTCGACCTCACGCTGAACGGTTCGTGGACCACGAACCACCTCGACGACCTCGGTACCGACGCCCTCGGCAACCGGATCCCGGACATCACCGCCGGCTTCAGCAGCACGCAGATCATCAAGACCGGCCTGCCGCTCGGCGCGTACTACCAGCGCGCATTGACGTACAACGATGCGAACGGCGACGGACTGATCGGATGCCCGAACGGTCGTGGCAGTGCCGACTGCGAAGTGACGATTGCCGACTCCGCGTCGTACCAGGGCTCGCCCTTCCCGGCGGCGGAAATCGTCGTCGCGCCGTCGCTGTCGCTCGGCCGGTTCTTCCGCGTCACCGCGACGCTCGATCATCGCAGCGGGCAGAAGCTGTTCAACTACACGTCGAACTATCGCAACCAGCTGATCCAGAACGGCAGTGCTGCACAGACGCCGTCGTCGTCGAACCTCGCGGCGCAGGCCGCCGCGGTGGCCACGACGCTCGCCGCACCGTACAACACGTACGCCGGCTACTTCGAGAACGCGACGTTCACGAAGCTGCGTGAAGTTGCGGTGACCCTCACGCTGCCGCAGCGGTTCGCGAGCCAGCTGCACGCCGGTTCGGCCAACCTCACGCTGGCCGGCCGTAACCTGCACACCTGGACGAACTACACCGGTCTGGACCCGGAGTCGAACGCCGGCGCCCAGGCCAACTTCACGACCGCCGAGTTCCTCACGGCACCGCAGGTGCGGATGTTCACGGCGCGCCTCGCGCTCAGCTTCTGATCCGATCCCAACTCATGTCGAATCCAATGAAGAATAGAAGCCACTTTGCACGGGCCGGCGTCATGGCGCTCACCGTGGGGGCGCTCGCCACGAGCGCCGGATGCAACCAGGACAAGCTCCTCACCGTCGGCACGCCGGACGTCGTGCTGCCGAGCGACCTCACCGGGCCCGCTGCGCTGGGCAGCGCGTATGCGGCCGCCATTGGTGACTTCCAGGTCGCGTACGCCGGCAGCAGCAGCAGCGAGGGACAGGTCATCTACTCCGGCCTGCTCTCGGACGAGTTCATGAACGCCGAGACGTTCCCCACGCGCATCGAGGTCGACCGGCGCACCACGAACCCGATCAACGGTTCGCTGCTGCCGATCTTCCAGAATGCACAGCGGGCACGTGCGACGGCGGAGCTCGTGTCGGCCAGCTTCGGCCAGTACGACCCGGCGAACCCGAACCGCGCCGAGGTGCAGGCGCTCGCCGGCTTCGTGTACGTGCTGTTCGCGGAGAACTACTGCAACGGCGTGCCCACCAGCAAGGTGAACGCCGACGGCAGTTTCACGTACGGCGACCCGCAGACGGGCGCGCAGCTGCTCACCACCGCCATCGCGAAGTTCGACTCGGCCATCACCGTGGCCACGGCGGCTGGTACGAGCGGCGCCAACGCGCTGAACCTCGCCCGTATCGGCAAGGCGCGCGCGCAGCTCGACCAGAACCAGTACGCCGCGGCCGCCGTGACGGCGGCAGCCGTGCCGTCCACGTATGCCTACAACATCCTCGCAGACGAGAACACGTCGCGTCAGTACAACGCCGTGTTCTCGTATACGGTCACGTCGAAGCGGTTCACGGTCGGCGACCGGGAGGGCGGGAACGGGCTGCCCTTCGTCACGCTCAACGATCCGCGCGCTCCCGTGGTGCGCACGGGCAACGGATTCGACAACGCGACGCCGTTCTACCAGCCGCAGAAGTTCACCACGCGCTCGTCGCCGACGCCGCTGGCGCTCGGCACCGAGGCACGCCTCATCGAGGCCGAGGCGGCACTCCGTGCGGGTGACGATGCGACGTTCCTGGCGAAGCTGAACGACGCCCGAGCGAATGCCAAGACGTATGCGGCGGTCGGCACGGCTGCCCCCGCGTCCCCGGCTCCGATCACCGCTCTGGCGGTTGCGGCGCTGACCCCGACCGGCAAGCAGGACCTCCTCTTCCAGGAGCGCGCGCTGGACTTGTTCCTCACGTCGCACCGGCTCGGCGACCTGCGCCGGCTGATCAAGTACTACTCGCGCGGATCGGAGACGGTCTTCCCGACGGGTGCGTACAACCCGGTCAAGGGCGGCACCTATGGCGGCGACGTGAACTTCCCGATCCCATTCGAGGAGACGAACAACCCGCAGTACAAGGCATGCCTGGATCGCGCTCCCTGATCGCGGGGGCCGTGACCTGAACAACGACGGGCTCGCGAGCAGTGCTCGCGAGCCCGTCGTGCACGCGCCGCGCGAGCGAGGTCAGCGCGCCATCGCCAGGCGTCGCTTGATGTCCACCTGGAGGTACTGCTCCAGCGCACCGCGCGTGGAGCAATCGAGTGCGTTGCTGCTCGTGCCGGCGTTGGACCGGTAACGTGCACTGGCGCGCGTGACCACCACGCTCTCGCTATCGGACACGGCGGTCACCTGCGACTCGACCGAGGCGACCAGCCGGCCAGACGATCCGATGCTGGACAGGCTCGACCCGCAGGAGAAGTAGTCGTCGCCGGGACGGTCATGCAGCCGGGCCGGGAAGGTGAAGCCCCGGTTGCCATACGTGCCGGTCGCCTCGTCAGCGACGGTCGGCACGATGCCGAGGTCGCCGTAGGCACCGATGAGCGCACGCCAGACCTTCGCGCGCGGCGCCGCGACGGCGACCCGTGCGTCGTCATTGACCATCTGCCGGATGGGCGTGCCATTGTCCGTTGCCACCACGCGGTCGGGCGAGGATTGCGGACCACCGCCGGCCGATGCGCAAGCGCCGGCGAACAGCAGCGTGGACACGAGGGCATGTCGGCGTGGCGTCATGGCGGGAGCTGGGCGAGGGGAGGCCGTGCATGCCGACGCGAGGCCGCACGGCCCGCGGCGCCGCCACCGGTGTACTGGTGGCCGTGATAGATTCATCGAGTGACCGGAGTGGGGATCGAACCCACGACCTGAAGATTAAAAGTCTCCTGCTCTACCAACTGAGCTATCCGGTCGGAGTGGGTCCGCTGCCGGGCCTTTCCACGCCGCTGCACGTCCGTGCAAGATAAGCGGTCATCGAAGTGCACGCGACGGCGGCTGCCGCCGTCGGTACACACGGCGTCAACCAGGCTTCCACGTTCCCATGAGCATCCCCGTGCCGCTCAACGTCCGTCTCGCCCATCGCCTGCGCGCCGCCCGCTCACAGATCGTCGGCCGCTGGCTCGACCGCATCATCGCACGCGTGACCATCGAGCCGGCGCGCGTATTCCCGACCGACGAGCTCCTCAACCACGTGCCCATCCTCGTGGATGGCATCGCGGACTACCTCGAGACGGGGGAGACCGCCAGCGAGGGCAAGGTCCCGCTCGACGCGAAGGCGATGGAGCTCGGCGCATTGCGCCACTCGCAGGGGTTCGACGCGTACGAGATACTCAAGGAGCATGAGCTCCTCGCCGACATCCTCTACGCGTTCATGCGCGAAGTGCTGCCCGAGCTCGAGCCCGCGACGCCCGACGACGTCGCGCAGAGCTGGCAGCGGGTGGCCGAGGTCACGGAGCACATCCGCCAGGCGACGATGACACACTTCCTCCGTATTTCGGCCGAACAGGTGCGGCTGCGCGAGGAGCGGCTGCGGCGGTTCAACCGCATGGTGTCGCACGAGCTGAAGAATCGCGTGGGCGCCATTCGCGGCTCGTCCGGCCTGTTGCTGGAGCCGTGGCTCGACGCGGCGCAGGTGGCCCAGTTCCACCGCATCATCGCGCAGAATGCGGAAGGGCTGCAGCGCGTGATCGAGAACCTCGTGGCCCTCTCGCGCATCGACAGCGATGCACGGCAGCAGCGCAACGTCCTGCTGCCGCAGGCGGCGGCGGAAGTCGTGCGCCAGCTTCGCGACTCGGCCAAGCTCAACGGCGTGCACGTGCACCTCGACGACGCGATCCCCGCGGTGGAAGTGGACGCCGCTGCGGTGGAGCTGTGCCTCGCCAACTATCTCTCGAACGCCATCAAGTACGCCGACAAGGGGAAGCCGGAGCGCTGGGTGCGCATCACCGGGGAACTCGTCGTGTCCACGCCAACGCGCTCGGGCGAGCTGCTCGTGCGCGTCAGCGACAACGGGATCGGCGTGCCGGCCGGCGCCCGCGCGCGGCTGTTCGAGGAGTTTTATCGTGCGCATGGGGAGACTGTCACCGGCGTCGAGGGCACTGGCCTGGGGCTGAGCATCGTCCAGGAGACCGTCGACTCGCTCGGCGGGCGCGTCTGGGCCGAATTCCCGGACAGCGGGGGCAGCGTGTTCGGCTTTTCCCTGCCATCGCGGCGTGAGGAGGATGCGGCCGCCGCCGGCACGCGACGGGAGGTGGCAATGCGGGAAGGGGCCGACGCCGACGCACCTGGCGCTCCGCGACAGGCCGGGCCGTGATGTGCAAGCCGCCCGCCCCCAGCGATACGGGGCGGGGCGGCGTATCCCTCGTGTGACTCGCGCGGGGATGGTCGTCCCGCGCTTACCAGCTCTCATGCGGCGTTCGTGAATAGTGAGTGGATGACGATGATCGTGTTGGGGCGGGGCCGGGGTCGTCGACCCGCGTCCCGCCTGATTTGCTTCGGCAGCCTGCTCGCGCTCGCCGTACTGGCGTCCGCCTGCTCGCGCGCCCTGCCCGAGATCAACGGCGTGCCGGCCGCGCCAACGGCACGCGACGAGCCGTGGCGTCCGCCCGCCGGCGCTGTGCCGCCCGAACCGCGGCGTGCGCCGACGATGCTGGTGGCGGCGGACAGCGGACCGTTCACCGGGCCGCTCGTGCTCGGCCAGGTGGTGGACATCGCGCTGCGCAACAATCCGCAAACGCAGCTCACCTGGTCGCAGGCACGCGTGGGGGCGGCGACCTACGGCGCCGCGTGGTCGGCGTACGTCCCCACGGTGGACGCCACGGCGAACATCGTCCGCTCGCAGCAGTCCGCGCAGCAGGACAACGTGAAGCGCACCACCATCACACCCACGGCGAGCCTCTCTTACCTGCTGTTCGACTTCGGCGGGCGCGCCGGCACGGTCTCGGCGGCGCGCTCGGCGGCCATCGCGCTGGACCTCACGCACAACGCGTCGCTGCAGAACGTGGCCCTCCAGGCGCAGTCGGCCTACTTCACGTACCAGGCGCAAGGTGGGCTGCTCGAGGCCGCCCGGATGACGTTGGCGGAAGCGGACACGAATCTCATCTCCGCGCAGCAGCGCAACCGTGCCGGCGTGGCCACCATCGCGGACGTCCTCCAGGCGCAGGTCCTCGTCGCGCAGGCGCAGCTCGACCTCGAGAGCGCGCAGGGCAATGCCCAGACGTCGCGCGGCACGCTGGCTGTGGCCATGGGCCTGCCGGCGAACGCGCGGTTCGAGCTCGCGCACGTGAGCGACTCGATCGCGGTGGGCGTCACGAGCGCGAGCGTGGACACCCTCATCGACCGCGCCCTCGTGCTGCGCCCGGACCTCGCCGCGCTGCGCGCGCAGATCCAGCAGGCGCAGGCGCAGGTCCGTGTCGCCCGATCGGCCGAGCTGCCGTCGGTCGCATTTGGGGCCAACGTGGGCAAGTCCTTCTCGGACGTCTCCAACTTCGTGGGGCTGAACTATTCGCTCACCCTCGGCATCACGCTGCCGATCTTCAACCTCGCGCGGCAGTACAACGTCACCGGCGCGCAAGCGCAGGTGGACGTGGCGTCGGCGCGCGCCGACCTGCTCCGCGTGCAGGTGGGCCAGCAGGTGTACGCCTCGTACTTCGCGCTCCAGACGGCGTCACAGCGCGCGCGCACGTCGGACGTGCTGCTCGCCAGCGCGCTCCAATCGGAGCAGGTCGCGCGCGCCCGCTATCGCGCCGGCGTCGGCACCATCGTCGACCTCATCACGGCGCAGACCGCCCTCGCCAACGCCCGCGCACAGCGGGCCCAGTCCCGCTGGGTGTGGTCCACCGCACTCGCGCAGCTCTCGCACGACGTCGGCGTGCTCGGCCCGCGCGGCCAGGCGACCCTCCCGCTCGACTCGGCCGGTATTCGCCGATGATCACTTCCCGCTCGTTTCGATCCACTATGCGCACCATTTCGTGGCTGCGGCACCGCACCGCCGTGCTTCCCCTGTTCGCCCTCGCCATCGGCTGCTCGAAGGCTGCGCCCGCTCGCGCCAAATCGGCGGTGCCGGTCGTCGTCACGCGCGCGAAGCTGGCCGACGTGCCCTACACCATCGAGGCCAACGGCGTCGTGGTGCCGCTCCGCTCCGCCAGCGTGGCGTCGCAGGTGGAAGGCATCATCAAGCGCGTGGCCTTCAACGAGGGGCAGAACGTCACGGCGGGTCAGGTCCTGTTCGAGATCGATCCCCGTCCGTATCGTGCCGCGTACCAGCAGGCGCTCGCCGTGCTCAACCGCGACAAGGCGACCGCCGAGAATGCGCGCCGTGACGCGGAGCGGTATGCGGCGCTGTCCGCGCAGGACTACGTCACGAAGGAACAAGCGGAGCAGCAGCGCGCCAATGCGGGCGCCACGGCCGCCAGTGTCGCCGCCGATGAGGCGTTGCTCTCGAACGCGAAGTTCAACCTCGACAACACGACGATCCGGGCGCCCATCTCCGGCCGCACGGGCGCGCTGCTGGTGAAGGAGGGCAACCTCGTGCATGCGTCCGGTGGGACGTCGCTCGTCGTCATCAACCAGGTGAGCCCCATCCTCGTCCGCTTTGCCATCCCGGCCACGCAACTGCCGCTGCTGCAGCGGTACGGAACGGGCGGCGGCCTGGCCGTGCGCGCCACGCCGAACTCCGGCTCCGACCAGACGATCGATCCCGGCGCACGCGCGGTGGGCCTGACCCTGGGTAACGGCGATCCCGGGACGGCAGGGCAGGGCGGTCCGCCCGGCGGCACCGATGCCACGGGAACGCCGTCCGCGGGCACGGCGCGGCCGTCCGCACAACTCGTGAGTCTCGTGCAACCGGAGCATGGCACGCTGTCGTTCATCGACAACGCGGTGGACACCACCACCGGCACTGTGCTGCTCAAGGCGTCGTTTCCCAACCCGAACCAGCGACTGTGGGCGGGGGAGTTCGTCGCCACGCACCTCAGCCTCTTCATCGAGCAGCAGGCGCTCGTGGTGCCCACGCCAGCGGTGGTGACTGGCCAGTCCGGCTCGTACGTCTACGTGGTGACGGACAGCAACACGGCGCAGCAACGACCGGTGGTCGTCGAGCGCACGGCGGGCTCGATGTCGGTGATCGCCTCGGGTATTCGCAGCGGCGACCAGGTGGTGACGGAGGGCCAGTCGCGCCTTACGCCGAACGCGAAGGTCTCGCTCGTCACGCCCACCGGCGCGGCCACGGGACGCGGCACGCGCGGCGGGCGGGGCGCGGGACCAACAGGCGGCGCGTCATCAGG
>JBDTYL010000044.1:0-3329 GCA_040005695.1 bacterium | reverse complement strand
GCCCGCGCGCACGGCGACTACCCGGAGGAGTAGGACCCCCTTGCCTCCCCGGGCTCGGGGCGCGTACGTTCGCGGGCCGTATGCGCGCACGTATCAGGACGCCCCGCACCGGGCCGCTTCACCCCCCACACCGCACGAGGACCCATGACCCTAGCCTTCCCCCCTCACCCCGCCGGCGACGGCCGGGCGCCCTATCCCCGGCCGCTCGGCGTGCACGGCGCCCCGCACGTCGGGGACGTGCCGGACCAGCGCCCCGGCGGCGGACCTGAGCGCCGGCACCCGGAGGCCGACCTGCTCAACGTGTCCGAGGACCCCATGCTCGAGGAGATGCCGGCGGACGTGCACCTCGACCGCGCGCGGGTGCTGATCACCGCGGCCGCGTACATGAGCGGCGAGCAACGCCGGAACACCGTGCAGGCGGCCTGTCAGCGCATCGCGTACGCCCTCCGCGCGGTCGGGGAGCAGCGGTTCACCGACGTCACTGAGCCGGCGGACACGGGGAACCCCGAACGCGCCGAGCCCGGAGATTGATGCTCCACGATTACCTGACCATCGCGCTCTTCCTCGGGCTGATCGGGCTCGGCCTCTGGACCGCGGCGCGGCTCACCCGCCTCGGCGGGGACTGGCGCCGGACCCGGCGCACCCGGCGCATCGATGCCCGGCTCCGCGGCGTGGTGATGACCCGTGTGGGCGCGGCGAAGGTCCAGCTCCCTGAACATGCGCCGCCGGCTGAGCCGGATGCGCGAACGGTCAGCCCGTCACCGGACTGACCGTCGCATGACCCCCAGCGCCGCCATCCCTAGCGACGCCGGGGAACTTACACCCCCGCACCGAGGACGCAAGCATGACCGCAATCTTCAAAAAGATCACGCAGGAGGCCAGCGATGCGCTGCGCGCCGAAAGCATCTCCAGCGGCCGCGTGCCGGTGTGGGTCACCCATCACGCGGTGGACGGCAGCGTACTGGTCAGGCTGGACGCGGACATCGCCGCGCACATCGAAGCCCGCTACCCGGGGCGAGACCTGAGTGAGCTCATCATGGAGCTGGTGTACGGGGAGGCGAGATGACCGCCCCGCACACCGAGCCCGCGCCGCACGCGTGGGCACTGCCGACCGATGCGGACGACGACGCCGAACTGGCAAGCATCGGCATCGTGCTCAATCCGAACCGCCCGACCGGGTACGATGCCGCGCCGGCCGACGGTGAGGTCTCGCTCGATGTCCAGATCGGGAGCGTGCTCCGGCAGCTCGGCCGCACGCAGCTGGACCTCGCGCGGTACGCGCTCACGCGTGACGCCGAGCTCGCGCAGGTCACCGCGCGCTACGCGCGCATCACGGCGCCGCTCGAGGGGCGCGAGAAGATGCTCACCGCGATCGGCGAACACCTTGCCGGGCAGGCACATTTCCCGGGCAAGGCAAAGTCTCGCGCGACCGCGTGGGGCAAGTTCGGGCGGCGCGTGAAGCCTGAGCGCGTGACGGTGATCGATGCCGGGGCGCTGCTCGAGTGGGCGCTCGAGAAGGCGCCGACGCTCGTGATCACGACGACGCCGGCGCCGGTGCACAAGGTCCCGCAGAAGGTCGTCGCCGAGTACGTCCGCCAGACCGGCGAGCTGCCGCCCGGCGTCGAACACGTTGCCGCAACGGATGAACCGTTCGTCACCCCTGACCTCACCGCACTGGAGACCGCATGACCATCCCGAGACAGCTCAGCCGCGGCGCCGCCCCGGTTGAGGACGCGCCGCACATCGCGCAGGCCGTATCGCACGACGTCGATTACAACGGACTCCTCCGGCTCGCGGAGTCACTGGTGCCGACCGGGTTCCTGCCTGAGCACATCAAGCAGCCCGGACAGGCGGTGGCGATCATCCTCGCCGGCCGGGAGCTCGGCATGATGCCGATGCAGGCGTTGCGGTCCCTGCGCATGGTGAAAGGGAACGTGACTGAGGCCGCGGACTCGCAGCTCGCACGGTTCAAGCAGGACGGCGGCCGCGCGCGCTGGGTGCGGCTGGACGAGGAGGAGGCCGTGCTGCACCTGATCATGCGGAACGGGGACGAGGTGACCTCAACGTTCACGATGAAGGACGCGGACCGAGCGGGGCTCACGAAGCCGGACCGCAACGGCGGCCCGAGCATGTATCACAAGTTCCCGAAGGCGTTGCTCAGGTCCCGCGCGATCACGCAGGGCATGAAGGACCTCGGCTGGTCCGGCGGCGTCGGCGTGTACGACCCGGCGGAACTCGTGGGCGTGATCGACGTGCCTGAGCCGCGCGGCCGTGCGCTCACGAGCGGCGACGTCGCGCGCATCGAGACCGAACAGGTACACCGCGCGTATGCCCGCGCCGCGGAGGTCCAGCGGCCGGCGCACGTGACGGAGGACGGTGAGGACACGAGCGCGCGCGGGCCGATGACACTCGAGCAGGCGGCGTCGCTCCCGATCTACGGCCGGCCGGACCGCTGGAACGGGCACGGCGGGAAGCCGCTCGGACAGGTGCCGGCAGATCTGATCGACAGCGCGCGCACCTTCTTCCGCGGGCTGCTCGAGAAGGACCCGCACGCGGCGAACGCGGCGCGCCTGAGGGAACAGGTTGAGGCAATGGACCTCGTAAACGCGGACTGGGACGCGATGCGCGCGGCTGAGGCGGCGGCGCAGACCGACGCCTTCGATGCGTCCGATGACACGCCGGCGGACCCTGACCCCGAACCGGCGCCGGCGCCGGACGTGCCTGAGACCCCGGCGCTGCCTGAGGACCGCAACCGCTGGTCAGCCGCGCAGCTGCAGGCGTACGTGCTGCAGCAGCTCAATCACCCCGCTATCGGAGAGGCGTTCGCACGGCAGATGCGGCTGATCATCGAGACCGGCGCGACGAAGGCGGAACTCGTGCTGGCCGAGGCTGATCTGGCGTCGATGATCACGAACGCGCCGCCGCTCGGCGGACGCGGCACCGCACCGAAGCGCACGCGCACGTCCAGCGCCGGCGTCACGAGGCCGTCGTGACCCGGGCACGGCAGAGCACGAACGACCTGCGCATCGACATCTCCGTCCCTGACGGGCGGGGCGATGTCGCGCTGAGCGTGACCATCGGGCGGGCACGGGTGACGGACCGGCACCGCGTCCTGCTCGAGCAGATCTTGCGCGCGGTGAGTGAGCTGGCCGCGCCGGTCGTCCAGTTCCGACCGCGGCATGCGCGCGAGCACGGCGACTACCCGTACGACCTGAAGGACGTGATCGCATGAGCCGCGACGCGCGGGTGCGATGCCTCGGCTGCTTGCTCACGAACGAGGGCATCGGCCCGCGCGGCCGCATCGAGTGGTGGTGCGTCGACGTGTTCGC
>JBDTYL010000043.1:0-36060 GCA_040005695.1 bacterium | reverse complement strand
GCGCGAGGTCACCGCGGATCGCCTTGTAGCACGTCTCCATGTCGGTGAGGTTGAGATTCGTCAGCATGTTGCTGAACGTGGTGAGCGTGAAATTCCCCACCGAGTGCCAGAAGTACAGCACGCGGTGCGGGCCACCCAGGAATCGCGAGCCGAAGCACGCGTCGGCCTTGCCCTCGATGATGGGCAGCAGCATGGCCGGCCAGTCCTGCGGGTCGTACTCCAGGTCGGCGTCCTGCACGATGACCACGTCGCCCGTGCTCGCCGCGAGGGCGGTCCGGATCGCCTTGCCCTTTCCGCCATTCTGCGGCTGGAAGATCAGGCGGTGGATGAACCCGGCGGCGTGCAGCTCCAGGAGCCGCTCGCGTGTCCCGTCCGTCGAGCAGTCGTCGACGCAGATGATCTCCTTCTTCATCGGCGTGGTGTGCACGCGGTCGAGGATGGTCTCGATCGTGTTCCGCTCGTTGTAGATGGGGATGAGCACCGACAGCACGAACGTGCGCTGGTCGAGCGGCGTGAGCTCGCGCGGTTTCGCGGCGAGCGTGAGACCGGAGGCGGGAACGGTCGGGACGGAAGAGGGCGTGAGGTTCGTCACGTGAGCACGGTGGAGGCGGGGCGCCCGGTTCGCGGCGCGCGCCGTGCGCACCGGGAGTCGGGACGGGGAGCAGGACTTCTCGGCGCGGCAGACGAGCCGTCACGTCGGCCGGGAAAAGCAGGTCGTGAAGGCGTCGAGTGGGCGGTCATCGGCCTCGCACGAGATAGGCGTCACCCGCCGCGAATTGCCCCTGGGGGACGAGCAGGGAATTCGGCAGGCTGGCCAGGTAGCGGGCTTCATCGCGCGCCAGTTGCGTGGACGCGATCACGGCGCGCACGGGATAGGCCGCGAGCAACGGCACGAGCCCCCGCTTCACGTCCTGCTCCGGGGACGGTGTGGCGAGATACTGGTCCACGGTGAAGCTGCGCACGGGCACCGATGAGCGTCCGGTGTAGAGATACACGGGACCCTCGTCCTCGGTGGCGACCACGTCGCCCGATCGCGTGTTGGCGCGAGTCCAGCCGACCGCAAAGCGGATGCGATCGACCGCGCCGCGAGGAATGCTGGACCACCACTGCCCGCGAATGGCGCGCACTTCATAGAGCGCGTATCCGGTCGCAGCCCAGCAGAACGACGCCAGCACGACGGCGCGCACGCCGCGGTGCCAGGACAACCCGGATTGGAACGCCGCGCGGCCGCCCAGTGCCAGCAGGACGAGGATGAGCGGCCAGACGCCCCAGATGAACCGGCCCGGCTGGAAGGGCCACACGGCAACGATGGCCAGGTAGCCGGCGAGGAAGAGAATCGTGACCGGAATGCGCCGCCACCACGCAACGACGGCCGCGATGACGAGCACGATGAGCGCGACGCCGGTGACTGCATGCGCCGGCACGGACCGACCGGGCGAGAACAGCGCCGCAAACATGCCCGCGGCTTCGGGCATCGTGCGCCCCAGGGTATGCGGAATCATGCCCCATCCCCATTCGTGCAGTCCGCGCACCCACCACGCCGTGTACGAGTCGTATCCGCCGAGCAACGGGGCCGGCAGCGTGTTCGCATGCTCCCGCGAGAATAGTTGCCACGGAAGCAGGCATGCCGCTGCACACGCCGTGACCACCGCTGCGTCGCGCCAGCGACGCTGCGCACCAAGCACAATGAGCATGGCCGGGATGAGCACGATGCCATGGGTGCGAACGAGCATGGCGAGCCCGATGGACACGCCGAGCAGGGCGCCGTGCCACGGCGCACGCGTCGCCTCCGGAGAAACCGGGCTGGCGAAACGTTCGAGCGCCGCGAGAAGGATGAGCAGGATCGCGATGAACAGTGGCTCGGACAAGAGCAACCCACCGAGCACGAGCAGCGGGACGCTGACGGCGGTGACGGCGCCGATGCCGAACGCCCATCCCCCACGCACTCCGCGGCTCGCGACGAATCGCGCCGTCGCGACGGCGGCGACCGCGATGCACAGGATGTTGAACAACCGGAACACGATCAGGTTGGCGGGGAACGCAGGCGCCGCGCGCCACAGCACCGAGAGTACCGCCGGATATCCGGGCGGAAAGTGCGTATTCTGGGGTTGGCCCGGCAGGTTGAGCGACCGATAGCCCTGCCCCGTGGCCAGGCTCTTCGCGAGGATGACGTACATCGCATCATCCACCGCGGCTCCCACGGGCGAGCGATCCATCGCGACGACGCCGATCACCACCGCGCAGATGCCCAGCAGTGCGAGGCCAGCACGCCACCGCATGGTCGTCGGGATCGCCGGCAGGCGCGGTGTGGCGACGGCAGCCGCTGCACCAACGATCGCGGTCATCGGACCACCTCGAACGCTACCGCATTCGACTGCGGCACCGGGCCGATCTCTCGCAGGCCCTGCCCGGTCAGCGCGACTGTGCGCGCCGCATGGAGGGTGGCCGGCAGCAAGGTCACCACGTAGCGCGCCGGCACCGCGGCAAGCATCGCCCGGAGTCCCGCCTGCTCCGTCGCATCGTCCGGACGCACCACGTACTCGCGCGCCGTGAACGGCAGCGGTGGCGCGGCCCGACGGCCCGCATACAGTGCGATCACCTGTTCGCCTTCGCCGAGCACAACGTCACCGGGCGCGGTATGCGTGCGGACCCAGTCGATCACGGGCACGATCTGGGCGGCGGCCTGTCGTGCAGGAGCGCGCCAGGCGCGTGAGGCGTACGCATGCAGCTCGGTGCGCACGTAGGCGACGGCGGGCAACGCTGCCGCGAGCGCGACGACGGGACGCCAACGTCCGCCCCTGGTCCAACCGAGGCGCACCCCTTCAGATATGCACAGCACGAGCACCGGCCACACGAGCCACAGAAAGCGCCACGGCGAATAGGGCCAGACGAACACCACCGCCAGGTAGGCCAGCAGGAATGTCACCGTCACCGGCGCGCGATGCCGAAGCAGAGCGCCGCCGGAGACCGCCGCGAGCAGCGCCGCCAGCACGGCGACACTGTGCAACGTCGCCGGCAGTCCCATCGCCATCCGGTCGCCGAGGAGCAGCCACGCTTCGCCGAGGTTGGTGCGCACTGTGTCGGTGACGAATGGAAACCCGCCGGTTTGCACGCCGCGCAGGAACCAGCCGCCATAGGATCCGTAGGCACCCTCGAGTGGCGCAGCCACATGGGGACTCGCGGCGCGTGCCCACAGGAGCCAGGGAAGTTGCACGAGGACGGCAGCGCCCACGGCCGCGCAGGCGTGTCGCCAGCGACGCCGCCAGGCGAGGACGAACACGAGCCCGACGAGCAGCGCGAGCGCATGCGTCCGCACGAGCATCAGGATCCCGATGGCGAATCCGGCACCATATACCGGCCTCGCATCAGGACTGCGCGCGGCCCGCTCGGCCAGAAGCAGTGCGGGCCACAGGAGTGCAAGGAAGAGCGGCTCGGACAGGAGCGCGCCCGCCAGCGCAAGCATGGGCGACGCGAGCGTCGCGACGAGGGCCAGGACCGCGGCAGGCGTCGTACGCCAGTCAAGCTGGTGCGTCGCGAAACAGAACCAGCCGACCGACGCCGCCGCCACCAGCGCCACGTTCAGGCCGAGCAGCACGGGTACGTTCGCGGGAAACGCGGGCGCCAACCGCCAGGCGGCGGCCAGCAGGAGTGGATAGAGCGGCGGGTAGTGCACCGCCGCCGGCGCGCCCGGGAGGTGGCTGTAGTGAAAGCCATCCCCCGACGCGATCGACCGCGCGAGCAACGCATAGATCCCGTCGTCGTGAAAGACACCCACCAGGTACGGGAAAGCAGCCCACTGCGCGACGACGACGGCGACGATTGCGACCACCACCGGCACGGCGTGAGCAGACCGAAGGCGAGATGGCGTCGCGGGAAGCGCGACTGCCCTCATGCCTCCACGCCGTATCTGGACAGCTTGCGGTACAGCGTGGACGGATCGATGCCGAGGGCATCCGCGGCGCGGCTCTTGTTGCCGCCCTCACTCTGCAGCACCCACATGATGTACGCGCGCTCCACCGCTTCCAGCGTCGGGTTCGAGGGCACGCGGTCGGCCACGAGCGGCTCGCTCACGCGTGCCGTGACGCGCTCCGGCAGCGACAACGGGGCGATCTCCTCGCCGGGCGTGAGGATGACGGCGCGCTCGAGTGCGTTCTCGAGCTCGCGCACGTTACCGGGCCACGTGTAGTTCACGAGCGCCTCGAGCGTGTCCGGCGAGAGCGCCTTCCGCTCTTCCTTGCGAAGCTCGGCAATGCGGTCCAGGAAGTACTCGGCGAGCAGTGGAATGTCGTCCGCGCGCTGCCGCAGGGTCGGCAGGTGCAGCGCGATGACGTTGAGCCGGTAGTACAGGTCGGTGCGGAACGCCCCTCGGCGAATCTCCTCCTCGAGCTCGCGGTTCGTCGCCGCGATGAGGCGCACGTCGATGGGTTGCGGGTCGGTGCCACCGACCGGGATGACCTCGCGCTGTTGCAGCACGCGCAGGAGCTTCACCTGCGTGGCCGGCGTGGTCTCGCCGATTTCGTCGAGGAAGAATGTGCCCTTGGCGGCCGCGGTGAAGAGCCCGCTCTTGTCCTTGATGGCGCCGGTGAACGATCCCTTCACGTGACCAAAGAGTTCGCTCTCGAGCAGGCTCTCGGGCAGTGCGCCGCAATTGATGCTCGCGAAGCTGCGCTCCGACCGCGCGGAGAGGTCGTGGATGTAGCGCGCGATGACTTCCTTGCCCGTTCCCGACTCGCCCTGGATGAGCACCGTGGACTCCGTGGGCGCGACGGTCTCCGCCAGGCGAAGCACTTCGAGCCAGCTCCGGCTGTTGCCAACGGGCCGCGCACCGCTCGGGCCCTCGCGACGCTTGATCTCCTGCTTCAGCGAGCGGTTCTCGATGCGCAGTTCGCGATGTTCGGCGGCACGCGTGAGGATGGCGAGCAGCTCGTCGTTCCGGAACGGCTTCTGGATGTAGTAGAAGGCGCCCTCGTTCACGGCCTGCATCGCCGACTGCAGCGTTGCCTGCGCGGTCATCAGGATGACGGGGGTATCGGCATTCTGCTGTCGCGCCGCCGCGAGGATCTCCACGCCGCCCACGTCCGGCATGCGGACATCCGTGAGCACGATGTCGGGCTGCAGGGCCGCGAGCTGCTCCAGTCCCGCGCGTCCCCCGCGTGCCGTGTGCGTGGTGAATCCGGCGTTGCGCAGCAGGATGCCGAGCGATTCGAGGATGCCCTGCTCGTCGTCCACGACGAGCACGGAGGGGATGCGAGTGGCGGTCACGTGAACACGGGAGTTTGGGAAGCGATGGACACTGCCCCGCCCCGCCTCGGGCGGGAGGCGCATGGCAGGATGATCGTGAAGCGCGTACCCGACGGACCGCTGTCGAGCAGCACGAGGCCGCGGTGGGCGTCGATGGCCCGATGCACGACGGCGAGCCCCAGCCCGCTGCCGTCCGGCTTGGTGGTGAAGAACGGATCGAAGAGCCGGTCGCGAATGCCGGGCACGATCCCCGAGCCTGCGTCGCTGACGCTGATGGCGACGGCGCCATTGGGAAAGGTGTTGCCGGTGCCGAGCTGTTCGTGCGTCGGCGAGGCAACATCGAGGCGCACTTCCCCGTTCGGCGGCGACGCCTGGATCGCGTTGAGCAGCAGGTTGAACACGGCGCGGTGCAGCAGGTCTTCGTCGCCCTCGACCTGGAAGGCGTCCGGCTGCACGTGCGCCACGATCTCGATGCCCTGCGCGCAATCCGGATGCGCGAGGGCCAGCCGTACGGCGCCGGTCACGAGGGTGGCCAGGTCGAGCGGCTCCATGCGCGCCACGCGCACGCGTGCGAAGTCGAGGAACTCCGAGAGCAGGCGGCTCAACCGGTCGGACTCGCGCATCACGAGATGCGCGAGCGTGCGCTCGTCCGAACCCGAGAACGGCGACCGCGACAGCTGCTCGACCGCACTGCGGATGGACGCCAGTGGATTCTTGATCTCGTGCGCCAGCGACGCGGACAGCTCGGCGATACCCTCGAGACGTTCGGCACGCAGGCGCAGCGAATCGAGGCGCTTCTGGTCCGAGATATCCTGGAAGATCGCCGTGGCGGTGCGGTCGGTCCGCATCCCGTCGCCATCCGTGTAGGTGGTCGTCACACCAATGGGAAAGCGCCGCTCCACGCGGGAGATGATTCCCTCGGCGCGGGTCGTGCGTACGCGATTCTGCACGGAACGTTCGAGCGCGTCGGCGAGCTCGGGCGCGGCGCGGCGGATGGCGGCCAGCACCGGCTTGCCAATCAGTTCCTCGAGGTCCACGCCGAGGAGTTGCTCGGCCATCGGGTTGGCGTAGAGGAGCTGGCCGGCGGCGTCCACCGTGATGACACCACTGCGAATGTTGAACAGGATGTCGGACGCCTGGAGCCGGGCGTGGGCGAGCTGGTCTTCGGTACCGGTGCGCGCCTCCTGCAGCTTGCCGCTCAGGTACGCGCTTCCCAGCGCGACGAAGGCGAACACGCCGATCTGCCACCATACGTCGGCGGCGAAAAAGGCGGTCTCGATACTCCAGATGGAGTCGGCGACATACAGGACGTCGCCGAACAGCGCGATGAGCAGGCCGCCGTTCACCGGGAGCAGCAGCGAGCCAGTGGCGATGACGAGGATGTACAGCGCCGCGAATTGCGAGGCGCCAGTGCGCGGGTCGCGGGTGAGGTGCACGACCGCCGTGACCAGCAGGAGGTCGCAGACGGACTGCAGGTAGTAGAACGTGGGCCGACGGGCGCCCTTCCGCAGTCGGGCGTAGAGAATCGACGCGCCGGTGACCGCGACGGCGAAGGCAAGGGCGGCCGAGGCGAGGATCAGCTGCGAGGAATCCTGGAGCGGAGCACGCAACGAGTAGATCACGGCGGCGATGAAGATCGCCGCCGCGATCGACAGCCGCGCGACGTACACCCAGCGCATGAGTCGCGTGGGGTCCAGGAAAATCGTCCGCGAGTCGGAGGCGGGCTTTATCTGGAGCAAGTGCAAGGCGTTTCTCTCGCAAAGTGCCCGAACGAAGCACATCGGGCTTTCATGGCATTATGCCACACCTCTTCTGTGGATGGACGATCCGCACGCATCGGAGTTACGCATGGGACTGGATGATGGGCTGGAACTGTCGCCGACCAAGGCAATTCCCAGAAGCGAACTGAGCTACCGAGCCAGTCGAGCGGGGGGCGCGGGGGGCCAGCACGTCAACACATCGTCGACGCGTATCGAATTGTTGTGGAACGTGCGCACCACCGGCGCCCTGGACGACGACGAGCGCGCCCGGGTGACCGAAAAGCTGGCGTCACGCATCGACAAGGAGGGATGGATCCGCGTGGTGTCGAGCTCCCGCCGGAGCCAGGGCCAGAACCGCGACGCTGCAGAGGCGCGTCTGGTGGAACTGGTCAAGGGGGCGCTGGTCGTTCAGCGGAAACGCAAACCCACCAGGCCGACGCGGGGGGCAAAGGAGGCTCGCCTCACCGAAAAAAAGAAGCGGGGTGACACGAAGCGACAGCGAAGGCCGGAATCCTTCGACTGAGACGGATCAGTGTCCCAGCTCGTGGCGTGCCTTGAGTTCAGGCAGGGCCGTGCGAGCATGCCGCGCCATCGCGGACCCGGGGAACTGGTCGATGATGCGTCGCAGTTCCACCGCGGCGCGCCCCGGATCCGCCAGCGCGCCTTCGTAGAGGTCCACGAGACGACTCGACGCGTAGATCGCCTCGCGCGTCGGGACCCCCGCCGTGCTGCGGACTTCGCGAAACAGCTCCGCTGCGCGCGCTGGGTTGCCAACGATCCGCGCATAGTGCTCGGCGGCGCGGAGGCGGCAGGCGACGTTGCCAGGCTGTTCGGCGATGAGGCACTCGTACGACTCGAGCGCACCAGCCACGTCACCCCGCATCACCATGGCCTCCTGGTACGAGAACGATTGCTCGTAGGGCGTCGACGCACCGGAGGGTTGGATGAAGGCCTGTACTACCACACCTGCCCCGATGCCGACCTTCAGTCCGACCAGGATGGTGATAGCGCCGAAGGCACAACCGACTACCATCATGCCGAGCACCGCACCTGCCGAGGGCACGCCTCCAATCATGCTCAGGAGGAGGAGCACCCCGAACGTGATGCCCGCGACAAGGACGCCGTACCCGGTTGCCTTGTACCGGAGGGTGACGTCGGCGTCTGACGACATCAGGGGCGCCGCGCGAGCGTACGACGCTGCGCTGTCCGTCGGCACAGGGGAAGGAGCTCGCATAGTGTCTGGATATTGACGTGATTCTTCGCGACGGGCAACAACTTGTGGTGGGCTGCTCCTTCGCTGAGGTTACCCATAGCGGGCTGGAGGGGCTCTCTTCACCCGTCGCTGTCGCAGTACGACTGGTGACCGACAGCGCTTCGCCCGTCGGGAACGGCTTTGCACGGGGCACCAACTTTGCCCACCAGCTTGGTGGAGACGCCGCTGCGGCGCCTTCGATCCGACCCTCAGCAGCGGTAATACCGCGGGACTGAACGATGACCCGTATGGCTTCCCGCCCAGGGACGCTGCTTGCGTTGCTGGGTGCGCTCCTGATTGGACTCCCCGCGAGCGGGGGAGCACAGTACTTCGGACGCAACAAGGTCCAGTACGAGCATTTCGATTTCAGCATCATGCGGACGTCGCACTTCGACCTGTATTTCTATCCGGCCGAATCGCTCGTCGTGCACGACGCCGGCCGCATGGCCGAGCGCTGGTATGCGCGACACTCCGACAGCTTCCGGCACACCTTCGACCGCAAGTCGGTGGTGTTCTATGCCGACCAGCCCGACTTCCAGCAGACGAACGTCGTGGGCGAGGAGCTCACGGAAGGAACGGGTGGCGTCACGGAAGGCCTGCGGACGCGCGTCGTCATGCCGTTCACCGGCATCTACGCGGACAATGACCACGTACTGGGCCACGAGCTCGTGCACGTGTTCCAGTACAGCGTGGCGGAATCGGGGCCCGGCGGCCTGCAGCGGCTGAACACCCTGCCCCTCTGGCTCATCGAAGGCATGGCGGAGTACTTCTCCCTCGGCCGCGACAATCCGCTCACCGCGATGTGGCTGCGCGATGCCGCTGAGCGGGAGAAGCTGCCCACGATTCACCAGCTGAACACCGATCCGCGTTTCTTCCCGTACCGCTACGGACAGGCTCTCTGGGCGTACGTCGGCGGGCGCTGGGGCGATCGCGCCGTGGTGGACGTGTACCGCACGTCGCTGCGCGTCGGGTTCGAGGACGGCATCCGACGCGTCCTTGGCGTGTCCACGGATTCGCTGTCGAAGGACTGGATTGCTTCCACGCGACGCGCATACCTCCCCATGCTCGAGGGTCGCACGCGTCCCAACCAGGCCGGTGACCCGATCCTGCAGATCGACCGCAAGAGCGGCGACATGAACCTCGCCCCGCAGGTGAGTCCGGACGGCAAGCTCGTCGCGTTCTTCGCGCGGCGGGGCTTGTTCGAGATCGAGCTGTTCGTCGCGGACGCGCAGACTGGCCGCGTCATCAAGAAGCTGGCGGGCCCCACCAGCAATTCGCACTTCGACGCCATCACCTTCATCTCGTCGTCGGGCGCGTGGTCGCCGGACAATCGCCAGTTCGCGTTCATCGCGCAGGCGGAAGGCAATCATGAGATCGCGTTGCTCGACGTGAACTCGGGCAACATCGAGCGCCGCATCCGCGTACCCGGCGTCGGCGCCATCTCCAACATCGCGTGGTCGCCCGATGGCCAGACCATCGCGTTCTCGGGACAGAAGGGCGGGATCGCCGACCTGTACCTGATGAACATCGCGGCGGGCACCGTGCGGCAGCTGACGAACGATCGATACGGCGACATCCAGCCGACCTGGTCGCCGGATGGCAAGACCCTCGCGTTCTCGAGCGATCGCGGCCCGTCGACGAACTTCGAGACCCTGACGTTCTCCGACCTGCAGCTCGCGACGATCGATGTCGCCAGTGGGCAGATCAATGTCTACTCGCCATTCGCGCACGGGAAGCACCTCAATCCGCAATACTCGCCGGACGGCCGCAGCCTGTTCTTCATCAGCGACCAGGACGGGTTCTGCGACATCTACCGACTGGAGCTCGCGAGTGGCGCCGTGTCACGCGTGACGCGCCTGTCGACCGGCGTGAGCGGCATCACCGCGACCTCGCCGGCGCTCACGGTGGCGCCGTCGACCGGACGCATGCTCTTCTCGGTGTTCGAGGACCAGGGGTACGCCGTGTATGCGCTCGACGCATCGCGGACGCGAGGTGAGCCGATGACGCCGAACGCGCCACTGGTCGCTGCCGGTGGTGTGCTGCCTCCGGGCGACACCCCCGGGCGCGCCACGGTGACGAACTACCTGAAGGACCCGCTCACGGGACTCGCGAGCGGCGCTGACTTCACCATCGCCCCGTACCACTCCACGTTCGCGCTCGACGCCGTGGGTCAGCCCGCCATTGGTGTGTCGGCCGGAGGACCATTCGGAACGGGCGTCGCGGGCGGCGTGTCGTTCCTCTTCGGCGACCAGTTGAGCGATCGTCAGATCGGCGTGGCCGTGCAGGCCAACGGCACTGTGCAGGACATCGGCGGACAGGTTCAGTACGCGAACCTGAAGAATCGGTGGAACTGGGGCGCCTCGGTGGAGCACCTGCCGTATCAGTATGGCTACTACGGGGCATCGCAATCATCGACCGGTGTGATTTCGCAGGACCTGGTGCTGCAGCGGATCTTCCTCGACCAGGCGGGCCTCAGCACGGCGTATCCATTCTCGTCCACGCGACGCATCGAGTTCGGGGCGAACGCCACCCGCGTGGGCTACAGTACCCAGATCCAGAGCGTCATCTACCAGAACGGCTATCCCGTCGCCCAGACTGTCCGGAGCGTGGATTCGTACCCTCCCGTCTATTACGCCGCGGGGACGATAGCCTACGTCGGTGACAACTCCTACTCGGCGTTCACCAACCCGATTCAGGGCGAGCGCTTTCGCTTTGAGGTGGCGCCCACCGTGGGCACGCTCACGTACACCTCCTTGCTCGCGGACTATCGCAAGTACTTCTTCACCCGCCCCATCACGCTCGCCTTCCGCGGCCTGCACTACGGGCGCTACGGCCGCAGCAGCAACGATTCGACGCGGATGTACCCGCTGTTCCTCGGCGAGGAAACCCTGATGCGCGGCTACAGCGTCGGTTCGTTCGACCAGAGCGAATGCACGGCGAGCGACTGTCGTGTCTTCGATCGGCTCCTCGGCAGTCGACTGGCTGTCGTGAGCGCCGAAATCCGCATCCCGGTCCTGGGCGTCCCCGAGTACGGGTTGATCAACTTCCCCTACCTGCCGCTGACCATCTCGCCGTTCGTGGATGCTGGCGAGGCGTGGAAATCCGATCGGCCATTCACCTTCAACGCCAACGCCGCAAACTTCCAGACGCCGGTGATCAGCACGGGCATATCGGCGCGGGCGAACCTGCTGGGTTACGCGGTGATCGAGGCGTACTGGGCCCATCCGTTTCAGCGGCCCAACAAGAACTGGGTGTTCGGACTCCAGCTGGCCCCAGGCTGGTAGCGCACGGCGGACCAGCACCACCTAGAGAACGGCCGGAGCGCACTGCGCTTCGGCCGTTTCTCGATCTCCCAGCAACGCACCTCATCGTCCTCGGCGCGTCAGTCGTCGCGCGACACGTTACTTCAGGCCATACAGTGCGCGATACACAGCGGCATTCCGCAGCACGAGGCGCACATAGTCGCGCGTCTCCGTGAAGGGAATCCATTCCGTGAACAGTTCGGCATCCTCCACGCCCGGACGCGATGACCAGCGCGCAACTCTCGACGCGCCGGCATTGTAGGCGGCCAGTGCGCGCTCCGGCGGGGTGTCGCGCCGCAGGCTCGACGAAAGGTGTGCCGTACCCAGCTCGATGCTGACGTCGGGCTCGAACAGCAGCGCGGGATTCCACAGGGGGTACTTGTGGCTCGCCGCGATGGCGGCGCCGACACTGGGCAACAGCTGCATCAGTCCGCGCGCCGCGGCCGGCGAGACCGCGTGCGGATTCCAGCTCGACTCCTGCCGGATCAGGCCCGCGACGAGCGCGGGGTCGAGCCCGTTCCGCTTCGACTCCTCCACGAGCGCATCATCGTGGAGCACCGGGTACGCCACGCGAAACAACGCACGCGTGGCCGTCCCGCGATCGATGGCGCCGAGGGCGATGCGCAGCGCGCGCGAGGGTTCCCCCGCCTGCACCAGCGCCTGTGCCACCGCCGGCGCGTCCGTGACCACCCGGGTTCCACGGTCCGCCAGCGCATCGACCTCGAACCGCGCCTCCACGTCCATGCCCAGCATGCGCAGCGCAACGATTCGTTGGACGGCAGAGTCCACACTCGCGACATGCGCGGCGGAATCGCTTCCCGTGGGTGGCGTCCACGCGCCGCCGTGCAGCCGCTCCGCGGCGCGCATGGCGTAGTAGCTGAGCGGCGATGCAGCGAGAATGGCGCGCCACCTCGCGACTGCGTCCGCGCTTCGACCTGCCTTCTCGTACGCGCGACCGGCCCAGTAACGCGCGGCGTTCGCCTCTTCGTCGCGCGGATAGAGCGTCACAAGCGAGTCGAACGCCGCCGCGGCGTGCGTGGCGGATGAATTCCAGTCCAGTAACCCCGCGCGGAATCGAGCCAGTGGCGCCTGTGCTGCCGTCGGGTAGCGCGTCGCAAGCTGCGCCAGGGACTGCGACGCGCCCGACAGGTCCCCGTCGTCAACCTGAAGGTCGGCGAGCAGCAACAGCGCAGGCGCCGCCGCATCACGAACGGCGGCGTAGCGCTGCGCGACCTCTCGCAGCGCGCCACGTCCGCCTGCACCGTCGCCACCCTGGACCTGCAGGCGTGCACGCTGGTACGCCGCGAGCGGCCCGAGGCGTGGCTCGTCGGCGAGTGATGCGTACACGCGCAACGCGTCCGCCGACTTCCCCGCGCGCGCAAGCACCGACGCGTAGGTCATGCGATCCTGCCCCGAGAGTGGACTCGCGGACGCCGCGCGCGCGAATCCCGCCGCAGCGCGTGCCGAGGACCCGGCTGCAGAGGCCGCGCGCGCGACGACGAGGTCGCTGGCCGGCGTGAGCGGGCCAAGCTTGTCGAGCACGTCCAGGGCCTGACGGGCGTCCGGCGCACCAGGTGACTTCGCGAGCCAAGCGACGATCTGCGTCGCCACCGCACTGCGCGCCGCGGCATCTGTTGCGCCCTGCGCCTCGACGCGGAACGCGGCACCGATGTCCCCCGCGTGGCGGAATGCAGTCGCTGCGCCGACGAGGTCACCCGAGCGCTCCCGCGCCTGTGCCTCGGTGGACGCGATTCGCGCACGCGCCATGGGATTGCGAATGCGCGCCGCCAACGTCGCACGGTCGGCGCTATCCGCCGTGACCCCGGCGGCGCGGAGGACGAGCCAGTCCGCCACACCCGGCAGGCGTGACGCCGCCGAGAGATAGTGGACGCGGGCGCTGTCACGGGCGTTCGCGCGATCGTGGGCGCGAGCCAGCAGGACCTCGCGGGTCATGCGGCTGCCACCGTTGGACGCGTCGGATAGCGCGAGACGGGCGTCGGGGAGCGCATCCACATTTCGCTCGAGCTCGCTCCGCACGAGCAGCTCGCGACCCTCTCCGCCGTACGCACTGTCCAACCACGATGCGCCTTGCAGGAGCCGATCGACCTCCGTCCAGCCCTCCCATCCGGCTGCTGCACGTGCACCGACGAGCCGCAACTCCGGCGAGGCCGCCTGCGGAGACGTGAGCCGCGACGCGAGCAGCGCGGTTGCGCGCCAGGGCCGTCCGGCACGTAGTAGTGAATCGGCACGCGCCGCAAGCGGATCGGTCGTGATCGGTACCTGCGCACCAATCCCCAGCACCACGTCACCGCCCCGCTCGGCCGCCGGCCCTTCGGCGCCAGTGCTGCATGCCGCGGACACAATGGCAAGTGCCAGATACAACGCTGTCGAGTTCATGCGCTGCAGGCACTCACGAGTCGTGCCAGACTCGACGCGCCGATGGTGATGCGGGTCGCGGCATGGCCACGCACGGTTCTGTGCCGGACGCACAAATGGGCCGTTGGCAGAGCCATCGACCCATTTGCGGTCGCTCGGGTTCGTGCCGTGCGCCCCACCAGCGCCCAGCATTTCTCCCTCGCTATCACCAGACAGTACGCAGGAATGTTTGAGAGTGTTGGTGGAAGGTTACGGCGGCGTGCTTTCTCTTAAGCCGATGCCTTCCGAACCTTCCCCTTCCGACGGCCGTTCAAGGCGCCACCGCGGTGCCCGGCCTGCTTGCGGCTGGCGTCGAACTGACGCTGGTGCTCGGGCGTAAGCGCCGCGCGGACATCGGCCTGCTCGCGCTGCTTCAGCGTGCGGAGCGTCTCCCTGTCTCCCTTCGTCCGCTCCATGACGGCGCGCGCTGCCGCCGTATCTCCCTTCTGCCGGTCCGCCCGGGCTTGTGCGCGAGCGGGCGCGAGCGACGCGTGCAGCGGCTGGACCTGCGTCTTGTACTGCGCGCGAATCTCCTTGATGCGCGACTTTTCCGTGGCGTTCAGCTGCACGCCGCGCAGGAGTCGCTCATGGCCGGCATGTCCCTCCCGCACCTGTCGCGCGCGTGGCGCAGCAGAAGACGAAACCGTGGCCTGCGCGCCAGCAAACGATGCAGTCGCAACCATCGACGCGATGATCAGTGCAATGACACGTGACTTGTACATCGTACCTCCGATGAGTCTGGGCGCACCATCGCGCTCCACCGGACAGACGCCACCGGTCCGGCGCTGTTAAGGGCCGACCCAGGCCACCGCGCTGATCTCGACGAGAATGTCACGCAGCCCGGCGCCGACCGCCGTGCGGCTCGGAAACGGCGGGACGAAGAATTCCGTGTAGACGGCGTTCATCGCCTCCCAGTCCTTTACGTCCGCGAGATAGATGACCACGCTGACCACGTCGGCCAGGCTCGCCCCGGCCTCCGCGAGGAGTCGCTGCACGTTGGACAGGGTCTGGCGCGTCTGCGACGCGACGTCGGTGCCCACCAAGGATCCTGTCACGGGGTCGCGTGGTGTCTGTCCGCTGATGAACACGAATCCTCCGGCGCGGATGGCCGGGCTGTACGGTCCCCTGGGCGGCGGAGCGTCTGGGAGGGCAATGCTGGTCCATTGTGGCATGCAGGGACTACGCTGGCTCCGGTCCTCGCGTTGACCCCTGTCGCGGCGGTGAGCACACCACCAGACTCCACGACATGGCGACGCGACGCACGCTCACACCCGGTTCCGTGGATCATCCGCCGGTGAAATGGGGGGTTCTGGGAACCGCCCACATCGCGCTGCGTGATGTCATTCCCGCGATGCAGCAAAGCCCGCACACGCCGGTCGTCGCCATCGCGTCGCGCGACATCGCCAAGGCCCGGGGCGCGTCGGACGAGCTGGGTATTTCGCGCGCGTACGGCTCGTATGAGGAGCTGATCGACGATCCGGATGTCGAGGCGATCTACAATCCGCTGCCCAACCACCTGCACGTTCCGTGGACGATCCGGGCCGCTGAAGCCGGCAAGCACGTCCTCTGCGAAAAGCCGATCGCGATGTCGGCGTCGGACGCGGAACGGCTTCTCGCGGTGCGCCAGCGCACCGGGGTACAGATCGCGGAAGCGTTCATGGTGCGCGCGCATCCGCAGTGGGCAGCGGTACGCGAGCTGATCGCGGAGGGACGCATCGGCGAATTGCGCGTCGTGACGGGGCACTTCAGCTACTTCCACCGGGACCCGAACGACATTCGCAGTCGCCTCGACTACGGTGGCGGGGGACTGCTGGACGTCGGGTGTTATCCGGTCACGATCTCCCGCTGGCTGTTCGACGATGAACCCGCGGAGGTTGTGGCCTCTATCGAGCGGGATCCCGAGCTGCACGTCGACCGCATCGCGTCAGCGATGCTCCGGTTTCCGTCCGGCCATGCGTCGTTCACATGCGGCACGCAGCTCGTGCCGTTCCAGGGCATGCAGGTGTTCGGTACCGAGGGACGTATCGCCATCGAGGTGCCCTTCAACCCCGCGGGTGACCACGCCTGTCGCATCCTCGTGGACGATGGCCAGCGGCTGGCCGGCGCCGGCGCGGAGACGATCACCCTGCCTGCCGTGAACCAGTACCGGTTGCAGGGCGAGCGCTTCTCCGAGGCAGTTCGCGGGGTCGGCGTGGTGCCGGTGGGGCTCGAGGACGCGATCGGCAACATGTCGGTGCTCGACGCCCTGTTCAACTCTGCGCGGAGCGGCCGCTGGGAAACGCCGCGCCGTCGCCAAGCCTGACGCAGACACCGCCTCATCGACGAAGTGCTCGAGCCGTGGGCGGAATGGTGATCGCGACTCGGCCGTCCGCGGTGCCGAGTCGTCCGCCAGCGGCGCGACAACGGGTGATCGAGTCATATTACCACCTCCGGTCCGCGTCCGGACCCGCCAGTCGAACAGGATGATGAAAAGGAGATGACATGCAGCTCGTCGGCGGCAACCTGATCGGTGGCACGTCCAGCACGGAAGGCGCTACCCAGTTTCGTGGCATTGATCCGCGCTCGGATGCCGAGGTGGAACCCGCGTTTCACGAAGCCACCGCGGCGGAGATCGAGCGCGCGGTGGAAGCGTCCGAGGCGGCATTCAGGATCTATTCGCAAACGTCGTCGTCGCAACGGGCACGCTTCCTCCGCGCCATCGCTGACGAACTCGTCGCGCTCGGTGCCGACCTCATCGAGCGCGCGCACCTCGAGACCGCACTTCCGATTGGCCGACTCGAGGGTGAGCGCGCGCGGACCGTCGGGCAGCTTCGGCTCTTCGCCGATCTGCTCGACGAGGGATCGTGGGTTGATGCGCGCATCGATCGCGGCGATTCCGCGCGCGCGCCTCTCCCGCGGCCGGAGCTTCGGCGCATGCTCGCTCCGCTCGGACCTGTCGCCGTGTTCGGGGCGAGCAACTTTCCGTTCGCGTTCTCCGTACCGGGTGGCGACACGGCGTC
Organism: bacterium; assembly: GCA_040005695.1. GTDB lineage: Bacteria > Gemmatimonadota > Gemmatimonadetes > Gemmatimonadales > Gemmatimonadaceae > AG11. The sequence continues at coordinate 19,091 of JBDTYL010000043.1, read as the reverse complement.
CGCGCTCGCTGCGGGCTGCACGGTCGTGTGCAAGGCACATCCGGCTCATCCGGGCACGTCCGAGCTTTGCGCACTGGCCATCGACCGCGCTGCCGCGTCCTGCGCCATCCCGCGCGCGGTGCTCTCGCTCGTGCACGGGTGGTCGCACGAGGTGGGGCTCGCGCTCGTGCGCCATCCGCGCATTTGCGCCGTCGGCTTCACCGGATCCCTTCGCGGCGGGCGCGCCCTGTTCGACGCTGCGGCCGCGCGGCCGGAGCCGATTCCGTGCTATGCGGAGATGGGAAGCATCAATCCGGTGTTCCTGCTGCCGTCTGCTGCCGCGCCCGAGCGTACGGAAGTCCTCGCGCGCGACCTTGCGACATCCATCACCATGGGGACGGGCCAGTTCTGCACGAATCCCGGCGTGGTCGTCGGCGTGGCCGGAGCGGCCCTGGACGGACTCGCACAGGCGCTGGGGGCGCGGATCAACGCCGCCGAGGCCAGCGTGATGCTCTATCCGCAGCTGGCCGAGAGCTACGATGTCGCCGTGAAGCGCGCCGTGTCGCACGGTGCATTCGTGGTAGCGCGAGGGGCGTCGGACAGCGCGCACCGCGCGACAGCCGCGCTGCTGCGAGTCGAGGCGAGTCGTTTCGTCGAACGAGCGGAGCTGCGGGACGAGATGTTCGGCCCGGCGTCGCTGGTGGTGGCGGCAACGGACGCGGCGGAAATGGAGCGCGTGGCGGAACAGCTCGAGGGGCAGCTCACGGCCACGATCCACGGCACCGCCGACGAGCTGCGCGCGCACAGCGGCCTCGTCGCCATCCTTCAGCGCAAAGTCGGCCGCCTCCTCTTCAACGGCTACCCCACCGGCGTGGAAGTGGGACATGCCATGCAGCACGGCGGCCCCTATCCCGCGTCCACGGATTCACGTTCGACGTCAGTCGGCAGCGCGGCAATCTTCCGCTTCGTGCGACCGATCTGTTTCCAGAATTTTCCGGATGCGGCGCTCCCCGAGGAGCTGCGCGACGCGAATACGCGCGGGATCTGGCGGTTGCTCGATGGCCAGCGATCGCGCGACGACGTGCGGTAGCGCTGTCGGCTAGCGCATCGGGAGGAAGGTCGCCATCAGCAGCGTGGTGACCATGGACGTCGCGCCCACGATCATGAGCAGCGGCGTCCACGATCGCAGTGATTCCACCTCGGTCACTCCCCCGATCTTGCTGAACACCCAGAAGCCGGCGTCGTTCATCCAGGATCCCATGAGCGAGCCGGAAGAAATGGCGGCGCCCACGTAGACGACATGGAAGGGAAGCGGCACGCCCGTGATCATGGCGCTCATCATTCCCGCCGCCGTGATCATCGCGACGGTGCTGGACCCTTGCGCCACCTTCAGCACCGCGGTCACGGCGAAGGCGAGCAGAAGGACACTCACACCGGACGCGCCGCCGCGGCTCGCGAACAGTGCCTGGATGGCCGGCCCGATCTGCGCCGCCTGCAGCATGGCGCCGAACGCACCGCCCGCCGCGACGATGAGGATGACCACGCCGGCGCCCATGAGTGCCGACTCCACCATCGTCGCCATCTCGGTGCGTGACGGACGACGCTGGGCGCGATACAGCACGATCGCGGCGGCCGCGGATATCAGCAGCGCGAAGTTCGGATTGCCGATCACGGCGGTCACGGGACGCACCGCGTTCCAGAAGGCCGCATGCACCGGCGCGCGGACACGCAGTGCCTCGACCACGGTACCGAGTGAGATCAGGATCACGGGCATGAGCACGGGAAGGACCGCGAGGGCGAACGGAGGCAGATCTCCGGCCGGCGGCGCGACGACCTCGGCGCCTGCGATCGGCCGCATCGGGATGGGCATGCGCCGGTCGACCCAGCGGCCGAACTGGAATCCCACGACAGCCGATGGGAGGGCAATCACGACTCCGATGAGGATCATCATGCCGAGGTCCACGCCGAGCACGTCGGCGACGGCAAGCGGTCCGGGATGGGGCGGCACGAGGGTGTGTGTCGCTACGCCACTCGCGGTCATGGCCAGCAGGTACTTCAGGTAGTGGCGCTGTGTCCGGCCGTACATCGAGCGCGCGAGCGGGGCGAGCAGGAAGAACACGGTATCGAAGAACACGGGCAGCGAAAGGACGAACGCCGTCACTCCCAGGGCAACGGCGTCGTGACGCTCTCCCAGCATCTCGACGAAGGTGCCGGCAATCCGGTCCGCGGCGCCGCTCTCCGCCATCGCGGCGCCGATGATCGCTGCCAGCGCGATGACGATGCCCACGCTGCCTGCCGTCCGGCCGAAGGCTTGCGCGACGCGTTCGATCCGCAGCGCCGCGTCGCCCGGCGCCAGGAAGCTCACGATGATCGCCGCGCTGATGAGCGCGAGGAACGCGTTGAGCCTGAGCCCGATGATGGCGCCGAGGATGACGACCATGCCGGTGAGCAGGATCAGGAAGGGATGCACGCGGTCCTCGGGCGATGTTCGCGATCGCGCGACGTGCCAGCTGCACGGCGCCGCGATACACGGGTCGTGGCGGCCGGAATCTGGCACACAGGGCGACGAAGCGCAGCAGGACGCCTGCCGATTCTACTGGTGCGAGGCGAGCGTGGGGGTCACGGGTTCGCGCCAGAGACGGACGGTGGTGATCACGGTGCTGCCAGCGCGGACGTTGATGGTGCCCAGCGACACCGCCGGCGCACCGGAACCGGGATCGAGCTGCAGCTCGTGTGATCCCGGCACTGCGTGGATGCGGAGGATGGTGATTTCCTGCGGCAGCAGGTGCCAGGAGCGAATGTCGGCACGTTCGAGCAGGGACGCGCCGATATTGGCAATCGAGCCAGCCACCTCGCCGTGCTTGTCCTTCACCGCCTTGGCCACCGCGTACTTCGCGGCCGCGCGCGTCACCGCGCGGATGACCAATGCCTTGCGCTCGCGCGCGGCGTCGGATTCCGTGGCGTCGTCGAGGCGTGAGGTAAGACGCACGGCCGACTGCACTCCGCCGTCGACGAGGACATCCGGCACGGCGACGAGCGGGCGGCCACGGCGCACTGAGGGGAAAGCCACGGACACCCAGTAGCCCGCGTCCGCGTCGGGACCGTGGTGGCCGTGACGAACATCGGCGGCAGCGATCCGCGAGCGATCACTCGGTGAGGGGTGGTCGATGCGGTCGGCCACGCGCGCTGCAAGGCGGGACGTGGATTCTTCCTCGCCAGCGTGCAGCTGGTCGCGATCGTCTTCGCCGAGGAACAGGTTGATCGTCTCGGTTGCCCGGTGAGCCACGAACCCTCGCTCCACCACCACCACCACATCGCCGCTCGCGGTCGGCGTTCGCCGTGCAAGCGCATCCGTGTCGCGCACGAGACTCTGCGCGAGCCGGTAGGCCACCTGTGCCTCGTCACGCTCGCCCGCACGTTCGAACACGACGCCCGTGAGGTAATGCAGTGTCGCATGCAACTGGCGCTCCGCGTCCGTCCTGTCGCCAGCATACGCTGCCAGGAGCGCCCCAAGCCTCCTCGCCTCCACGGCCGCATCTTCCCACTGCTCCGTGCGCGCGTAGGACATCATGCCGTAGTACGGGATGAACAATCGCTCCGTGCGACGTGGCTGGTATGGCCGCGCCATGTCGTTGGTCAGCAGCGCCAGCGCGTTGCCCGACACGCTCGTCGTGATCCGGTCGTCCGCCAGCAAGGCGGCGGAGTCCAGCACAGCGGCGCTTCGCGCGAACTGCAGGGCGTAATAGCTGCTCACCCCGACGGCGAGCTCGCGCAGGAGATCGTCATCCTCGCGCCAGGCGAGCGCCCGCGGGAAATCCGAATCCGCGAGCGCGTCGCGCAACTGCTGCTGCGGACGCGCGATACCGTGCGGGCCCGTGGCGTACGCGTCCATGGTCGCGCGCATCGTGCCGCAGGCCGACGTGCCGAGCAACGTCGCCAGCAGGGCGAGTCGGGTGAGGCCAAGCGGGTGCGCGCTGGCGGGCATGCCCATGAAAGGTCTCGGACCGGCTACTTGCGTTCGAGTATCACGAGGCGCTCGCGCGCATGGACGATCGCGTCAGCCAGCTTCGCGTTCGCGTTGCCCTGCGCGTCGATCTTCTGGATCTCGAGCTGGTTGAGGAACAGGCGATAACGCAACTCGGCCTCGCGGGGGCGGAGCAGCTTGTCGAGCGCGGTCGCCATCTTGTACTGCACATCGGGGCCGGCGCGATCCACCACACTCGCGCGATCGTAGCGGTCGAGCGCCGCGGTGAAGTCGCCTGCCGCCGCAAGCGCATCGCCCTCCTGCACGAGCGCGACGGCGCGCACGCGGCCCGCATCGCTCGCGTCCGACGCGCGACTCACGGTGCGAAGCCCCTGCGGCTCGCGATACGTCACGCTCGACACCGTGCCACCCACCAGCTGGACGAGTGCCACCACACCCACCGCATCGTGGACGGCGTCGCCGTCGCGCGGCGCAAGGACGGTCACGTCACCGCCGCGCCGCACGACCCACGCGAGGTCCGTTGAGTGCGTGGCGGCAAGCGCCTGTGCCTCGGTCATGCCGAGGGCGAGCTCGCCGCGTCCGAGGGCGGCGCAGGTCGCGGGCACACAGTTCGCCAGCGCGGCGACGGTGATCGAATCGCGCCGCTCCCGCCCGGCGATCTGCGCATCGAGCGCCTGCGTGGTTGCTGCGTCGAGCGTGTGGACTGGTGTCGCCACGCGGTCGCCGTTGCGCATCACTGCGATCGGGCGTTCATCCACGCGCTTGGGATTGGCGCAGGACGCGGCGAAGAGGGCGCCGATGAAGACCGTCGGCGCGAGCTGGGGAATTCCGTAGGTGGGCATGTGTCGGTGGTCCGGTGGAAGGTCAGAGGCCGAAACGGGCACGTTCGATGTACTTCTTGATCTTGTGCTGGCCCACCCAGACTTTCGTGTTCGTCTCGAGGTCCACGAGCGAGGCGTCCACCTGATAGTAGACCACCCGTTCTCGCCCATCCACGTCCTCGATGGCCTGCAGCTCGCCCGTCAGCGCATAGCGGGCGCCCAGTTCCTGCCCGGGATGCGACCGGGTATCGGCACGGGAGTATTGCTGCTGATCGGCGCGCTCGTCGCGCACCTGCTGCCGCTCCGTTCCGGAAGCGACAATCCGCGCTGCACCGGTGGTGATGAGCGCGCGCTCGATGTCCTTTACGAACGTGCCCACGGCGATGTGCTCGAGCGTGCGATTCGTGAACGCGCCGACCACGACCGGTGGCGCGTCCCCGCCGTGGAGGTCGGTGTACTGCTTCGCCCAGCCGGCCCCGAGGGCCTGCTCGACAAGCTGGTTGGCGACGAGTCGGGAATCGGTGTCGTTCCACCGGCCGGAGAGATCCGTGACAGCGGAGGGCTCGATGCGGGTCACGCGCTTGCTGAAGCAGGCGCTGACAGCGAGCAGTAACGTCGCACCGGCGACGATCCTGAAACGGGCGGACATGTGACGTCGTGACATGGGTGGGCTCCTGGAGTTCGATCGGTCAGGAACCCGTCAGGCATTGCGTGAGCCGCATCACACCACATCGTCAACTCTTTCACCGGCAAGCAGTTGACAAACAACCCGTGTCGCGGCTGTCCCCGCCGGAGGACGTGGGTGTTTCAGTTTGCGAGGACAACCGTGCCACCTCGCGGACCCGGCGCTATTTTGTCGCCATGGGTGAGACCGAGGAGGACGGGTGGGCCGAGGACGAGATCGAGTCGGAGTTTCCGCGCGGCGACGGCACCGCGGAAACCGAGGCGATTGTCGACTGCCCGCATTGCGGCGAAGCGAACGAGATCTCACTCGATCCGGGTAGCGGCAACGACCAGGAGTACGTCGAGGACTGCCAGGTATGCTGCCGCCCGTGGCTCATGTACGTCCGCTACAGTCGCGACGGACGGGCCGAGGTCGAGGTCTACGCGTCCGATTCCTGAGCGACGGCGCGCGTCACACTACCGCCCGGCGTCGCGCCAATGACCGCGACCAGCGTGACGGCAATCGCGACCAGGTACTTGTAGCGCTACGCATCCTCGGCGGCGACGGACGGCATGACGAGGCGACCGGAACGGTCGATCCCCTCGTCATGCGCGCCGCCGGGCCGTGCTGCACTCGTGGTGCTCATGGGACGCACTGGAGTACGGACCGTCACTACTTCGTGCTCACATGGGCAAAGACCGACATGCCCGGGCGCAGCGGGTGTGCCGCACCACAGCCTTCCGTGACCTTGATACGGGCGGGCACGCGCTGCACCACCTTCGTGAAGTTGCCCGTCGCATTATCGGGCGGCAGGAGCGCGAACTTCGCACCCGTCGCCGCGCTCAGGCTTTCCACCGTTCCCTTCGCCGAGCAGCCGCCGTACGCGTCGATGTCGAGCTCCACGGGCTGGCCCACCTTGAGGTCGGAAAGCTGCGTCTCCTTGAAGTTCGCGGTCACCCACACGCCGGTATCAGCAACAACGGTGAGCAACGGCTGGCCCGCCTGCACGAGCTGGCCGACTTCCACCTGCTTGCGCGAGATGATCCCCGATACCGGAGCCGTGATGCGCGTGTAGGACAGCTGGAGTTGCGCATTGTCACGGGACGCCTGCGCCCCCGCGAGCCGGGCCTGTGCCAGTCGCACACCCGCCTGCGCATTCACGATGCCCGCGCCCGCCGCGCCCGCCGAGCGCTGGGCCGAGGACAGCTGTGCGCGCGCCGCGTCGGCGGCCGCCTGGGCGGCATCGAGCTGTTGCCGCGAAACGATCTGCTTCGCGACGAGCTCGCGCATGCGCGAGAGGTCCGCCTCGGCCTTCGTGGCATTGGCACGCGCGGCGACGATGTTCGCGTCGAGCGCCGCGCGCTGGCCGGAGGCGGTCTGGACCATCGCCTGGGCCTGTCCTTCCACACCGCTCCCGCCCGCGGCGGCCCGCGCTGCGGCGAGGTCGGCATCGGACTGTGCGAGCTTCACGGAGTATTCCCGCTCGTCGATGCGCACGAGCGTGGAATCCGCGCGTACATGATCGTTCTCGGCGACGCTCACTCCGGTCACGTAGCCGCTGACCTTGGCGAGGACGGGCACGAGGTGGCCGTCCACTTGCGCGTTATCCGTGGATTCGTGCGAGCGCCCGTAGAGCCACTGTTTCACGCCCCATCCGAGTCCCAGCACGGCGGCAAGGACGACGACGATGAGGACGACACGGCTGCGATTGCTCGGGGCCGGCTCGGCGGCGGCGGTGAGGGCGGGACGGTTGGGGACGTCCTGCGTCTGTGATGCGGTAGCCATGGTGTGTTCGGGCGTGCGAGATGAATTGGAGTCCGGCGATGTAATGCGATGAACGAACTTCAGTCGATCGTGGCGATCGACCCTTGCGCCCTCGCGAGCGCTACGCGTGACGTCTGGTAGGACGTGAGTGCATCCACGAGTTGCGTGCGCGCGGTATTCAGCGTGAGCGCGGCCGTGATGACGTCGGCATTGCCCGCCACGCCCGCCTGGAACCGCTCGCGCGCCTGGGCGACTTCCTGCTCCGCGAGCGAGAGCCGTTCGCGCGCCGCCTCCACTGCCTCGGCGGACGACCGCAGGTTGAGTGTCGCCGTCCGGACGTCCGCGTCCACCTGCGCGCGAAGGTCGCGGCCGCGAATCTCGAGGTCCCGGGCATTCGATACCTGCTCGCTCACGCGTCCTTCGCGGCGAAAGCCATCGAAGATCGGGAGCGACAGCTGGATTCCCCAATCGTACGTGGGGAGGTAACTGCGGCCGTTTCGCTGGCTGAGCCCTTCATCGGCGAACACGCCGACCGTGGGCAGCCGTTCGGCGCGAATCGCGTCCGCCTGCTGACGCGCCGCCTGCGCCTGCAGCTCGATGGCTTGGATGTCCTTCCGGTGGTGCGATGCCACGTCCAGCGCTGCTGCCTCGGTCGTCGCTCCCGCCACCGGCATGGTGCCCAGGGCGTCCGACAGCTCGAGCCGGACGAGAGGCAGCCCGAGCGTGCGTGCGAGGTCGACCCGCGTGCGATCGCGCTCGTTGCGCGCGACGATGAGCTGCGTGCGCGCACCCGTGAGTTGCGAGCGGGCGCGCGTGACATCCAGGGCGATGCCCGTGCCCGCCTTCAGCTGGTCCTGCGCAATGCCGACCAGCTCTGCAGCGAGCGTCGAGTCCGCGAGGCGCGCCGTGAACACGGCATCGGCGCGCAGCACAGCGAGATAGGCATTCGCTGCGAACCCCGCGGCACGATCCGCGATGCTCGCCGCGTCTGCGCTCGCCGCGGCCACCCCCGTCCGAGCCGTCTGGATGCGCGTGCGCGCCGCAGGATCGTACAGCGATTGCGACACGCGGGCGCGGGCGTCGAACGTGTTCACGGGACCGAGGATGGTGCCGTTGTGGTCGAACAGATCGGGTTGTCCGGGCACAGAGGGGAACTCGATCGGAAACGTCGCGCTGTTGATCGTCGAGCCGCGTTCCGCCAGCGCACCAGTCACGTTCGGCAGCAACTCGGCGCGCTGCTGCGTCACGCGCGCCCGGGCCGCATCCACGCGCGCGGCCGCCTCTTCCACGGCGGCATTCTGGCGGGCAGCCATGCGGACGGCGCCGCCGAGTGTGAGCCGAACCACGCTGTCGGCAACCGGCTGTTGGGCGGACGCGGATCGCGCCAGGAATGCGAGGAGTGCGACGAGCAGCGTGAGCACCACCGCGGCAGAAATGGAACGGCGAAAGGGATGGCAGTTCATGTCAGGCGAGCTGGGGAGCGCCGGGCAATCCCGGACGCATGGCGTTGAGGAAGAACTCCCGGATCTGAGCGAGGATGTCGTCAGGCGGAATGTGCTGGATCGACTTGAAGCTCTGCCGCTGGTGGAACCACAACCCGTGAGTGACGAAGAGCGCACTGAGCATGCGCGCGCCCACCAGCGGATCCATGCGACGGAATGCGCCCGCGTCCATGCCCTGCTCGAGCATGCCGCACACCAATCGTTGCGCGCGCTCGATGACTTCCGTGGCGTAGAAGGCGGCGAGATCGGGAAACTTGGTGTGTTCGGAGGTCACGAGCCGGTAGATCGCCGGAAAGAGTGGCGATCGGAGCCACGCCCAGTAGGTCTCCATCCACGCAATCAGCGAATGCACGGGATCGCGCACGCTCTCGAGAAATGCCTCGGCACGCGCGATGTACGCCACGACCGAGGTGCGGATGACCTCGCGGAACAGCTCCTCCTTGTTCGGGAAATAGAGGTAGATGGTCCCCTTGGACAGCCCGGCGCGCTTCGCGATGTCATCGAGGCGGGCCGCCGTGAGCCCGCGCTCTGCGAACACCTCGAGGGCGGCGGCGAGGATCTGTTTCGGGCGCTCCTCTGGAAGGCGTCGCCAGCGAGGTTCTGATGCGGTTTCGGACATTGGCGACTGATGACCCGTCGTTTTGTGACTCCATGGTCAGTGGAGGAAATCACCGACCGACCACCGAGTTCCCAGTTCTTTATATAAATGACTGGTCAGTAAGTTAATTCACTCGAACGGACTGTCAACCGACCGCTGAAAGTGAATCCCTACCCATCGAAGAATGCGCGTCCTACCTCGACGTCTCCCTGCGTGAGACCGTGCGACGTCGGCTGCCACACCAGGTCCACCGTCGCGCCAGCGGAACGAAGCAGTCCCGCGAGGCGCTCGCTCCCGGCAGGCGGAATCATCGTGTCGAAGCGCCCGGCGCTGATCAGCACGCGCTTTCCGTCCAGCTCGGCAGTGGAGTCCGGCTCGAAGGGAACCATGGCTCGAAAGAGCGCGCCTCCGGCCAGCACGGTCGGACGTGAGAGAAGCAGGCTCGCGGCGATGTTCGCGCCGTTCGAATATCCGACGGCGTGCAACCCCAACGGGTCGAACGCGTACTGCCCTGCCGCCGCCCCGATGAACTCGGCCAGTTGTTCCGTGCGATGGTGAAGGTCCGGAATGTCGAACACCCCTTCGGCGAGACGACGGAAGAATCTCGGCGCCCCGTGCTCCAATACGTTTCCCCGCACGCTCAACAGCGCCGCCCCCGGCGCAATGAGTCGCCCCAACGGCACCAGGTCGCGCTCGTCGCCACCCGTCCCGTGCAGGAGCAGCAATGTCGGAAGGCCAGGCCGGGTTTCCGGTTCCCACCGATGCACGTGCAGGTCGAGCGCGGTCATGAGACGGCCTCCGATGTTAGCTGCCGGGATAGGCGATGTTCACGGTGTGCTTCACGAGGCGTGAACCCAACACGCCGGCGAGAACTCGATGTTCTGCTTCGCGTCGCCCGCGATTGCGTTGACATGGTGATGCCCGGCGTCGCGTTCTTGTGATTCATTTCGTGCGAGGTCAGCGAAACTCCACAAGTGTCTCGCTCGGGAGGCGATGGGGCCGAAATCCCTCTTCGGCCGGATATCCGATGGAGACGAGCGCGGTAATGCGGACATGGTCCGCGAGGCCGAGCAACGCCTTCACCTTTTCGGGCGCGAAGCCGAGCATCGGCGATGTGGCGTAGCCTCCCGCCTCGGCGAGGAGAAGCAGGTAGCCGAGCGCGATGTTGGACTGACCGACGCCCCAGTTTTCACGCTCGTCCTCCGTCTGTTTCGCGAACGTGGCGCGGAGGCTCTCGACGCCGGCATCGCGCGTGTCCTTCGACAAGTCCGGGTGCATGGACTCCGGCATCCGCTCGAGGGCCGACCGCATGTCGCTGTACATCACGATGGTGGCGGGTGCGCGGAGTATCTGTTGTTGTCCATACGCGGCGGCGGACAATTGCTCCTTGATCGCCGCGTCCTGCACGACGACAAAACGCCACGGCTGGACATTGTACGCAGATGGCGCGCGCCCGGCGAGACGGAGCAGTTCGCGCAGTTCTGCCTCGGGGACGGGTGCATCTTCATACCGGCGGATGGAGCGTCTCCGATCGGCTGCCTCTGCGGCGGCTCCAATGACGGCCACGTCCCGCTCGATCGTCTTGGTTCGCATTCTGTACACTCCGTTAAAGAATATTGCGATATCGAAATAAAAAGCCGAGGCTCGCCGGTCTTCCCGCTTGCCTAGACGGCAATGGCCCTGCCGAGCTTCCGACACAGCCGTCCCAGTTCCCTTTGCTCTTCTGGCGACAGCACTTGCATGGCCCGCGAAACACGTTGCACGTGCACCGGTATCGCACTGCCCACCAGTGTACGCCCCTTCTCGGTCAACTCCACGATCTGCACCCGCCGGTCCGCCTCGTCGCGCTCCCGTGTCACCAGGCCATCGCGCTCCAGGTTATCGACCACCGTCGTCACGTTGCTACCGCTGCGGAGGATCTTCTGGCAGAGCTGCCCCTGCGAAAGGGCTCCGAGGTGGACCAGCGCCTCGAGAACGGCGAACTGGCTCTCGGTCAAGCCGAAGTCCCGTTGAAGCCCTGGAATCAGGATTGCCTGCATCGAGTTGACGCTACGCGCCAGCTTGATGTAGGTGTCCAGTGCCAGAACAGCGTCGGGAGCGCCCTTGTAGTGAGTTGGCATTGCATCGTTGTCGAATGATTCGATGTCGAAATATACATCCGATGGACCCAGCGTCAAGGACTCCTCAAGCCCATCCGCTTATCTTGACGGATGCAGAAGCGCGAGACGAGCGGAGTGGGCGCCGGCGGGGTGCGAATCGACAAGTGGCTGTGGGCGGCCCGCTTCTTCAAGACCCGCGCACTTGCGTCGGACGCGATTGGCGGCGGCAAGGTCCTCGTGAGCGGGGAGCGTGTGAAGCCGGCGAAAGTGCTGCGAATCGGCGATGAACTCAGCATCCGACTGGGGCCGTATGAGCACCTGGTGGTCGTGCGCGGGATGAGTGACCGGCGCGGGCCAGCCAGTAGCGCAATGGCGCTCTACGAGGAGACGCCTGCCAGCGTGGTGACGCGTGCCAGACTGGCGGAGCAGTTGCGCATGGCACCCGCAGCATTCGTCTTCGAGGAGAAGGGACGTCCCACCAAGAAGGACAGGCGGGAAATCGAGCGGCTGCGGGACGCACGACGGTCATAGGGCGGACAACGGTGGCGCAATTCAGCGTCCCGCGAAACTGCCGGCAAGGGCCTCGAGTGCATCTGCATCGATCATGTGTCCGCCGTCGTAGCGCTGCACGGCGAAGCTCACGCCGGCGGTAGACAGGCGCTCCCCTTCTGCAGCGATGACGGCAGGAGTGGCAAACTCGTCGGTGGTGCCGGCAACGAGCGTAAGCGAAGCCCCCTGCAGTCGCTCGAACCACGCGGCGGGTTCCAGCTCTGGCGGGATGGCGCCTCCCCAGAGCACCACCTCGTCCGCCCGATGGCCACCCGCGGCGAGCCATCGGCTCACGGTCGCCGTGCCCTGCGAAAAGCCGAGGACGATGATACGCGGTGAAGCGCCGGCAAGGTGGTGCCTGACTTCGCTGGCGACGCGGTCGAGAAACGACACGTAGTCGACGATCTCTGGCTGTCGATCCTCGCGCGTCATCCACGACGCGCCGACCCTCGGCGTACGTTGGTGCCGGCGCTCGGGGATGGGGTCGAGGTAGTATCGCGACAGCGCCTCCGGAGCGACGATCAGCCGGTTGCCGTCATCGAGATGTACGAACTGCTGGATGAAGCGTGCGGCCAGCTGGCCGTATCCGTGGCATACGAACCAGATTTCGCGTGGAAAGCCGTGCGTGGGCCCGAGCGTGTAGTAGCGCGCACTACGCGTCACCTCGATGGCGTGTACCACCGGAGCGCGCGGCGCGTCGGGTCTGTAGTCGCTGCCGTCCGGGGCGGTCAACGCGCCGCAACCGGGATGACGAGCTTCTCCGCCGTGTCGACGTCCGAAAACCGCACCACCTTCGTCGCGGTGAGACCCGCCTTCTTCGCCGCGGCGAAGATCACCGTGTCGGCAATTGAAGGAACGCCGCGCGGGTGCACGGCCCAGATGGCACCATTGCGTGCGATCTTCCTGGTGATTGCCGGCAGCTTCGACAGCGACGCGGCGCTCGTGACGCGCCACAGGACGAGGGGGACTCCCGTGGGCACCTTGCCGGTGACGACGATGGCGCCGCGGCTCGCAAGGTTCTGCAGGACCGCCTCGTCGGTCACGCCCAGTACCGCCACCTGCATTCCATCCTTCACGCCGAGTTTCTCGGCGAGGGATCGAGGCGACCGGATCTTCTCCGCCCATCGCGGCGCGACTGTTACGCCGAGGTCGAGCTCGGCACGACCCTGCGCGTGCGTCACCCGCAGCGTGCCGCCGCGGACTTCGATGGAGCGAATGCTGGCGAACGGAATGCGAAGGCGAGTCTCACCGCGAAACCGGAGCTCGTCGGTCTCGAGGAGGGCCGTGCCGGCAAATGCCTCCTTGCCCAGCCGCAACGTGGTCTTCGCCTCCGCACCCATCTTTCTTCCTATCGCTTCGGCGGCGTGTTGGAGCTCGTCGAGGTGTGCGCCGCGGCGAGAAGGGCGTTCTGCGTGTGCGCGGCCGTCAGGAGATCCACTGCGCGCGAGAGTTGATGATCCTCACCGAGCGAGCGCTGCTTCGCGCCGGCGTCGCCGAGGACGAGGCGGGCGACGCGCCGATCCAGCTCGCGATCGAGCAACTTGTTCGCCACGGCCTCGTGCTTCGGATCGATGGTCACACCGGCCGCAGTGAGGCGGCGGCGCAACTCGGTCCGCCATGCCGGGGACACCGTGAAGTCCCGCGGCGAGCCCTTCAGCTCGAACGCGTACTGATTCAGCGTGGTGATGAAAGCCTGCGCCTTCGGCGCCACGGCGCGGTAGAATTCCTGCTCGGCAGTGGACAGCGTGTCATCCGGCACGATCACGTCGGGGCTGATGCCACCGCCGCCGTACACGGTGCGACCCGCATCGGACTTGAACGTGGGTCGCGCGCGCTTCTCCGCTTCGGTCTCCAGCGAGTCCGGCTTTGTTTCCACAAGGCGGCCATCGGGCAGCAGCTTCCGCTCCCGGTGGATGCTGCGGCCGCTCGGCGTGTACCACTTGCCCGTGGTGATCTTGAGCGCGTAGCCGCCATCCAGCGGAAAGAGCGACTGCACCAGACCCTTGCCGAAGCTGGTGGTGCCGAGCACCAGTGCACGGTCGTGGTCCTGGAGCGCACCCGCCACGATCTCGCTGGCGGAGGCAGTGTTGCCGTCGGTGAGGATGACGAGAGGCGGCTGCGAGGAGAGGTGGTCGCTCGAGGCGCGCGCGACTTCGTCCGGGGTGTTGCGGCCACGCACGTTCACGATCGGCTGGCCGTCCTTGAGAAACAGCGAGGTCACGGCGAGCGACTGCTCGACGATGCCGCCGCCATTATCTCGCAGGTCGAGCACGAGCCCCTTCGCGCCCTGGGCCACGAGCTTCATTGCGGCAGCCTCGACTTCTTCCGCGGTGTTCTCGTTGAACGTCTGCAGCGGGATGTAGCCGATGTGGTCGCCCACCAGGGTGGCGTAGGGCACCGCCGGCACGTGGATGATCGCGCGCTTGAACGAGAGCTTGATCGGCTCCGGCACGCCGGGGCGCGCGTAGGTCACGTGAACGGTGGTGCCGGCGACACCGCGAAGTGCGTTGGTCACGCTGTCGATCTTCGTTGTCCCTGTGACGACGAGCGAATCGACCTTCACGATCTGGTCACCTTCGAGGACGCCACCCTCTTCGGCCGGCGTGTGCGGAAAGACACGGTTCACGACGACGCGAATGGGCCCGCTATTCTTCTGCTCCTCCAGCGCCATCCCGACGCCGCCATATCGGCCGCCGACGTTGCGATTGAAATCCTCGTTGGCCTTCGGCGCGAGGAGTTCGCTGTAGGGATCATTCAGCTCGCGCACCAGCCCCGTTGCCGCCTTCTCGTAGATCGTCGCGTCCTTCAGCGTATCGACGTAGCGGCTCGCCACGATCGAGGCGACCTGGTCGAACAGTCGCTGCGTGGGACGCACGGGTCCACCCTGGAGGAGAAACCCTCCGGCGGCCATGGGGAGCAGCAGCAGCGAAGCGACGGCTGCAGTACGGGGGCGGAGCATCGAACGACCTCTGGAGGAGGACACCGGAGGCGCGGACGCGCGACCGTCTTCAGCGAAATGTAGCAAATCGGGGCACCGATGTCCCACCGCACCCCGCATGCAGCCCTACTGGCGCGAAACCGGGCGAAGTTTCCAGACGCCGTTGATCATGTCGGAAGCATACACCGCGCCGCTCTGGTATTGGACGCCCCAGACATACACCTGGTTGCCCTGATCGAGCAATCCGATGCCAAGCTCGCGCCCCATCTTGCGCAGGTCGCACAGTGGGACGGTGCTGTTGGTGGGCAGGGATCGCTGCGCGTCGGTACAGGTGCCAAGGTCACCGCGGACATCCAGTGCGCGGACGCCGCCATTGTAGTACGCCGCATAGAGGATTCCGTTCGCCTCGTCCACGGAGAAATTGTGCGTGCCGGCACCCGTCACGTTGTAGAACGCCACTTCCCTGGGCGCGTTCATGCTGCCAACGTCGATGACGTGGACGTCACCGATCGATGATACGCCGATGGACCCTGGGCCCTCTTCACCGACAAACGCGTACTGGGCGATGCCGGTGACGGGGTCCTTGAGCCACCAGATGTTGTGCACCCTGCCGTTCACGGTGCGCACGCGTCCGAGTTCGACGGGGGCCGCCGGCGTCCCGCCTTTCCCTCCTCCGCCGATGTCCCAGATGGCTACGCCATCGTTCCAGAGCGCGAGGAAGAGGATGCCGTCCCGTACGAAGGTGTCGTGCACGTAGGGGTTGCCGATGGTGATGGTGTAGATCTCCTGTGGATATGCGGGACTCGAAAGGTTCACGATGACCAACCGCGCCGGCTGCCCCCCACCAGGATCGATCGCCAGGAAGCCATAGAGCGTCCCATTCACGCGGCCAATTTCCGCTGTGTGCACCCCGGCGGTGACATGCGTCGGCGCGAAGCGCCCGAGAAGGACGGGCTTTCGGGGATCCGCCAGGCTATAGGTAGCCAGCGAGCCTGCGGATTCCGTGGCGACCACCAGCGTGGCCCTATCGTCACTCACGGCGACGTCACCCAGCGTGCGGGCGCCGTCCACGATGACGGAGTCCACGAGGATGGGCGTGTTTGCGGACACGTCCCATATGTAAAAGGCGCTCGTGGATGTGCTGTTCCCCCAGGTGGTGCTATAGGCGGTGCTGCCGCGGACGGCCAGTTCCGCCGAAATCCTCGCCGGCTTGAAATCGCCGCGGCCGAGCACCGACATGGTCACGGGTGTGGATGACCTGACGGGCGTATCGGGGATCGTCGTGTCACCGCCGGTACACGCCATGCCAGCCAGCAGAGCCACCACCATCGGGACGCGGGAAGTTCGGAGCATGGAATGGCGATTCAGGGAGCCGGATTGGTGCGCAGTCGCGGACGATTCAGTGGACATGGGGTGCTCAGCGTGCGCGCCATCGCGGTAAGGGGCGCGCCGGCGACATCGGCAACGCCATAGCGCCCCATGCGCCCAAGCGGTGCCCCGATCCGGAGCCGCAGTCCGGCAGTGGCCATCCAGAAACGCGAGGTTCCGTACAGTCGTTCCGGAGTGATGAGCGTGCGGGCGTCGCGTGGCATCGCCCACAGGCGCGCGACCTCGACGAAGGGGACCCCGGCGAACGCTCGGCGCGTCACGGCGGGCGCGGCGGCATGCAAGGTGACCACGCGCCACCGCGTGATGCCGTTGATGCTCAGGTCCACACTCGGGCGTGGCGTGCGGAATGGCTCCTGGAGCCGATCCTCCTCGGGTCGTTCGCTCTGCTCAAGACGAAGGGCGATTCCGAGTGGGCCGGCACCCAGCGCTCCCTCGAACAATACCGCCTCGTAGGCGAACACGTCGGCATCGCGCGCCGGATCATGCGCGGCGGTCCGCGCCCACTCCGCGAGCAGGTAGCTCGCGCCGTCTGCGGAAGCGGCGCGTGCGGACAGGCTCTGCTTGCGCTGGCCGAGCCCCGCGCCTGATGGATCCTCCGGTGAGGCCACGCGTGCATAGCTGCCCTGGAGCTCGACCATGGGAGTCGGGAGGACAGTCGTGCGCACTGCCCACGAATCGCCGAAGCGACCTGCCGTGGGCAGTGATGACGGATGCGCGGGTTCGTCCCCTCCAAAGGCGCCGGCTTCGACGGTGAGCCTGCCAGCGCGCGCGGCTCCGATGACGACCGCGCGCTCGAGGATCTGCGCCAGATGGTGATCGATGGGAAACTTGACGAGCGGACGCACCATCGGGTCGTCGGTGCCGAAGGGCGCAAAGCCGCGGCCCGCGGTGGCGGACAGAGCGATCGGTCCCGCGCTCCCTCGGCCAGTGACCATGATCTCGTGCAGGTACGTGTGCGGATGGCGCCGGTCCACGAAGCCCTCGCCATATGCGCCGGTGTTCAACTCGCCGTTGGGCATCGTGAGTCCTTCGCCATCGAGCGCGAGGGCTGCCGTCAGTCGCCCACGCAGGAACGAAGCGTGACCCATCAATAGCAGTTGCGTGACCGCGACCTGCTCCTGTGACGTGCCGCCAGCGGAGGGTGCAGCACGTGTGGCCAGGGGAATCGCCTGCACCATCACGTGCGTGACGGCGTGCGTTCCGCTGTCAGCTCCCATCGCACTGTCGTGACCCGCATGCTGTGCCACCGCACCGGCGCAGGGGAGCACTAGGGCGATGACGAGGTAGACGAGAGCCCGGATGGGACACATGTGCGTAAGTTAGCTGTCCCAACCACTCATCCGGACGCGTTGCCGTGCTCTCACGCCTGCCCCGACGTGCCGAAGTCGTCGCCATGTCACGCATCGCCATTCCGGTGGTGCTGGCGCAGGTGGGGCTGATGCTCATGGGCGTCGTCGATACACTCATGGTGGGTCGCGTGTCGGCGGCGGCGCTCGCCGCCGTGGCGCTGGGCAACTTGTACTTCACCGCGCTCGTGGTGCCCGCGTCAGGAGCGTTGATGGTACTGGATGCCGTCGTCTCCCAGGCGGTGGGGGCGCAGGATCTCGAGGGAGTCGCGCGCGGCGTGCAACGCGGGTTCATCCTCGCGTTCGGGCTCGCGGTGGTGATGAGCGTCGTGCTGCTCCCCGTGCGGCCCGTCCTCGTGATGCTTCGACAGCCCGCGACGCTCGTGCCTGTCGCGAGCTCCTACGTGCTCATCTCGATTCCGGGCGTACTTCCCTTTCTCGCCTTCGTCGTGCTGCGGCAGAGCCTTCAGGCGCTTCGGCGCATGCGCGTGCTCGTCGCCGTGATCGTGGTGGCGAACCTGGCGAATGCATTCCTCGACTGGGTATTCGTGTACGGACATCTCGGTGTCCACGCGCTGGGTGCGCCGGGTTCCGCGTGGGCTACGCTGGTGAGCAGGTGGCTGATGGTGTTCCTGCTCCTCGCGTTCGGGTGGAGTGCGCTCCGCCCCACGCTGGTTCCCTGGCGTCCGGAGACACTGCACATGGGTCCCCTGCGCGCCATGCTGGGCCTGGGCATTCCCATCGCACTGCAGCAAGGGGTCGAGTTCGGGGCCTTCGCCGGCATCGGCGTGCTGATGGGCGTGCTGGGCACCGTGCAGATCGCGGCACACCAGGTGGCCCTCAACCTCGCGAGCCTCACGTTCATGGTGCCGCTCGGAGTCGGTGCCGCGGCCGCAGTCCGCGTGGGACACGCCGCGGGGGCCGCAGACCAGGACGGAGCCCGCGAGGGCGCCCGTGCCGCGCTGGTGTGCGGGATCGGCTTCATGGCGCTCACCGCAGCTGTCTTCCTCGCCATCCCAGGCACGTTCGCGTCGTTCTACACGAACGATGCTCCGGTCGTCGCGCTCGCGACCGCCCTGATTCCCGTGGCCGGCGTGTTTCAGGTATTCGACGGCGCACAGGCCGTATGCGCCGGCGTGCTGAGAGGGCTCGGTGACACGCGGGCGCCGCTCCTCATCAATCTCGCCGGCTTCTGGGTCATCGGCCTGCCCGTGAGCGTGTTGCTGGGCTTTCACACGCGTCTTGGTGCGGTGGGTCTGTGGTGGGGATTCGTCGCTGGCCTGGCAGCGGTCGCGGCACTCCTGCTGCTGCGCGTTCGGAGCCGCATGCGAGCTCCCATCGTCCGCATTTTTTCGGCCGCCATAGCTATATCATCGCTCGAGGCGATCGACATCTTTGCTATACGTTCTGCTTCGGGAATATTTGGTGTTATCAGGTCTGCAAGCGGAAACAAGCGC
>JBDTYL010000042.1:0-9503 GCA_040005695.1 bacterium | reverse complement strand
AGTTCGGCGACGTGCTGAACATCGACGTCAACGAGACGCTCAAGAACTCGATGATCCGCACGGGTGACGTGAAGGTTCCGCTCGACCTCGAGTACAGCGACCTCATGGTGCGGCAGGCCGAGTACCGCTCGAGTTGCGCGACGGTGCTGATGCTCGACTGCTCGCACTCGATGATTCTCTATGGCGAAGATCGCTTTACGCCCGCGAAGAAGGTCGCGCTCGCGCTCACGCACCTCATCCGCACGCAATTCCCCGGCGATTCCATCAAGGTCGTGCTCTTTCACGACTCGGCCGAGGAGATCCCGCTGGCCACGCTGGCAAGTGCACAGGTGGGGCCGTATCACACCAATACGGCCGAGGGGCTGAAGCTCGCGCGGCGGCTGCTGATGGCGCAGAAGAAGGACATGCGCCAGATCATCATGATCACGGACGGCAAGCCATCGGCGCTCACGATGCCCGATGGCCGCATCTACAAGAACTCGTTCGGGCTCGACGTCACGGTCATCGAGCAGACACTCCAGGAAGTGGCGGCGTGCCGGAAGTCGGGGATCATGATCAACACGTTCATGCTCGCCCGCGACCGTGCACTGGTGGAGTTCGTGAAGCGGATGAGCGAGATCAGCCGCGGCAAGGCGTACTTCACGACGACGATGACGCTCGGCCAGTTCATCCTGATGGACTTCCTCAAGCGGAAGACGCGGAAGGTCAGCTGACCACACGCTTTGTCAGCGTGAGCCTATTCCTGTCATCCCGAGCGGAGCGAAGGACCTGCTTGTCGCCCGCCGTAGTGAAAAAGCAGATCCTTCGCTGCGCTCGGGATGACAACCTGCGTGCCCTCCGGCAGAGAGTCACAGCTCGCGGTTGAGAATGCGGCGCAGCACTCCCGAATCCATGTTCCCCCCGCAGAACACCACGCCCACCGTCTTCCCGCGCAGCTGCCCGGCGAGCTGCGTCGCCGCGGCGATTCCCATGGCGCCGGCGCCCTCGACGAGGTGATGCGTGGCGGACAGGATCACCCGCACCGCCTCCGCGATCTCGGCATCGGTGACCTTGACGACGTCGGCGAGGCCGCCGAGCAGCGTGTCGAACGTCAGCGAATACGTCGAGCGCGTGGCGACCCCCTCGGCGAAGGTGTCCGCGCGCGGCGTGGTGCGCATCGCGCGCGCATGCCAGCCGTCGTAGCCCGCGGGCGCACCCGCCGCACCCACGCCGATGATGCGCAGGTCCGGCCGCAGCGCGCGCGCCACGGTGATCGCGCCCACGGCCTGTGAGCCGCCACCGACGGCGATGAGCAGCACCTCCAGGTCCGGACACTGCGCGAGGATCTCGAGCGTCATCGTCCCGGCGCCGGCGAGGACCTGCGGATTGTTGGTGGAGTGGCAGAGCGTGAGGCCGCGCGCGTCGACCAGCCGCTGCGCCACGTGAGTGGCGGCATCGTAGTCGGCGCCCTCTTCCACCACGGTGGCGCCCCATGCCCGCAGCGCGGTGTTCTTCTCCGGATTGTTGCCCTGGGGCACGCAGATCGTGACGGCCACGCCGAGGGCGCGGCCGGCGTACGCGAGGCCGAGTCCGTGGTTGCCTGTCGTGGCGCCGACGACACCGCGCGCACGCTGGCCGGCATCGAGTGCGGTGAGCGTGGCCAGGCCGTTGCGCACCTTGAATGACCCGGTGGGTTGCACGTTCTCGTGCTTGACGAAGAGACGGACGCCGGGCACGTGGGCGTCGAGGGTCGGGTACGCGCGCCACGGGGTGGGCTGGAGGTGCGCGGCGAGGCGGTCTTGCGCGGCCTGGACGTCGGCGAGGCTGATGGGGGCAGTCATGATGCAGGCAGGTTAGATTGGTCCGCTGAAATGCGCAAAGCACCGGCATGCTGAACTATCTGTACGTCGCCATCGGGAGCGCCGTGGGCGGGCTCGCGCGCTTTGTCGTGGGTACCTGGCTGCAGCGGCGCCTCGACGACTTCATTCCGCGCAACGGTGGGGTCCTGCCCTTTCCGGTGGGCACGCTCATCGTGAACGTCACGGGGTCCTTCCTGCTTGGCGTCATCCTCGTGATGGTCGCGCGGCAGGGCGAGCATGCGAACGCCACCCGGCTGCTGCTCGCGGTGGGGCTCTGCGGCGGGTACACCACGTTCTCGACCTTCACTGCTGACACCGTCGGGCTCGTGGAGGGCGGCGGTGCGTCGCTCGCGGTGGTGAACGTCCTCGCCAGCGTGGGGCTCGGGTTGCTCGCGGTGTTCACCGGTGCGGCGGTGGCGCGGATGGCGCTCGCGAGGCTCGGGTGAGCATGGCCGAAGGGAAGGGCCTGCTTGTGGCGGTGCAGCGATGCTGACCGCACTCATCTCCGTGACCGTGCTGGGCTTCCTGCTCGGCATGCGACACGCAACCGACCCGGATCACGTCGTTGCCGTGACGACGATCGTGGCGCAGCAGCGCTCGCTCGCGCGCGCCGCGCGTACCGGTGTGCTCTGGGGCATCGGCCACACGACGACGATCTTCCTCGTCGGCGGCGCGATCATCCTGCTCAAGGTGCAGCTCTCGACGATTCCGGCGCGCGTCGGCCTGTCGCTCGAGTTCGCGGTGGCGGTGATGCTCGTCGTCCTCGGGCTGCTCACGCTGGCCGGCGGCGAGCGCCGCGTGGCGGACAGCACCGCGCGCCCGCTCACCGTCGGCTTCATCCACGGCCTCGCGGGCTCGGCAGCCGTGGCGACGCTGCCGCAGGTTGCGCTCATTCCCAACCCGCTGTGGGCCCTTGCCTACCTCGGCGTATTCGGCGTCGGCACCATCGTGGGCATGCTGCTCATCACGGCGTCCATCGCGGCGCCGTCGCTGCTGGCGACGCACCGGTTCACGAGCCTGAACCGCACGTTGCGCATCGCGTCGGGCGTGGCGAGCATCGGGTTCGGCCTCTTCCTCGCCCACCGGATCGGGTTCGTGGACGGGCTGTTCACCTCGGCGCCGTCCTGGACTCCGCAGTAGTGGCGCCGCGGCGTCCGCGCGCACGCGCGTTTCACGCCCTACCCGACGCGGCGCGCGCACGCGAGTTCGGCACGCGCCTCCGGCGCTGGTTCCGCGTCCACGGACGCGACCTGCCGTGGCGGAAGACGCGCGACCCGTATCACATCCTCGTCTCGGAGCTGATGCTGCAGCAGACGCAGGTGTCGCGCGTGGTGGACTACTACGACAGCTTTCTCGGGACTTTCCCGACGCTGCATCATGTCGCGCGGGCACGACCAAAGCGCGTGACAGAGGCGTGGTCGGGGCTCGGGTATTACGCCCGAGCGAGAAACCTTCACGCCCTTGCCAGGCTCGTCACCGACAATGGGCGCGATGTGGGCGCCACGTTGCCGCCCGACGTGGCCGACCTGCGTGCACTGCCGGGCGTCGGCGCGTACACGGCGGGCGCGGTGAGCTCGTTCGCGTACGAACGGCGCGCGGAGCTGGTGGACACGAACGTGGCGCGGGTCCTGAAGCGCGTCTTTGCACCCAGCGTTGTGATCAAGTCCGGCGTGGGGCAGAAGCAATTGTGGTCCATCGCGCGCGCGATCCTGCCTCGCACCGGCAAGGCGACGTGGACGCACAACCAGGCGCTCATGGAGCTCGGCGCGCTGGTGTGCACCGCGCGGATCGCGCACTGCGGCGCGTGCCCGGTGAGCCGCGTGTGTGCGACGTATGCTGTACGCGACCGCTAACCCGTCATCCTGCGCGCAGCGAAGGATCTGCTTGTGGCCCGGCTGGTAACAACCTGTCATCCTGAGCGCAGCGAAGGATCCGCTTTGTCTGGCCGCGACAAGCAGATCCTTCGCTGCGCTCAGGATGACACCGGAAGCTCAGGATGACACCGGAAGCTAGGATGACACCGGAAGCTCAGGATGACACCGGAAGCTCAGGATGACACCGGTCGCTCAGGATGACACAGGCCGGCGTCGATGCGTCCACGCCGGCCGTCCTGGATCCGTGCAGCCGCGAACTACTTCCGCACCGCGTCCTTCTTGCGCGACGACGCGACGGCGTAGTCCAGCGATCCGTCGTACGGACGCTCGCCATAGCCAGTGTAGATCTGTCGCGGACGCGCGATCTTCTGCTCCTTGTCGTTGAGCATCTCTTCCCACTGCGACAGCCAGCCCGCCGTGCGCGCCACGGCGAACAGCACCGTGAAGAAGTCGGTGGGGAACGCCATGGAGCGGTAGATCAGCCCCGTGTAGAAATCGACGTTCGGGTAGAGCTTGCGCGACACGAAGTAGTCATCCGAAAGTGCGATGCGCTCCAGCTCGAGCGCGATCTCGAGGTCCCGGTCCACGCCAACAACCTTGAACACCTCATCAGCCAGCTTCTTCACGATGCGGGCTCTCGGGTCGTAGCTCTTGTACACGCGATGGCCGAAGCCCATCAGCTTGCTGCCCTTGCCGCCCTTCACGCCCTCGATGAAGGCCGGCACGTGCTTCACGTCGCCGATTTCCTTGATCATGTGCAGCACCTGCTCGTTGGCGCCGCCGTGCAGCGGGCCGTACAACGCCGCGATGCCGGCCGCGACGGCCGAGAAGGGATCGACGTGCGAGCTGCCGACGGCACGGACCGCGTTGGTGGAGCAGTTCTGCTCGTGGTCGGCGTGCAGGATGAACAGCACTTCCAGCGCCTTCACGAAGATGGGGTTGCCCTCGTACTTGGGCTCCGTCATCCGCGCGACCATCGACAGGAAGTTCTCCACGTAGCCGAGGTCGTTGTCCGGGTAGATGAAGGGAAGGCCCTTCACGTGACGGAAGCAGAACGCCGCGAGCGTCGGCAGCTTGGCGAGAAGGCGGATGATGCTGATGTCCCGCTCCTCGGGATCCTGGATGTTCTTGGCGTTCGGGTAGAAGCTCGACATGGCCGCGACGGTGCTGCACAGCATCGACATCGGGTGGGCGTCGTACCGGAAGCCCTGAAGGAACGTCTTGATGTTCTCGTGCACGTACGTGTGGTACGTGATCTGGTGTGTCCAGTCGTCGTACTGCTTCTGCGTGGGCAGTTCGCCGTTGCGGAGCAGCCACGCCACTTCGAGGAAGCTGGCCTTCTCCGCGAGCTGGTCGATGGGGTAGCCGCGGTAGCGAAGGATCCCCTTGTCGCCATCGATGAAGGTGATGGCGCTCTTGCACGACGCGGTATTCATGAACGCCGGATCGTACGTCATCAGCCCGAACTCGCCCTTGTCGACCTTGATCGGGCGAAGATCCATCGCGCGAATGGCGGTGTCGCCTTCCGTTGCCGGAGGCATGATGGGAACGGTGTAGCTCGTTCCGGTGCGTGAATCCTTGATCTCGAGCGACCCGCCAGCCGCGTTCGACTCGGTGTTGTCCATGTCCACGTTCTCCCTGAAGATGCGCTTCCAACGGCGGAACGCATGCTCCGTCGCGTCCGAAATGTACGCGGGTGGGAGCCTCCCCGCGACGCCGCCCGGATCAGCGCGAATCAGTCCAGCGCTTATCTTCGTCGTTCGTGCGCCGCCACCGACCGAGTTTTCCCTGCCCCGGATGTCGTCACCACACGCCATAGACGCCGGCCGCCTTGCCATCGCCGCCGCCGCCGCGTTTGTCGGCGGGATCATGAACGCGATCGCAGGCGGTGGTACGCTGCTCACGTTCCCGGCGCTGGTCGCCGCCGGACTGCCCCCGCTCGCCGCCAACGCGACGAGCACCGTGGCGCTCCTGCCTGGCGCCCTCACGAGCATGCTGGGGTATCGCACCGAGCTCGCGGGCGCGCGCCGATGGGCCATCGCGCTCACGATGCCGTCGCTGCTCGGCGGCGGCCTGGGAGCGTGGCTGCTGCTCCACACTCCCGGCGCCACGTTCGACCACGTGGTGCCCTGGCTGGTGCTGGGCGCCACTGCACTCTTCGTCGTGCAGCGCCCCCTCCTGCGATGGGTGAAGGGTCATCACGCGACATCGCTCGACGACGAGGCGCTGACGGCAGCCGGACCAACGCCCGTGCTGCTCGCCTGGCAGTTTCTCGTGGGGATCTACGGCGGCTACTTCGGCGCCGGTGTGGGAATCCTGATGCTGGCCGCTCTCGGCTTCATGGGCTTCATGAACATGCATCGCATGAACGGCCTGAAGAACTGGGGCGGTTTCTGCATGAACCTCGTCGCCTCCATCACCTTCGCCACGAGCGGGATCGTGGACTGGCCGGTGGCGCTGAGCATGGCGGTGGCCGCGATGGCGGGCGGCTACCTGGGATCGCGGGGTGCGCAGCGTATTCCGCAGGCGTGGGTGCGCGCCGCCGTCGCCGTGGTGGGCTCGGCGAGCGGCGCCTGGCTCCTCTGGCGGTCGCTCGCGCGCTGACTCAGCGCTTCTTCGCCGAGTGGGTCGTGATCACCTTCCATTCGGCGGCGGTCACCGGCTGGACGCTCAGGCGGCTGCCCTTCTGGAGAAGGGTCATCTTTTCGAGTCCCTTCACGCCGCGCAGCTCTGTGAGTGAGAGCGGGCGAGGCAGGCGTTCGACCGCCTTCAGGTCCACCATGTACCAGGTGGGCGCGTCCGTCTTGCTCTTCGGGTCGAAGTGCGAGTCGGCCGGGTCGAGCGCCGTGGGGTCCGGGTACCCTTCGCGCACCACTTCGGCTATGCCGACGATCTCCGCGGGGTCGGTGCTGGAGTGATAGAAGAAGACGAGGTCGCCCTTCTTCATGTCGTCGCGCATGGTGTTGCGTGCCTGATAATTCCGTACGCCATCCCAGTGCGTGGTCTGGCGGGGCTTCGCGAGCAGGTCGTCGAACGAGAAGACGTCAGGCTCCGATTTCACGAGCCAGTAGCGGCGGTCGGTCGAGGTCGGCATGTCATGTAATTGACGCGGCGGAGTGTCAATTTCAAGGCCGTGCGCACTTGTAGGCAGCGTCCCCCCTCAACAGCTTTGCCGCATGACCTCAGCGCTCGCCGCACTCGCGGCGCTCTCCGCCATTGCCCGCGTTGCGCTCCTTGGCGTCGGCGTCGTGCTGCTCGCAGTGGCGACGGCGGACTGGGCCGCGCGCACACGCCGGATCAATCCCTTCAACGGTGTCGCGCGTTTCCTGCGCGCCCGGGTGGATCCGCGGCTTGGCGGCATCGAGCGACAGGTCCTTCGTGCAGGCGGGCATCCGTCCAACACGCCGTGGTGGGCGCTCGTCGCGTACGTCGTGCTCGCGGCACTCCTGCTCGCCGCGTTCGACATGGCAGTTGGTCTCGTGCAGGAAGTTGCGTTCGCTTCGGCCGCCGGCCCCACGGGGTTCGTGGTGCTCATGGTCCGCTGGACGTTCGGCTTCCTGCGCCTCGCGTTGCTCGTGCGCGTGCTGACGTCGTGGTTTCCCCGGGCGGCGGGGTCGCCGTGGTTTCGCTGGTCGTACGGCGCCACCGAATGGATGTTGCGCCCGCTACGCCGCGTGATTCCCACACTCGGAATGGTGGACATCACTCCGATCGTGGCGTATTTCGGCTTGCAGTTGCTGGAGGGCCTCGTGAGCCGCGTCCTGCTCTCGGGGATGGCCTGAGGTTGTGATGAGCGGCACCGAAGCTGCGATGACCTTTCGCCATGATATGGGGGATGGGATGGGCGGTCACATGCTTGATGAGGAGTGCAGCATTCGATGACGTATGTCATGTTGGTGGGCGCCGATGTGGCGCTGCTGGAGGGCCTGGCGCAGTCGCTTGCGGGACAGGGGCATCGTCCAGCTGTGGCGGCGTCGCTGGCCGAGGCCCGGGAGCTGTGCCTGGCGCATCCGCCACTGATGCTCGTGGTGGATCGCACGCTGGCGAGCGGAGCCGGTGCGGAATTGCTCGCGCTGCCCGTCGCGGCGGGGGGCGCCCGCATCCTGTACCGTATCGCGCCAACGCCGCCGGCGCCGCTGCTGCCGGCGCTCCAGCGCGCCGCGCTCGCCGACCTGACGCTGCCGCTCGAGCGTCAGCGCCTGTCCGCGCTCTGCCTCTCGGTGGGCCTGCGCGCGAAGGCCACCGGGCGCGCGCCGCGCATCACGCCGCCGGACACTCCGGTCCTGGAGCCATAGCACACGGCGCGTCCGGTTGCGCCGGTCCGCTGTCCGTGCTTGCCCGTCGCGGCCCCCCTTCGCATCATTGACCATGAAATACGCCGAAGTGCAGAACTGCATCGGCGGCGCGTTCGTGTCGCCGGATGCGCCGACGATGGACGTCTACAATCCGAGTAGCGGCGAGATCCTGTCGCGGGTGCCGCTCTCCGGTGCGCGGGACGTGGACGCCGCCGTCGTGGCCGCACGTGCGGCATTCCCCTCGTGGGCCGCGACCCCGATCAAGGAGCGGGTGCAGGTGCTCTACCGGTACAAGACGCTGCTCGAGCGCGACATCGACGAGCTCGCGGCGCTGGTCACCGAGGAGAATGGCAAGATCACGAACGAGGCGCGCGCCGAGGTGCTCAAGTCGGCCGAGCTGACGGAGTTTGCGTGTTCGTTGCCGCAGATCGTCATGGGCGAGGTGCTCGAGGTGAGCCGCGGCGTGGAATGCCGCGTGGAGCGGTATCCGGTTGGCGTCGTGGCGTCGATCACGCCGTTCAACTTCCCCAACATGGTACCGAACTGGTCGATCCCCAACGCGATCGCACTCGGCAACTGCATGATCCTGAAGCCGAGCGAGATGGTGCCGCTGAGCGCGCGCCGCATCGTGGAGTTGTTCACCGAGGCAGGACTGCCGCCGGGTGTGCTCCAGGTGGTGCATGGCGGGCGGGAGGTGGTGGAGGCGATCTGCGACCACCCGGGCATCGCCGCGGTGAGCTTCGTAGGCTCGACCAAGGTGGCGCAGATCGTCTATCGTCGCGCGACATCGAACCTCAAGCGGTGCGTAGCGCTGGGCGGCGCGAAGAACCACCTCATCGTGATGCCCGACGCGGACCGCGAGATGGCGGCGACGAACATCGTCGCGTCGATGTCCGGCTGCGCGGGGCAGCGCTGCATGGCGGCGTCGGTGATGGTGGCCGTCTCGAAGACTGACCACATCATCGAGCGCATGGCGGAAGTCGCGCGGAAGATGGTGCCGGGCAAGGATGTGGGCCCGGTGATTTCCGCGGCGGCGCGGGAGCGCATCGTGCGCTACATCGATGAGGCGGAGGCGGCGGGCGCCACCGTCGTGGTGGATGGCCGGCAGACCGTGGTGAAGGGCAGCGAGGACGGCTACTACATCGGTCCCACGATCCTCGATCACGTGACGCCGGACATGGCGATCGCGCGGGATGAAGTGTTCGGCCCCGTGCTGGCGATCGTGCGGGCGAAGACGGTGGAGGACGCGATCGCGATCGAGAACGGGTCGTCCTACGGCAATGCGGCGTCGGTGTTCACCGAGAGCGGCGGGGTCGCGCGCTACGTGATGGAACACGCGAGTGCCGGCATGGTCGGGGTGAACGTGGGTGTGCCCGTGCCGCGCGAGCCGTTCTCCTTCGGCGGCTGGAACGACTCCAAGTTCGGCGTGGGCGACATCACGGGTCGCGGGTCGATCGAGTTCTGGACGCAGTCGAAGAAGATGACCACGAAGTGGA
>JBDTYL010000041.1:0-4779 GCA_040005695.1 bacterium | reverse complement strand
GCACGCAGCCGCGGCTGTAGCCGCCGGAATACGTGAGCGAGTGCTTGATCGACTCCACGCCCCAGCCTTCCTGGTACAGCATCAGGTTGTTCACCACGCTGCGGATCGTGAGCTCGCTGTTCTCCTCGATCGGGTAATCCTTGAGGTTCTCGTCGCCGCCGTCGCCGTCCACGAGCAGCCGCCACTCGGGATACCTGGTGCGGATGGCTGCGAGCAGCCCGAGACTCACCGCGGCGCACTCGACGTCGAGAGGCTTGTAGTCCTCGATCACCTCGACGGCACGGAGCGGGTCCAGCGCGCTGAAGGGCACGTCGATCGTCTCGCCGAGCATCTCGAGGTCCGTGCGGGCAAGGAACTCGCGCGCCTGGCTCGCGTCGTCGCCGGCGCCGTCCACGCTGAGCGTGAACGCCTTCAGCCGCGAGGGCGACTGCCCTTCATTGAGCAGCAGCTTGTAGAGGCAGAGCAGCACGGCGCCGCTGTCGATGCCGCCGGAGAACATGACGCCGATGGGCGCGGTCGCATCCTGCGCGGCGAGCCAGCGGCGACATTCATCATAGAGCGCCTCGATGTAGCGGCGTCCGATCACGTCGAGGTCCAAGGGCAGCGTGCCGCGCGGCGGGTCGAAGAAGCGGGTGTGCACCGGATTGGGATCGGGGCAGCCAACAAGGCGCAGCGTCGTCACGTGGTGCGCGGGCACCATCCGCGTGTAGCTCGGATGGAACTGCGAAGACCAACCGAGCTGCGCGAGCTGCGCCGCGATCTCGTCAATCCGCTCGGCCACGATCAGCACCGGTCCCTCGGCCGCCTTGGCCAGGAAGTAACGGAGCGGACGGTCGAGGCTTCGTGCGAGCATCACGCGCTGCCCGTCCTGCACCACGAGGGCGAACGAGCCTTCCAGCTTGCACACTGCGTTGGTGTCGCCCGCGAGGAGGAGGCGCTGCGCGTCGGATTCGGTGGACTGCCACAGCCGCTGCGTGCCCGGCTTGAGGAGGTTGATGATGCGGGCGATGGGGTAGCTCATACCCGGCATCTTACGCCGGTGCCAGCCCCGTATCAACCGGCCAGACCGTTATTGGACGACGATCGTCTGCGCCGCCATCAGGTGGCCACTGCTGTACAGCTTCACGCGGAGCACGCCCGGCTTTTCCGGCGCGAGGTCGAAGTCGTACGTCTCGCCCACCATCACCTTCTGCTTCGCGGGTCGCATCGTGGCACGAACGGCGGGCAGCGTGATGGCGTCCTTCGCCGTGGCGCGCCATGTCACCGGCTTCGCGTCGGCCCCCTCGCCGTCGAGCACGACGATGTTCCCGTCGTTGGTCTCGCCAATGTTGACGATGCGTACGCGATAGTGACGGCCGGCGGCGATGGTCATCGGCGCGGGAGCATGCCCGCCGTTGAGGAAGAGCGGATGTGTCTCGTCTGTCGTCGGTCCGCCGATCATCAGCAGTATCTCGGACGAAGGATCGTACACCTCGCGCGGCTCGAGCACGATGAGCGGCCCGTAGAGGCCGTCGGCCATCTGTGAGGTGCGAAGCGTGTGCGCGTGATAGATGAACGTGCCGGAACGCGGCGGCGTCATGAGCGCGTCGAACGACGAGCCTTGCGCGATCATCGGCGACGTGGCGCCGCGCGGTCCGCCGCCGCCTGCGCCGCCGGTCCAGCCGGCCACGCCGTCGAAGTAGCTCTCGAGCTCGATGCCGTGCCAGTGCACCGCCGTCATCTCCTTCGATTCGTTCACCACCGTGATGCGCGCGGGCTCGCCGCGGTGCAGCACGATCGCGGGCCCTACGCCCAGACCGGTGGACGACGCACGCCCACCCGGCGCGGCGGGATCGTCCACCCGCGTGGCCATCTGGCTGACACCGTTCTCACCCGGCATGCGGCCGAGTACGCCCAGACGAACGGTGTGGCGCGCGTTGGACGCGCTGGTTCCGGCGAGCGTGACCGCTGCGCTTGACCGCGGCGCAGGGTGCACACGGATGCCCACGATCAGGCCCGCCATGTCGCGCTCCATGTCGTGCGCGCGCTGCGCCGTCGGCGGCGTTTCCGCAACGCCGAGTCCGAACGGCGGCGTGCCCGGGATGTCGGGAAATCCCCATCCTGCGTCGGGACCGGTGTGCACCTGCAAGTGGCAATGCATGAGCCAGTTGCCGGTGCGTTCCGGCACCCACGTCATCGTCATCGTGGCGCCGGGAATCATGCGCTCCGTGACGACGAGTTCCCGCATGTCGCCCACGAACGTGGTGTCCTTGCGCTCGTCGCCGAGTGTCTCCACGTGGAAGAAGAAGCCGTGGAGATGCATGGGGTGTGGCTTGTTCGTCGCGTTGATCCAGCGCCAGTGGACCGTGTCGCCGACGTTGGCGTCGATGCGCTCCGTGTACGGCCAGGACAGTCCATTCATGGCTGTCGCAAAGCGCTCCGGCTGGTGCTCCGCACCCTCGCCCTCGGCGGGCAACTCCATGCGTGACAGCACGAAGATGCGGTCGTGCTGGATGGGACCGGTGGCGGGATCCACCACGAACGCACCGCTCAGTCCCGCGTCGAGGTGGGGTCGGCGGGCCATGGTGCTGTCCGTGAAGGCGGCCCAATAGTGATACGTGCCTGGCTCGCCCGCCTCGAACTCCACGGTGCGCTCCTCACCAGGCGCGAGCCGGATGACGGCAACGCTCGCGGTGTCGCTCGTGGATGCGGGATGCGCGTAAAGTCCGTGGACGACGAGGTGCTGGCCGGCGAAGTTGCCGTCGAGCGCGTTGATGACGGTGATGCGCAGCCGCGTGCCCGCGCGCACGCGAATGAGCGGACCAGGTATTGTCGGCGCCGCATCGCCCTCGGCGAATGCGGCCACGGTGAGCGCGGCGGGGCGACGGTCGGCGTCGGGGTACCAGCGGCCGGTGCGGGCCCTGAGGACGACGCGCACCTCGCCGGCGATCCGGAGTCCCGCGGCATTGCGGTTGTCGTTCGGCTCGATGCGCGGTGGGAGCGGCGCATCGTGCGTCGAAAGAGAGGCGAGCGGCGCGCCGGCTTCGGCGAGTGCGACAAGCAACAGTATTGCGGCGCCGAGTGATACGCGGCGTCTGGCCCGCCTTTCCATGTGTGTGCTTCCGTTCGGTAGGAGCGCCGAGGTTAGGACCGGATGCTTGCCCTGTCAACAAACATCCGAGTGAACTAAGCTTGGTGGCCGTCGCAGGACGGTTGCCTCCGTATTCCCACCCTGTCGCAGCGAGCCTCACATGCAGCGTGTCGTCGCGTTCGTCCTCACATCCGTCGTCGCAGCCTCCAGCCTGCACGCGCAGACCGGGCACCCTGTGTACGGCCGCTGGGGATTCGACACCACCGGCATCGACCGCTCGGTGAAGCCAGGCGACGACTTCTTCAGCTTCGTCAACGGGACGTGGGTGAAGAACACGGTGATCCCCGTCGACAAATCCGTGTACTCGCCACGTGCGGCGATGTCCGACAACACCGAGGCGCGCCTGCGCACGATCATGGAGAAGGCGCAGGCGCGCGCCGGGCACGCACCCACTACGGATGCGGGGAAGGTCGGCGCGTTCTACGCCAGCTTCATGGACTCGGCGCGCATCGAGCGACTCGGCGCGAAGCCGCTCGCGCCCGTGCTGCGCGACATCCGCGCCGCCACCACGCAACGCGCGCTCACCGCATTGATGGGCAAGAGCGCCACCGGTTTCTACGGGAGCGCCTTCGGCTTCGGCATCGACGCCGACCTCAAGCACCCGGACCGCTACGTGGTCTACCTCAACCAGGGTGGCCTCACACTTCCCGATCGCGACTACTACCTCGAGCCCGACATGTCGAAGGAGCGCGCCGGTTTCGAGGCGTACGTCGCGACGATGCTCACGCGGCTCGACTGGCCCGATGCGGCACAGCGCGCGAAGGACGTCGTCGCGCTCGAGACCCGCTTTGCCGAGGTGAGTTGGGACCGCACGCAGCAACGCGACTATACGGCGACGTACAATCCGATGACAGTGCAGGCGCTGTCGACCATGGCCCCGGCCTTCGATTGGCCGGGCTTTCTCGCGAACGCCGGCCTGCGCGGCGAGTCCAGCGTTATCGTGGGAGAGAAGTCGGCGTTCCCGAAGATCGCCGCGGTGCTGGCGCAGACGCCGGTGAACGTGCTTCAGGCCTGGATGGCGTTCGGCGCCACCGACCTCGCCGCGCCCTACCTTTCGTCGCCGTTCGTGAATGCGTCGTTCGTCTTCCGCGGTACGGTGTTGTCGGGGCAGCAGGCGCAGTCCGAGCGCTGGAAACGTGGCGTGCATGCCGTCTCGGGGGGCGACTATGGCGCCGGCGGGCACTTCGATCGCTTCGGCAACATCGGCTGGGCCGTGGGGACGCTGTACGCCGCGCAGTACTTCCCGCCGGCGGCGAAGGCGAAGATCGTTGCGCTCGTCAACGACCTGAAGGCCGCGTATCGCGTGCGCATCGCCGCCCTCGACTGGATGAGTGCCGCCACGAGGACGGAGGCGCTGAAGAAGCTCGATACCTACGTGATCAAGGTCGGGTATCCCGACACGCCGCGCGACTATTCCCGCGTGGTGATCCGCGACGACGACCTGGTGGGCAATGTGGAGCGCGCCGCGGCGGCCGACTGGGCGTTCTACGCCAACCGTCGCCATGGACCGGTCGATCGCTCCGATTGGGCCATGACACCGCAGACCAACGATGCCTACAACGGTTCGCTGCGCGACATCGTCTTTCCCGCCGGTATCCTCCCGGCTCTTGCCGCGCCACGCCTGCGCCCATCCGATGAACACGCGCTGC
>JBDTYL010000040.1:0-8500 GCA_040005695.1 bacterium | reverse complement strand
ACCTGCCGGGCGTCGGGCGCCTCGTCCCCGAAGAGGCGCCCGACACGCTGGCCAGCATGCTGCTCGAATTCATCGGCGCAGCGGCGATGCAGAACTGATCCGACGACATCCGGCACTGTGAGAAACAGCGTCAAACGGTTATATTCAGCAGTCTTCCACCCAAATCCGAATTCATGGCCAAGCCGCAGAGAACTACTACAGGAACCCGTCGATACGCAGGACCCGTGGAGCCTTCGCCTTTCGAGCAGGCACGCGACGAGCTGTTCCAGCACATCATGCGTTGTGGCGTCGTTGGTGCTGACGCCGAGCACGTCGAGGAATGGTTCGCGGAAACGATCAAGTACATGACCGATCGCTTTCCCGAGCTGAGCGAGCAGCAGATCACCGAGCTCAAGACGCTCGGACTCCGGTTCGCACAGCCGCCAAAGGCGCGTGTGGACACCGACGCCGCCTCGGCGGCCTGACCGCCGCTCGATAGATCCGAAACGACCACGCCTCCATGATCATGGAGGCGTTTGCGTTTCCGCGTCGTCATCCTGGGCGAAGCGAAGGACCTGCTTGTGCGTGGCGACCGGGGAACCACGGTCGCTCAGCGCGCCGCCTTTCCCGACCAGCGGAATGCGAGGCCGATGCGCACGCCACCACCGAGGCCCAGCTGCAGTGCTGGTGACACGCCGGCGGCGGTTCGCGGTCCCTCGAGGTCGGCCACCATGAGCAGGTAGGGCCGGATGCGGTCGCCGTGACGCGCGCGCAGGCTCAGGCCCGCGCCCGCCGACAGGCCGAACGGCGTCCGGCGAAAGGGGTCGAGCAGGAAACGCCCTACCACGTCGAGGCGACCACTTGCGTCATGCACGCCGCCCTGCGCGTGCTCCCCCGCGGCGCCGAGGACGTCCACGCGCACGTAGTATCCGGCGGGGAACTGCGCACCGCCCCCCACCTCGAGCGACGTCTGGTGACTCGCGATGATGGCGTCTGCGCGCAACACCGGGACTGGCCGCAACTCGAGAGCGGACTGGGCGCGAGCGGGACGCGCAGCAACCGCCGCGGTCACCAGCATCATGGCCAGGCCGGGTACGGCCTGCCGCTTCAGGCGACGCGGGCGCGCCACAAGGCCAGCGTATAGTCCGCGATGGACAGCACCGAGGCGACCGCGACGCCGGCAAGGAGCAGAGGCACCGCGTTGGGGGCGCCAAGCACTGCCGCGAGGGTGAAGAGCTGCAGCACCGTCACCACCTTGCCCAGGATGCGCGCCTTGAACACCACGGGACGCAGCCACGGGATCATGCGCGCGACGAGGAACCCGACGGCCGTGGCGAGGTCGCGCATGATGAGGATGAAGTACGCGGACGTGGACAGGAGGCCGCCGAACAGGAACGTCCCCACCACCGTGAGCACGAACACCCGGTCCGCGATGGGATCGAGCAGTGCGCCCCAGCGCGACGTCGCGTGCACCCGACGCGCCAGCCAGCCGTCCAGGAAGTCCGTGACCGCCGCGACACCGATGAGCCCGACCCGCACCTCTGCGCCACCGGTCGCGACAAAGCCCGCCGCAAGCACGAGGCGAGACCAGGACAGCAGGTTCGGGAGGCGGACGATCGTGCGGCGCGCGGACATCATGGCCCACAAGATAATCACGCGACGCGATGGCAGCCGCCGCCGACGCCGCACCTTGCCCGCCCCGCGCGTGCGGGTTCATACTGTCATCCTGAGCGACGCGAAGGATCTGCTTCTCGATCGTCCCGACCGGCCCACACGTAATCGCGGAGTCGCATGTCCGACACGATCTCCCTGTTGAAGGCCGTCGCTATCTTCCGCGATCTCGACGAGAGCGAAATCGCACAGGTGTCCGAAATCTGCCGGGAGGAAACGTTCGTCAGCGGCGAGTTCATCTTCCGCGAAGGGGAAAGCGGCAACCGCCTCTACCTGATCTGCGACGGCCAGGTCCGCATCAGTCGCGATGTGCCCGGCAGCGGCGAGGAGGCACTGGCCGTCCTCAAGCCGGGCGCGCTGTTCGGCGAGATGGCCGTGTTCGACCGGAGCGAGCGCTCCACGCACGCGATCTCCAACGGCGGCACCACGGTGCTCACCATCACGCGGCCGGACTTCGAGATGCTGCTCGACTTCAACCGCGAGCTCGCGTACAAGGTCCTGTGGTCCGTCACCCGCGTGCTGTCGGGGCGCCTCCGCAACACGAACGACTCGCTGCGGTCGTTCCTCGCCATGTCGATGTTCTGACGGCCGCGGTCGTCGCCATCGCGAACGACCCCAACGCCCCCCGTGCCATGACCGCGCGCGTCTTCCTTCGCCTTGCCGCCGCCGGTGGGCTCGTCCTCGCCGGTTGCACCACGACCACGACCACGCACGTCGACATCCTTCCGTCGGCGAGCGGGCTCGCCATCATCCCGGCAGGATCGGGGTGGCTCGGTGACCCACGCATCGGCCTCGTCCGCGACACGGCCCTCGCCGCCGTACTCACCGACGTGAGCGCCGCCCGGATCCGCGCGACGGACTCGGCACTGGTCTCCTTCGGCACGCGCAACACCTTCTCCGACACCATCTCGCGCACGCGTGGCATCGGGGCCGCTCGCCGCTGGCTGCACGCGCAGCTCGAGCAGGCGAGCCGCGACTGCGGCGGTTGCCTGCGCGTCGAGTATGATGCCGCCGTCATCCCCGTGCTGCGGCATCCGCAGCATGCCGCCGCCAACGTGGTGAACGTGCTCGCGATCCTGCCGGGGCGCGACTCCAGCCGCATCGTGCTCATCGGCGGACATTACGACTCGTGCATCTGCAGCGTCGGCGTCACTGGCGGCGTGGATTCCACCAGCGATGCGCCCGGTGCCGATGACGATGGCTCGGGCGCCGCCGCCGTCGTCGAACTCGCGCGGGCCGTGTCGCACCGGTATCCGCGCGGCCTCGACGCCACCGTCGTCTTCGTGCTCCATGCGGCGGAAGAACAGGGACTGCTCGGCGCCGCCCATCTCGCGCATCGCCTCGGGGAGGAAGGACGGCGCGTCAGCGCCGCCATGACCGACGACATCATCGGGAATGTGGTCGCGGAGGACGGCACCGCGGACTCCACGAGCGTCAGGATCTTCGCCCAGGACCCCGACACCTCTGCCAGTCGCGAGCTCGGCCGTTACGTCTGGGGCCTCGGACTCACATACCTGCCCGCGTTCGAGGTGGTGCCGGTGTTCCGCCTGGACCGCCTCGGACGAGGCGGCGACCACTCGCGCTACATCCTGGCGGGCTGGCCCGGTCTTCGCTTTACGGAACGACTCGAGAACTACAAGCGCCAGCACCTCCCGACCGACGACCTGTCCCACGTGAATTTCGGATATGTTGCCCAGGTGGCCCGCCTCAACGCAGCCACCGTCGTTTCGCTTGCATCCGCACCCGCGGCGCCGGACACCGTGGTGGCCCGCCGCGAGAATGTCGCCTCCGGTGGCCAGGCCTGGGCGCTCCGCTGGACGCCCGTAGCCGGCGCGTCCCGCTACGAAGTGCTCGTGCGGCGCACGACGTCGCCGTCATGGGAGCGCGTCATCCCGGTTGGTGCGGCCCTCTCCTGGCAGCTCGACTTCCAGCTCGATGATGGATGGGCCGCCGTGCGCGCGGTGGGGCCGGGCGGTCAACGCTCGCTGGCGCGCACTGCCGGCATCGCCGCGCGCCTCTCCGCTCCAGCATCCCGGTGACGACACGGTGACTGACGCACCCGTCATCGCGCACGTGAGCGCGGACCTGTCCGGCGTGGGATCCGGCGCGCTACGCGATGCGTCGCTGTTGAGCGGCCTGTTGATTGCCGCTGCGGGGGCCGCCGGCCTGAATCCCGTGGGCGCTCCCATCGTGCGGAGCGCGCCCACGGGCGCGGTTTCCGCCGTGCTCCTCCTCGATCCCTGTCACGTGAGCATTCATTCGCTGCCCGAGCGCGGACTCGCCTTCGTGGACGTCCTCGCAAGGGACGCCGCGGGTGCCGCGAAGGCGCTCGATGTATTCGTGCGCCGGCTCACGCCGGCCGCCGTGTCCAGCGATACCCGGATGCGCGGTTAGATGAGAGCGATCCTCCCGCCCATCGAGCTGGCGCTGGTCTTCATCATCGTCGCCTGGGACATCCTGATCACCGGGCGCATCGCGCAGGTCCGTACGCTGCCGCGGCCGTTCGTGTACCTCACAGCGCTGGCCGGCTTCCTCCTGTTGCCGGCGCTGGCCATCCACCTCGCTACCGCGGACGCCATCACGGCGCGGTCGGTGACCGCGGTGGAGTGGCTCTGGCCGGTAACGCTGGTGCTGTTCGCCCTCC
The DNA here is from genome assembly GCA_040005695.1 of bacterium. GTDB lineage: Bacteria > Gemmatimonadota > Gemmatimonadetes > Gemmatimonadales > Gemmatimonadaceae > AG11. The sequence continues at coordinate 4,206 of JBDTYL010000040.1, read as the reverse complement.
AGGCGATGTATGCGGCCTCGCGCCGGCTCGTGAATCCGTTCCTCGGCTTCTTCATGTCGACGTACGACCTGCTCATCGCGTTCGACGTCGTGCTGCGGTACATGGCCGCCGAGGGGCGGCCGTTGCCGGCGATCGGGCTGGCGTACCTCGCGGCGACAAGCGGTGCCTTCGCATGGGTGACGCAATCGCCGACGATCATCGCCTCGCCACTGTTCTTCTTCGTGCCGATGGCGGCGCCCGCCTTCCCGTCGCTCCGCTCCTGGTCAGCGAGCTTCCGCTTCTTTCTCGCCCTCGTCGCGCTGGCGTGGATCGTCGCGATCTTCTCGCAGATCGCGCCCGGATTCGAGGCGCAGCAGTCGTATGCCATCCACGATGCCTCGGTGGAGAAGCTGCAGGAGCGCCCCCTGGGCGATCTCGACATCGGCGTCAAGATCTTTCCCGACCTCAGTAGCGGGCCGCCACCCGCGGCCATCAAGAACGACCTCGCACTCGTCGACACGCTCGGCGTCTCCGTGGTCGCGGTGACGGTGGTCCCCGAGCGCATGACGAAGACCTCGCTCGACTCCATCGCGCACACCATCGAGGTGCTGCGCAGCGACAGCACGCAGCTCATCGTGACGATGGGCTACGTGGGCGGCCTCAACCCGTTCAAGCGCGAGTTCAGCGAGACGCGGCGGCTGTCGGCCATCGAGCCGATCGTGCGCATCCTGCGTCCCGACATCCTCGTGCCGGCGCTGGATCCGTACGACGCGGGAACCAGCGCCGCGGGCTTGCGTCCGCCGCAGTTCTGGGAGAATTACCTCACGCGCGCCTCCGCCGAAGCGAAGCGCGCCCGCCCGCGCACGCGCATCGGCGTGGCGGCATCCGCCTACGACCGTCGCGACAGCACGCTGTACGCATGGGCCGCCGCGGCGGGCTCACCCATCGACGTCGTCGGCTTCACCCTGTGGCCCTCGGCCACCGGTGCAAAGACGCTCGACGCGGCGCGCGGTGCCGCCGACCGGTGGATGCGCGAGGCGCAGTCCACCAAGGATCACTGGGTGTTCGCATCCGGCGGCTTTCCCGTGGCACACGGCGAGAACAGCCAGGTGAGCGCGATGTGGTCGGCGCTTGCGTGGGCGACGAGTCGGCCGGCGATCAAGGGCTTCATCGTGGCGGAGGCGGGCGACTACGGGCAGATACGCGGCATCCGCGCGGCGGACGGACACCTGCGACGCGTGGCCTTCGCGATCAAGCGGGCCATCAAGGGACTGCAGGAGACCGCAGCCCCGGACTCCGCAGGGGGATCCCCCCGGACGCCGGAGAAGGCCGGCGCAGCGCCGAAGGTGGGAGCCGCCACGAAGGGATCGGCGAAGGGTAAGGCGGCAGCCGGTACGAAGCCGGCCGCGGCAGCCAGTGGGAAGTCGGCCACCACCGCGAAGCCGAGTACGAAGCCGGCGAGCAAGCCGGCTACCGCAAAGCCGACGGCGGACGCCGCCGGCTGACTTCACCAGCGCGCGGCACTACACCGCGCGGCCCGTGCCCCGGATCACGCCTTCCACGCGACGCGACTCGTCGAAATACCTGCGGGCCAGCGACAGCATCGAAACCGCGGTCACCGACCGCACGCGTGTGTCGAACTCGGTCAGCTCGCGCAGTGCACCGAACAGGTAGGCATCCACCATGTCGCCGAGCACCGCCCCGCCGCTCTGCTGGCGGATGGCGTGCGTGCCGATTGCGTACGTCTGCGCCTGCTCGAGCTCCTGCGGCGTCACCGGCGTTTCGCGAAGCTTGGCAAATTCCGCCAACAGGCCCCGCCGCGCAATCTCCTCCTTCTCCGGCGACGTCGCGATGTACGCCGCGAACGTGCCCGCCAGCATCCGCTCGCTCGCGAACGCCTGCACGGTGTAGCCGAGCGACTGCTTGTCCCGCAGTTCGTCGAAGAAGCGACCGCCCAGACCGCTCGCCACGCCCGCGATCATGTCTGCCGCGAATCGCGCATCGTCCGTGCGGCCCGGTGCCGGGAACAGCAGCGCCAGCGCCGTCTGCGCCTTTTCGCGCTGCTCCACACGCTGCACCACCGCGGCGGGCCATGACGGCGCAGCGAGGTGGGATACCTCACCGCCGCGGACGTCGCCGAATCGCGCGGCCATCATCGCCGCCAGCACGTCGGGGTCGGCATCGCCGACAATCGCGAGGACGCTCGGCCCACCGAGGAATCGCGAGCGGTGCCACTCGCGAACACGCTCGGCGGTGATGCGTGGCAGCGTGGACTCGTCACCGCTCACCGGCACGCCATAGGGATGCCCCGCGTAGGCTGCCGACATCGCCAGGCGCATGGGGTAGCGGTACATGTCGTCGCGCAGCGCCGAGAGGTCGGACAACGCGATGCTCCGCTCGGTGTCGAGCGCGGCATCGGGAATCGTCGGATGCTGCGCGACATCCGCGAGCAATACGATCGCGTCTGCCGCATAGCGGTGCGGCACGCTGATCGACCAGCCGAAGTTCTCGCTCGACGCGCCCGCACCGACGCTTCCGCCAAGCAACTCGCCTTCCTCCGCGATCTGTGCGGCGGAGCGCTGGGTCGTGCCCTTCAACGCGGTCCGGACCAGCATGGACGTGAGGCCGGCCTCGGATGCCGGCTCGTCGCGCGCGCCGCCGATGGCGAACACGCCGGCGTGCACGAGCGCGCCGGCCTTGCGGCGCACGAGGAGCGGAATGCCGGCGTCCGTTCGATAGACGCGCACGCCCGCTTCCTCACGCTCGAAGCGCAGGCGCGTGTGTACGGCGGGGGCGGGCACGCTGGGCAGCGACGGCGGCTCGACAATCGCCTCCTCCGCGGCGTCGAGCAGCGCGCGCATGGCGCCGACACTCGCGGCGATTTCCGCTGTGCCGTTGGGACGATAGATGACAATGCCCGCGCGATCGGGATCCAGGTATTCGCGCGCCAGCGCGACCATCTCGTCGGCGGTGACCGAGAGCGCGCGATCGAGATAGCGCTCCCCTGTCCGCCAGTCGCCGAGGGCTTCCCACTCCGCGAGATAGTTGGCCTGCCCTTCCATGTCCTCGAGGCGACGCACCCAGCGCGATTCGTACAGCCGCTTGGCGCGCACGAGCTCGGCCTCGGTGACGCCGTGCTCGCGCACCGCGCGCAACTGCGCCCAGATCGCCCGCGCCGCGTCGGCCGCGCGCTCCGGTGGCGACTCCGCATGCACGACGAACACGCCGATGTCCGTTGGCGTGTAGTCGTACGCGCTCACGGACGTGGCGAGCTTGCGCTCGCGTACGGCGCGATAGAGGCGTGACGCACGGCCGCCGCCCAGCACCGTGGAGAGGATGTCGAGCGCCGGCGTGGCATCGTGCAACGTACCGGGCGTGCGCCATCCCATTGCCACCTGCGTCTGGCCGATGTCGCCGCTCCACTCGCGGTAACGGAATTCGATGGGGCCTTCTTCCAGAGGTGAGGGCGAGCGCTCGGGCGTCCCGCGCGCCAGCGCGCCATGTCGCGCGGTCACGTCACGCAACACGTCCGCGGGATCCACGTCGCCCACGATGGACAGCACGGTGGTTTCCGGACGATAGAAGTTCCGGTAGAATCGCAGCATGCTCTCGCGCGTGAGTGCGCGCAGGCCCGGCTCGCGGCCGATGCGCCACCGACGGATGCGATGCCGATCGTGCAGCAGTTCGAACAGCGTCTCGGAAGCAACAGCGCCCGGATTGTCCGCCTTGCGCTTGGCCTCCTGGATGATGACCTCGAGTTCGCGCCCCAGCTCCTCGGCATCGATGAGCGAGTTCGCGTAGGCGTCGAACTGCACGTCGAGACCCGTGCGGAAGCCGGACGACGGGAGCACCGTGTAGTACACGGTGTGGTCGTAGATCGTCGCCGCGTTCAGGTAGCCACCCACGGCCTTGGTCTGGCGCGCGATGTCGCCCACGCCGCGGTCCGGTGTGCCCTTGAAGAACATGTGTTCGAGCACGTGCGCGATGCCCACGACGTCGTCCGTCTCGTCGAAGTAGCCGGCGCGCACGTACGTCACGATGGCCACGACCGGTGCGGAGGTATCGCGGCGTACGAGCACCGTGAGTCCGTTCGGCAACACCGTCCGGTGCACGGTGGACGGATCGAGGGCGATGGAAAGGTCGGAGTCGGTCATCGGTCCTGGAGAAGTTGAAGCGTCAGTACGCCGCCTGGCGCGCGCGCGGAGGCTGGCCGCACCGCGGACCTGC
>JBDTYL010000039.1:0-8015 GCA_040005695.1 bacterium | reverse complement strand
ACCGGCACCGGCCCGGGTACCGTCACCGCCACGGTGACGAACCCGAACCTCGTGACGCTCGGCTACGGCTTCGCATATTCGCCCAATGAAACCATCGTGAACATCGACGGCCACTCCGTCTTCCCGTGGCAGCAGTGGACGTATTCGACGAACGCCGTTTCGAATGGCTCGTATACGTTCCACTACGTGTACACGGGCAATCATACCTACTTCAACGCGTACGCCAAGCTGGAGGCGTTTGCGAACGGTCCGAACGGCGAGGTGGTCGTTCCGCTCGTTCCCTACGTCTCGTACTCGGGCGATTACGGTAACGTCCAGGAGGGGTTCAACTTCTCTGGGGACGCGACGCTGACCCTGACGGCGGGGTATGCGTGGGGCGTCCGGCCGGCAGGATACAACTATGACTACCGCCTCACCCTCGACGGCGCGCTGACGCTCTCCGATCCGGTGATTATCCCCTAACCGCCGGGCGCAGCCCGACACTGGACCTGATCGCCGGCGCCCTAACGGGCGCCGGCGATCAGTTTTTGGAACCGCGGATCACGCTGCACCTTCGGATCGCGATAATACCACGCCGTCTGGTTGGCCAATCCCTTCCGATGGTCAGGATGCAGCAGCAGGTAGTCGCCGAGCCGCGTGATGGCGGTCTCGTAGTCGCCGTACATGAGGCGCATCATGATCTCGCGGCCGATGATCTCCTGCGCCGGGTCGATGTCGCGCCCGGCGCGCGCGGCGATGATGACATGGTTCGCGCTGTCCTTCAGCCCGGCCTTGCCCAGCACGCCGCCCACGAGCGTGCGGGCAAAGTGGTCCTCGTACGCGGCCGTGGAGGGTGAGGCGAGCGCCCGGATGGTATCCGCCATGCGCCACGCCTCGCCGGGATCCGGCGTCGCGCCCTTGGTGACCATCAGGTACAGGCTGCACTGCACGAAGCGGATATCGCGCGGAAACCGGCGGTGTCCCTCGTCGCACCAGCGACGCGCCTCGGGAAAATTCTCCGTGTCGAAGTTGCCCCAGAACAGCCGGCCGAGGATGCCGCGAGCATTCAGCAGGTACGCGTCGGCCGTATAGGCGCTCATGGCGGCCTGCAGCCCCTCCGGCACGCTCTTCTTCGCGTACGCCAGGTTGCTCAGTTCCTCGTACGCGGTGGCCTGCTGCGGATTCAACCGCACCGACTCGCGCAGCTCGTCCTCGCCGCGCTTGATCTGTGCGTCCCACTCCGATCCTTCCGGAATCGTCCGCAACGACACATGGGCGAAGGCCAGGCGACCGCTCAGCTCGTGGGCGTCGGCGGAGAGGGGATCAATGGCGAGTGCGCGCTCGATGTACACACGTCCACTGTCCAGCGCGGCGTTCGCGACGGCGGGCCGGTCGCGCTGGGCGCGGGCGCGCTCGAGTGCCGCCGCGGCGCGCGAAATCCATGGTTGCGACCACGCCGGATCGAGCGTCGTGGCGCGGGACAGCTCGCCTTCGGCACTCTCGATCGCCGTCATCGCGGCCGCGGGCTGTCGCGTCACGATCAGGGAATCCGCGTCCTTGATCTGCTTCTCGGCGCGCTGCACCATCGTCCACGCGCGCGGATCGCTCGCACGCAGGCGTGATTCCTTGAGCTGCACGTCGAGGCCGACTTGCTCGCGCAGGAACTCCGCAACGCGCTTGGTGAGGTCCGTGCGTGCCGCCAGCGCATTGGCCGTGTCGAAGTCGAACCGGGCGCTCTTGAGCTCGACCCCCGACACCGCGTCCACGAGGCGCACCGTGACCTCCGGCATCTTCCCGCCGGGCCGCACCTCGCCGCGCACGATGGTGCCCACCTTGAGCGCGTTGCGGACGCTGTCGTTCGAGAACGCGATACCACGGAAGGGGCGCACGGCACTGCGGCTCATGATGTCGAGCGTCGGCACGCGATCCAGCTCGTCGATGAGCGACTCGGTCAACCCGTCGGCGATGTAGCGCAGCGAGCCGTCGGGCGAGGCATCGTCGAAGTACATCACGCCGATGCGCTTCCCGGCCGCATCGTTGGCCGCGAGGGCCGAGACGCGATGTGCCCGGAAGGCCATCCAGCCGGCGACACCCGCCACCATGACGACGCCAAGCGCCGTCGCGGTCGCGAGCACGCGTGGACGACGCCACACGGGCGTGTTCCGCCGCCCCGCGCGATAGGCCTGGGTATACGCGCGCGTGTGCCGCGTGACTGCGACCATGTCCTCGCCTTCCAGCAGTGCCGCCTTGAACTCCTCCGCACTGGCAAAGCGGTCGACCGGAACCTTCTCCATCGCCCGCATGATCGCGAACTCGATGGACTCCGGCACGCTGGAGCGCACCACGCGCACACTGGGGACGGGCTGCGTGATCGCACGGGCCAGCACCGCCATCGCATTCGGGCCGGTGAATGGAGGCTCGCCCACCAGCATCTCGTAGAGCACGCAGGCCACCGCATACAGGTCGCTGCGCCCATCGACCTTCTCGGCCGAGGCCTGCTCGGGGCTCATGTACTGTGCCGTGCCGAGCGACATGCCCGTCTGCGTGAGCGTGGCGCCGCCCTCCTGCACGAGCCGCGCGATACCGAAGTCCGCCACGACGGCGTGGCCGCTCTGGAGGAGGATGTTCTCGGGCTTGATGTCCCGGTGGACGATGCCCCGCGCGTGCGCGTACGTGAGGGCGTCGAGCACCTCGCACGTGATCGCGATGGCATCCTCGATGGGCAGCTGCGCCTCGCGGTCGAGGCGGGCGCGGACGGACTCGCCCTCGATGAACGGCATCACGTAGAAGTGGATGCCGTTCGCGCTTCCCGAGTCGTACGCCGGGAGGATGTTGGGATGGCTCATCTGCGCGGCGATCTTGATCTCGCGCTCGAAGCGCGCGCCGTCGAGGGAGGAGCTCAGCTCCCCGCTGAGGACCTTCACCGCGACGTTCCTGCCGTGCGGAATATCCTCGGCGAGGTACACCGTCGCCATTCCGCCCCGGCCAATCTCGCGCAACACGCGATACCGATCGGGCAGTGCATTCTGCAGCAGGCCCAGCGTCACATCGATATCTCTCGTCACTGTACTGCTAAAGTGCGGCCGTCGACGGGATCGCGCCAGTGGCCTGTCCCCGGGAAAGCACGCCCGATTCCGACCTGCGGGAAGTCACGACCGCGCCGGCGCGACAAGGGCGACGCAGCCGCGCACACGCTGCCGCGACTCGAGTGCGTCGCACCACGCGCCCAGCACGGTGCGCGCCGTGATTTCGTCGCGGAGGTATCCGCGCAACTCGTGCGGATCGTCGTCGTCCGCAGTGGACACCACGTCGCTGATGCCCGGAAGCGGGAGCAGCGGACCGCCAAGGGAATCGGTGGCGAGGAGGCGAGAAGCAAAGGGATCGTCCTCGTGCACCACGTTCGCCCACGAGCGTACGCCGCGCGGGAGTGAGACGGGGGTCGTGTCACCGAACAACAGCTCGCGCAGGATGCCGCTGCCCACCGGCGAGCCGACGGTGACGAGCCGCAGGATGGGCGGCAGCTCGTCGAGGGTGTTCTGCTCGCGGTGCTCGAGATACGACCACGTGACCAGTGCGCCCAGGCTGTGCGCCACGAGCACCACGGGCCGTCCCTCGGCACGCGCGAGGGCCAGCGCATTCGCCACGCGACCTTCGGCCGCGCACCGCGCGCCCTCGTCGCCGAAGAAGCGGAGGTCGCCCGCGATCTCGCGTCCCTCGACGGAGCCGGATTGTGCGGCGCCGAGGTCCATCAGCGCGCTCGCCGCGAGCGCGATGCCCTGCACGATGGAGGTGGGCGCGAACGTCGAGTCGTCGCCGGTGCCCCCCCTGCACGTCGGCGTGGCCAGCGCATTGTCTCGGCGCACATCCATCAGGTCGGCATACCAGACGAGCCGCACGTCGTCGTCGCGGAGGAGGGAGTCGCCCGTCGCCCGGAAGGCACCGGCGCGGAGCGATGCCAGCGACATGCGCCGGAACTCGGCCGAGTCGCGCGACGGAAATCCCAGCCCGTGCACCAGCAGCACGAGTGGTCGGCGACCGGCGGTGGATCCCGCCGGCGCCAGTCGCGCCGCGTCATCCTGGGCTGCCACGGTGCAGGGCAGGGCAAGCGCGAGACCGAGCCACCGCGCGCGGCCCGACCATTTGCTTCCCCGCCGGGGTGTGCTCGTCGTCATGGGCTCGGTTGGAGTGTGCTGCGTGGGATACTCGATACGTACGCCGTGGTGCGTCGCGAGTTCCCGTCATGCGTTCGCCTCCCACTCGGCGCGATCCATGCGACGGTCCCGAGCGACTTCACCACTTCACCCGATCAGGACTACTCAATGGGCTTCGACCAGTACCACGAACCACCGGAAGAACTGTCCTCCAGCGTCCGGACCTTTGCGCGCATGATCGCCTCGCTCACGGAGGAGGCCGAGGCCATCGGCTGGTACGAACAGCGGATCTCGGTGGAGAAGGACAAGGCCGCGAAGGCGATCATGCAGAACGCGCAGCAGGAGGAGATGAAGCACTTCGGCATGGATCTCGAGTTCCTGCTGCGCAAGAAGGCGAATTGGCGCGAGATCCTCCAGCGCATCCTCTTTTCCACGGGCGACATCGTCGAGCGCGGCGAAGCTGCCGAGAAGGCCGCGGACGACGACTGAGCCGCCGAGGGATATCCCGGTCGTCCGCGGCTGGACGGTGGTTCCGACGAGGGCCGCGGCGCCGTGCTCAACCCAGATGAGCTGGAGCACGTAACCGATTGGCAGCATGGCGTGCCCTGACCTTTCGTGGCGGGACCTGTGGTCACGGTTGGGTCCCGCTGCCCTTATCATTACCATCCAGCATGTTCATCTCGGACTTCGCCATCAGGCGCCCGATCATCACGGTCGTCACGATGATCGCGCTGGTCGTGTTCGGCATCGCGGCACTGGCTCACCTCCAGACCGACGAATTCCCCGACATCGATGCCCCGATCGTCTTCATCGGCATCGTCTACCCGGGCGCCTCGCCCGACCAGGTGGAGCGCGAAGTGGTGGACCGGATCGAGAACCGGATCTCCGGCATCGCCGGCCTCGACATCCTGCGCTCGAGTTCCACCGACGGCTTCGCGCAGATCATTGCGCAGTTCCAGTTCGGGAAGCCGACCGACCAGGCCACGCAGGACGTGCGCGACGCGATCTCGGCCGTACGCGCGCAACTCCCCACGGAGATCATCGAGCCGATCATCCAGCGATTCGATCCCACCTCCCAGCCGATCGTCTCGCTGGCGCTCACCTCGGTGACGCTGACGCCCGCCCAGCTCACGCAGATCGCCGACCAGACCATTGGCGGCGACCTGCGCGCCATCTCGGGGGTGGCGCAGGTGAACGTGGCTGGTGCCGACAGTGCCACGCTGAACGTGATCCTCGATCCCACACGGCTCACCGCGGCACGCGTGGGGATCGACCAGGTCGTGGGTGCGTTGCGCGCACAGAACCTCGCGGCCCCGGTTGGGCAGGTGACTGGTGCGGTGAGCGAGCGCCCCATCCGCATCGAGGGGCGGCTGCAGCAACCCGAGGAATTCGCGCAGCTCACGGTGGCCACGCGTGCGGGCACCTCGATCCGTCTCGGCGAAGTCGCCACGGTGGAGGCCGGCGCGGCGGACCGGCGGTCGGCTGCGCTCTACAATGGGCGCGAGGCGATCGGCCTCAACATCGTGAAGTCGAAGGGGTACAGCACGACGACCGTGAGCGACGCCATCAAGGCGCGCCTGCCGGCCCTCCGCGCCGCGCTGCCGAAGGGCACCACGCTCGAGATCGTGCGCGATGCCGGCAGCCGGGTACGAAATTCCGTGCGCAACGTGCAGGAGGCGCTCGTGGAAGGCGCGCTCCTCACGGTGCTCGTGGTCTTCCTGTTCCTCAATTCGTGGCGCTCCACGGTAATCACCGGCCTCGCGCTGCCGGTGTCCGTCCTCGCCTCGTTCGTGCCACTCTGGGTCTTCGGCTTCACGCTCAACACGATGTCGCTGCTCGGGCTCAGTCTCGCCATCGGCATCCTGATCGACGACGCCATCGTGGTCCGCGAGAACATCGTGCGCCACGTGGAGCTCGGCGCAGACCACATGACCGCCGCGCACGAGGGTACGGAGGAGATCGGCCTCGCCGTGGCCGCGACGACGTTCTCGATCGTGGCGGTGTTCGTGCCCGTCGGCTTCATGAGCGGATTCGCTGGACAATGGTTCAAGCCGTTCGCGCTCACGATCGCCGCGGCAGTGCTGGTCTCGCTGTTCGTGTCGTTCTCGCTGGATCCCATGCTGTCGGCGTACTGGCCCGATCCGCAGATCGAGGCGCACGAGCGGCGCAATCCCATCGCGCGCGCGCTCGACCGGTTCAACGCCTGGTTCGACCGGCAGGCCCAGCGCTATCGCCACGGCATCGCCTGGGCGCTCGACCACCGCAAGACGATGATCGCGCTGGCCGTGGCGTCGTTCGTCGTCGCCATCGCGCTGCAGGTGGCGGTGGGTGGCTTCGGCTTCGTGCCGACGAGTGACCGCAGCGAGCTCACGGTGACGGTGGAAGCGCCCCCGGGCTCGAGTCTCGACTACACGCGCGTGATGACGGAACAGGTGGCGCAGCAACTGCGCGCGCACACGGAGGTGCTGTACACGTACTCCACAGTCGGCAGCGCGTCGGGCTCCGGTGGCGTGGACGTGGGGTCGGTGTACGTGCGGCTCAAGCCGAAGGCCGACCGCAACATCAGCCAGACCGAGTTCGGCATGCGCATCCGTCGCGAGCTGCGCGCACGCGCCGACGTGAATGCCTACCTGCTCGAGGCGGGCGGTCCCGGCGGTGGCATGAAGCCGTTGCAGCTGCAGCTGCAGGGCGACGACCAGGCGGTGCTCACCACGCTCGCCGACTCGATCGCGAAGATCGTGAGGGGCGTGCCGGGCGCGGTGGACGTCGGGCTCTCCACCAAGGGGGACAAGCCCGAGCTCAAGGTGACCATCAACCGTGGCCTCGCCGGTTCCCTCGGCATCACGGTGGGGCAGATCGCGCAGGCCATGCGGCCCGCCTTCGCCGGCGTGGACGCGGGCAACTGGGTGGATCCCAGCGGCGAGACGCGCTACGTGCGCGTGCGCCTGCCGTCCGCCATGCGCGAGAGCCCGGCGGACATCGCCGCCCTGCCCATCGTGCTGCCCGGCGCGGCCGCGGGAGGTACCGTGGTGCCCCTCGGCCAGCTCGCGACCATCGCGTCGAGCACGGGGCCGGCACAGATCGACCACCTCGACCGGCGTCGCGTCGTCACCGTGGGCGCGAACATCGAGGGCTCGCTCGGCAACGTCACGAGCGAGGTACAGAAGCGCCTCAAGGCGCTCCACCTGCCGGCGGGCTACCAGATCGTATCGGGCGGGCAGGCGAAGGACCAGGCGGAGGTGTTCGGCTCGATCTTCACCGCGCTCGGCATTGCGGTGATGCTGATGTACCTCATCCTGGTGGTGCAGTTCGGGTCGTTCCTCGATCCCCTCGCCATCCTGTCCTCGCTGCCCCTCTCGCTCATCGGTGTCGTGCTCGCGCTCATCATCACGCACGACACCCTGAACATCATGAGCCTCATCGGCGTGATCCTGCTCATGGGCATCGTGGCCAAGAACGCCATCCTGCTCATCGATTTCGCGAAGTGGACACACGAGCAGAAGAAGGTGCCCATGCGCGACGCCCTCATCGAGGCGGGCGCCATCCGCCTGCGCCCGATCCTCATGACCACGCTCGCGCTCATCGCCGGGATGATTCCCGTGGCCCTCGGCCGCGGGGAAGGCGCGGACTTCCGCTCGCCCCTCGGGCGCGCCGTGATCGGAGGTACCATCACCTCCACCGTCCTGACGCTGTTCGTCATTCCCACTGTCTACGAGATCTTCGACGACTGGCGCGAGAAGGCCGGCGCATTCCTGCGGCGACGCCGGACGGCGAACGCGAAGCCGGTGCATGGCGAGCCGGTGCCCACCGCTGGCGACTGACGACAAGCAGATCCTTCGCTTCGCTCAGCAACTGTCTTGAATGTCAAGCGTGTTGTTGTACCAG
>JBDTYL010000038.1:0-11894 GCA_040005695.1 bacterium | reverse complement strand
AGCGTGCGGTAATCCACGGATACCGCTCCGCCCTCGGCGCGCGCTACCACGCGCGCCTCGTACGTGAGCCGGCCGGCGATCCCGAGGTAATCGGTGTTCTTGCCGGTGAGGCGGAGGCCATCCGGCGCCACGCCGTCCATCCTGAAGTAATCCGTGCCGTAGTTGGAGTGCGCCGGGTTGCGCACGCCGTGCAGGTTGGCGGTAAACGAAACGGCGCCGGGCCGGTCGGCGCTGACGCGCACCACGAGTACCTGGTCCACGGCGCTCGAGAAGACCTCGCGCGTGAACGTGACGCCATCCACCATGTAGCTCACGCGCGCGATGGCCTGGTCGAGATCGAGTTCGCGGCGATAGTTGGTGGCGCGTTCGTGTCCCGGAAAGTGCAGCAGCAGGTCGCCGAGCGGCTGGTACTTCATCTGCTCGTAGGGGACGCCCATCATGGTGCGGCCGAACAGGTCGTGCGCGCGGGGGATGTCACCGGCAAAGAGCAGGCGGCGAATTTCAGGAAGCGCCTTGTAAGCGCCTTTTACGACGGGATCGTACGGCCCGCCGGACCACAGCGTCTCCTCGTTGAGCTGGAGATGTTCGTCAACAGCTCCGCCAAAGACCATGGCGCCGAGGCGGCCGTTGCCGACGGGGAGTGCGTCGTTCCAAGTGCGCGCGGGCTGCCGGAACCAGAGCAGCGGCGCTGCAGAAGACGTCTGTGCGGAGACGAGGCCCGGATACAGTGCGAGTCCGAGCAGGGCGGTACGGAGTGCCGCGGCCAGTGGCCAGATCTTCATGCGCGTTGCTCTCTCGTTGCGAAATGCCGCCACCCTCGCCGTCAACGTCCCTGCAGGATCCATAATACGACCGTAGCGGGACGGCTGCGAGCGCGTGTCCGGTACGCTCGATGCGTTGCTCGATGACCCGGCCAGGACCTCGACCTAGCGTGGTCAAGTATGGACAATCCCGTCCCTCACCCATTGCATCAAGCCACGGAACAACGTGCCCGCATGCTCACCATCGTCGCCATGCTCCTCATCGCCGCCGTTCAATGTCAGGCGGAGGCAAGCACTCCCGTGCGCATGACCGTGGCTCAGGATTCAACGCTTCGTTTTCCGAGCGTCGAGGGCTCCAATCTCGAGGGCCGGCGCTTCTCGCTGCCCAACGACTTCGAGGGTGAGCTGAACATCGTGCTCGTGGCATTCCGCCGGGAGCAACAGGACGACGTGGATACCTGGGTGCCGTTCCTCAAGTCCATCGCGGCCACACACGCCCGATTGAGGGCATACGAGTTACCTACGCTGAGCCGCTCGTACCGCATGGTGCGCCGGTTCATCGATGGTGGCATGGCGCGCGGCATCCCCGAAAAGGCCACGCGGGAGACGACGATCACGCTCTACATCGACAAGGCGCCATTCAAGACGGCGCTCGGCATCACCGCCGAGGATCGCATCGTGACGCTGCTCGTCTCGCGGGACGGTCGCGTACTCTGGCGCGGCGATGGTCGCCACACGGAAAGCGCAGACGCCGAACTCGCGTCGGAGATCAACAGGCGAATGCCCGCTGCTCCACCCTGATCTGGCAGCGCGCCCGCCCCGCCCGTATCATCGCGGCAGCATTTCTCTCCCGGAAAATACTGCCCAATGCGCGCACACATTCAGAACGCCGTACTCCTCGCGACCCTGCTCTCGGCGCCACTCTCGGCCCAGACCCAGGCGCCCGCACAGAACGTGGTCGACAACCCACAGACCACGCTGCCCTACGGCGCCGCCAACGCCGCGCCGATGTCGAAGTGGACGCCGCCCGCTTCGGCCGGTCGGCAGCTCACGCTGAACGACTTGCTCACGTGGAAGGCCATTCGCTCACCGCAGCTGTCGAATGACGGCAGGTGGTTCGCCTACATCCTCGCGCCCAACGAGGGCGATGCGGAGGTCGTCGTGCGAGGCACGGGCGCCGGTGCGAAGGAGATGCGCTTCCCCATCGGCGATGCATCGGCGGGCGCTGGCGCGGCTGGCCGAGGGGGAGCCGCAGCGGCCACCACCATCGCGATTTCGGGGAACAACCGGTGGCTGGCGTTCATGGTGAATGCAAGCGTCAAAGCGGCTGCCCGCGGTGGTCGTGGTGGCACAGGTGGGAGTGCGGCGCCGGCGGCGGGTGCGCCTGCAGCGACGCCGGCGAAGTTGGCAAAGCTGGCGATCGTTGACCTGAAGACCGGCAGCAAGCGCGAGTACGAGAGTGTGCACGCTTTTCGATTCGCCGGTGACAAGTCCGACTGGATTGCCATTCATCACGCGGCGGCGAGCGGCGCGCCGACCGCGCCGGGTGCCGCGGGAGCGGCGCCGGCGGCTGCGGCAGGAGGGGCGGCTGCGTCTGCAATGGGCACGACGCTCGAGGTAGTGCCGCTCGCAGGTGGCATCACGATCCCGCTGGGCGACGTGTCGGAATTCACGTTCGATGACTCGGGCGATTGGCTGGCGTACGCCACGAGTGTGGCCGGCCAGGTCGGGAACAGCGTGCAGGTTCGCCAGCTCTCCACCGGCATCTCGCGTTCACTCGATGTCTCGAAGGCGAGCTACCGGCGGCTCGCGTTCGGCGACAGCAGCGATGCGTTCGCGGCGCTGCGCGTGGTGGCGGACACGGCGAATGCCGACGACGAGACGACGGTGCTTGCCTGGCGTCACGTGGCGGCGATGAATGCTCCGGGCGTGGAGATCACGGCGAAATCGCCGGGCCTGAACGGTTCGCTGGCGGTGAGTGCGGATCGTCCGCTCACGTGGGGTGACGGGCAGACGAGCCTGTACTTCGGGCTGCGCGAAGTGCGTCCTCCGCGTGCACCGTCGGCAACCGGTGCTCCGGTGCCTCCGGTCACGGGTGCGCCGGCTCCGGGTGCTGGCGCTGGTGGGCAGGTTGCCGCGGCGCCGCAGACGAGTGCTGACGTGCCCTCGCTCATCCTGTGGCACTGGAAGGATCCACGTCTCCAGAGCGAGCAGCAGGTGCAGGAGGTGCAGGACAAGGCGCTGTCGTACCCAGCGGTCTACCACTTCGGATCGAGCCGAGCGGTGGCGTTGGGAGACGATCGGATGCGGAACGTGGCGACAGGGCCGAAGGACACGTGGGGCATCGGGGCGGATCCGTCGGCGTATGAGCTCGACCGCGGCATCAAGGGCTTCGCGTACCACGACATGTACGCCGTGAACCTGGCGACGGGCGAACGAAAGCTGATCCAGAAGAAGGTGCCGGGTGTCGGTGGTGATGGCGGACGTGGCGCTGGCGCGGCACCGTCGGCGTTCTCGCCGGACAATGGGCAGTACGCGTACTACGACACGGGCGACTGGAAGGTGTACGACTTCGCGAGTGGTGCGACGCAGGCGATCACGTCTGGCGTGGCCGCGAAGTTCTGGAATACCGACGACGATCACAACCAGGTGAAGCCGGCGATTCCCGGTGCCCTCGTGGGTTGGAGCAACGATGGCAGGAACGTGCTCGTTCGCGACAACTGGGACGTGTGGCGTCTCGCGGCCAATGGCGGCGGTGCCACGAACATCACGGGCAACGGTCAGGCGGACCAGATCCACTACCAGTTGCGCATCAACCAGGATCCTCGTGAGCGTGGCGGACTGGATCTCTCGAAGCCGCTGTACTTCGAGACGTATGGTGAGTGGACCAAGAAGGAAGGTCTCGCGCAGGTAGACGCGAGGAAGGGCGGCGCGAAGGTGGTGTCGTGGGAAGATGCGAAGGTGGATTACCGCCGGGCGCGCGATGGGGACACGTGGGTGTACCAGCGGCAGACGGTGAAGAAGTATCCGGATTTCTACGCGGCTGACGACGGCCTGAAGGATGAGCGGCGACTGACCGACGCCAACCCACAGCAGAAGGACGTGGCGTGGTCCGCTGGTGCGGTGCTCATCGACTACTCGTGCGACAACGGGCTGGGGAAGCACCAGGCGGCGCTTTTCCTGCCGGCGGGCTATGAGAAGGGCAAGGCGTATCCGACCATCACGTACATCTACGAGAAGCTCTCGCAGGGCATGAACGTGTATCCGGAGCCCAATGCCACGCGCTATGCGAATCCAGCGGTGTACACGTCGCGCGGGTATGCCTTTCTCCAGCCGGACATCGTGTACAAGGTGAACGAGCCGGGCCGGTCGGCGGTGTGGTGTGTGGTTCCTGCCGTGAAGGCGGCGATCGCCGCTGGCTACGTCGACGCGGAGCGCGTGGGTCTGCAGGGACACAGCTGGGGCGGATACCAGTCCACCTTCATCCCCACGCAGACGAAGATCTTCAGGACGGTGGTGGCCGGCGCGCCGCTCACGGACATGACGTCGATGGCGGGCTCGGTGTACTGGAACACGGGGACGTCGGACAACTCGATCTTCATCTCGAGTCAGGGGCGCTTCACCGGCGGACCGAACGACGTCCCCGAGGCGTATGCGCGCAATTCACCCCAGACCTACGCGAACAACCTGAGCGTGCCGTTCATGATGATCCACAACGATCGCGATGGCGCGGTGGACTTCAACCAGGGCATCACGTACTTCAACCACCTGCGCAACCTGGGGAAAGACGTGGTGCTGCTGGAGTACGTCGGCGAGAATCACGGGCTCGCGCGTCCGGCCAACCAGAAGGACTACGCGCTGCGGATGACGGAGTGGTTCGACACGTTCCTGCGCGATCAGCCGGCGCCGGACTGGCTCACGAATGGCGTGCCGAGGCTGCGGATGGAGGAGCATCTCAAGGCGCGTCGGCCGATGGTGGACGCGAAGGCGGAGGCGCCGAAGCCCAGGGTGACGCCGTAATTGTGCGCGTGCGGCAGGTGTCTCGAATCGTTGCGGAGGGTACAACGTCATGGTGATGAAGAGTCGCTCTTGCGCCCTGCTTGCCAGCCTGCTCGTTGGCTCGATGGCGGGACACAGCCAAACGACGGCCACCACGCCAACTGCGAGCACGATCGAGTTGGCCGGACGGATGCGCGTCGCTCGTTCAGTGGCAACCGCCACGGCAATTGGCGGCCATCGCATGCTGATCGCCGGCGGCATGACGGAGGGCGGCGGTGCCCTGCGCGAATTCGAGATCTTTGACGCATCGACGAACCGGATCGTGGCCTCGGGTGACATGGACCGTGCTCGCCACAGCCACTCGGCGACGAGGCTCCGCGATGGCCGCGTGCTCATCCTCGGCGGCTATGACGGCAGCTACCTGAAGTCGGCGGCGATCTTCGATCCACGCACGGGACGGTTCAGCGATGCCGGTGCGATGAACGTCGGACGAAGCGGGCACACCGCCACACTGCTCCACGACGGCACAGTCCTCATTGTCGGCGGCGTCGGCGACAGATGGTCCTTTCTCTCGTCCGCGGAAGTCTATGATCCCCGGACACGCCGGTTCGTGGCCGTCGCGCCAATGAACTCAGCGCGCGAATCGCACACGGCGACGCTCCTGCCAGATGGCCGCGTCATGATCGCCGGAGGTCATCGCGATCGGCGCGAAAACATCGTCGTCTACGCGAGCACCGAGGTGTATGATCCGGCAAGGCGGCGCTTCAGCGCCGGGCCGATGCTCACGACGGCGCGCCACAAGCACGAGGCCGTTGCGCTCGCGGATGGTCGCATCCTGGTGCTCGGCGGATCGGACCCTCGTGATCGCGTGCAGCTGGCCAGCGCAGAAGTCTATGATGCAGCCGCGCATGCATGGGTCGCGGTGTCACCGATGCGCGCCGGCCGATACAAGGTGCGCGACACCGCGGTGCGCCTTCCGGACGGCCGAGTGCTCGTGGCGGGCAGCGGACAGGTTGCGGAGCTGTTCGATCCGGGCACGAATATCTTCAGTCCTGTGTCGGGACGCCTCGACCAGCAATATGAATTCGCAAGCGCCGCCCTCCTCGACGATGGCCACGCCCTCGTCCTCGGCGGCTACGACAGGCGCGGGCACAGCACGGATGGCATCTGGCGATTCCGTGAGTAGAGGTTCGCCGCGATATGGTTGACCGGGTCGTGTCGGAGCACCAGCATGACGTCAAGAAGGGCGATGGCATCTCGCGAGTACACGCGATCGTGAAGACAATGCCCGACGTCGAGCCGGGAAGCACCTACGGTTTCCCCGCGTTCAAGGTGCGCGGTACGTCCGATGGGTCACGTCATGTCGCGGGTTTCTCGCGCTTCTTCTGCTGGTCGCGTAGCAGCGTGAGAGCGTCCTCGGCCGTGAGTCGCCCGACCTTCCCGCTGGAATACACGGCGTGAAGGATGTTGCCACTTCCGTCCAGGACGAACGCGGCAGGTTGCACGTGCGGGACGCCCTCGTGGATTCCCGTGTAGCATCCAATCGCCCGCGACGCGACGGTTGCGTCGAGCCCATAGGCGACCGGAAACGCGAGACCGAGTTTCGTGATCGTCGTGCTTGCGCTGTCCTGCGGATCCGATGACAGCGCCATGATGGTTGCACCGAGCTCGTCGAACACGGCCTTGTGCTGCTGGAAGTCAGCCAACTGCTGACGACAGTGGCTTCACCAGTGTCCGCGATAGAAGAGCAGGACGCTGTCGTGTCCTGCGACCGAGGCGGGGAGCGTGTGCTCTCGCCCATCGGTCGTGCGCACCGTCATGTCCGGGAAGCGCTGGCCAATACGAAGTGTTTCCATGTCCGCCGAAAGAGCGAAAATCAGGCCGTTGACGAGCGACTTGTGTCGTGAGTCGTGCGAGCGCAGTTTAGGTCGCCAGCCGCATCTACCCATCAAGCGCAGGACTCGCATGCACGACTCCAACGATTCATGTCCGCGTTGCAACAGTCGCCGCATCGTTCTCGGCGAGCTCACGCACGGCATAACGATCGGGCCCGCGGGAGCGTTCAGCTTTCGCGCCTTTGCCGCGCAATTGTCGGCACTGCGCAAAGGCGCGAAGTTGAGTCCCAACGTCGCGGCCTGCTCGCAATGCGGCCTGGTCTGGGGCCAGGTGACTGTCGGGCGGCTCCTTCAGCACCTGGAATCCTTTCCCACCGATGACGTGGCGGCCTGGCTCACGTCGTCGCACAATACGCCCATCTGACCAGTACGCCAGTCACCAGGAGCTGGTACAGTCCCAGGAGACAACACCATGGTCGAGAAGATCCCTGACCTGCCGGACAACGTCCTCGGCTTCTCCGCAAAGGGGACGGTAACCGCGAAGGACTACGAGTCCGTCATCGTACCAGCGGTGGAGGCGCTGTTCGCTCGCCAAGGCACGGTCCGGTTCCTCTACCACCTCGGCGAGGGCTTCAGGGGATTCGACGCCGCCGCAGTATGGGATGACGCGAAACTCGGCCTGAAGCACCTCGCGGGCTGGGAGAGAATGGCGGTCGTCTCCGACGTCGAGTGGATCCGCGCGGCGGTCAAGGTCTTTGGGTTCGCGTTGCCAGGACATGTGCGCGTCTTTCATGATCGCGAGCTCCCTGAAGCCACACGATGGATCAGCGAGTAGTCGACGACGTCAGATGCCACTTTCGGATGGTTCATCACGATGGAGACGTGAGACGGGGAAGCCAGCAAGGAACACGATTTGTCTCTGGTGCGATCACGACGCCGAGGACGCGGCGCGGTTCTACGCGAAGCCTTTCCCGAGTCGTTCGTCGATGCCGTGCATCTCGCGCCGGGCGACTCTCCATCGGGCAAGAAGGGCGACGTCCTCACCGTTGAATTCACCGTCCTCGGCATTCCGTGCCTCGGCCTCAACGGCGGACTGATAGTCAGAGCACACCGAGGCGTTCTCGTTTCAGGTTTGCGACCACGGACCAGGCCGAGACGGATCGCTACTGGAATGCAATCGGGAATGGCGGAGAGGAGCGCGCGTGCGCTGACGCGGCCGAGCGAACGGGTCCGTTGATGTGTTGTATATACAACCAAATCGTTGTATAGTTATTGATACGAACCACGGCCGGCAACGATCACCTCTCACCCACAGAAATGTCCGCACTCGCCTCAACGCTCCTCGACGCGCGCGCCACCGCGGCCATGCTCCGCACCGTGCCCGGCACCCGCCTCCTCGACGTCCGGTCGCCCGCGCCATGATCGTCCTCGGCTATGCTCTCGCCGCACTGATCGGGCTCTCGCTCGGCCTCATGGGCGGCGGCGGGTCGATCCTCACGGTGCCCATCTTCGTGTACGTGCTCGGCTTCGACCCCAAGCTCGCCATCGCGATGAGCCTGCCCGTCGTCGGGATCACGAGCCTCGTCGGCGCGCTCGGACACTGGCGCGTCGGCAACGTCCGGCTCGGCACCGCGTTGCTGTTCGGCGCCATCGCGATGGTCGGCGCGTTCGCGGGCGCGCGCCTCGCGGTGTTCGTGAGCGGAGTATTTCAGCTGTCGCTGCTCGCGATGGTCATGCTCGCGGCAGCCGTCTCGATGTTCCGCTCGGCACGTCGGAGCGGGACCCACGCGATTCCGGAGGACGACGAGCGGTCGATGTCGCTTCCCCTGCTGATTCCGGTGGCACTCGGCGTCGGAGTGCTCACCGGGCTGGTGGGCATCGGCGGCGGCTTCCTCGTCGTCCCCGCGCTGGTGCTGCTCGGCCGCGTGCCGATGAAGAAGGCGGTGGGCACCTCACTGCTCGTCATCGCGATGAACTCGGCATCGGGATTCGCCGGCTACCTGGGAACGGTGCAGGTGCCGTGGGGCTTCATGGCCGGCTTTACCGCCGTCGCCATCGGCGGCATCCTCGCCGGCACTGCGCTCGTCCGCTTCGTCTCGCAACGTGCACTCAAGCAGGCGTTCGCGGTCTTCCTGCTGGCGATGGGCACGTTCATACTCTACAAGAACCGGAACACGTTCGGCGGCACGCCGGCGCCGGTCACGCAACGGACGCACTGACAATGCTGCTCAAGCGATTCTATGACACGAAGCTCGCCCAGGCGAGCTACCTCATCGGGTGCGCGGCGACGGGCGAGGCGATCGTGATCGACGCCAATCGCGATGTCGCGCAGTACCTCCACGCCGCCGACGCAGAAGGCCTGCGCATCTCGCACGTCACGGAGACGCACATTCACGCCGACTTCGTCTCCGGCAGTCGCGAGCTCGCCGAGCGTTCCGGGGGGCAGTTGCTGCTGTCGGGGGAGGGTGGGCCGGACTGGAGCTATGCGTTCGCCGAATCGGACCACGCGCGCCTGCTGCACGACGGCGATTCGTTCATGGTGGGCAACCTCCGCTTCCAGGTGATGCACACACCGGGTCATACCCCCGAGCACCTGGCGTTCGTCGTCACCGATACGCCGGCGACGGACACACCAGTCGGCGCGATCACGGGCGACTTCATCTTCGCGGGCGACGTCGGCCGTCCGGACCTGCTCGAGAAGGCCGCGCACATCGCGGGGACGATGAAGGCGAGTGCGCACTCGCTCTTCAAGAGTGTTCAGCGGTTCAAGGCGCTGCCAGATCACCTCCAGCTCTGGCCCGGCCACGGCGCCGGCTCGGCCTGCGGCAAGGCGCTGGGCGCAATGCCGTCATCCACGCTCGGCTACGAGAAGATCGCGAACTGGGGCCTTCGGCTCACCAGCGAAGACGAGTTCGTCGCAACCGTGCTCGCCGGCCAGCCGGAGCCCCCGCGCTACTTCGCCGAGATGAAGCGCATCAACAAGGAAGGGCCGCGCGTGCTGGGCGGCATGCCGCATCCGGCGCTGATCGCCGACAACATGCTCGCCGATATCATCGCGCGCAGTGACCTGGTCGTCGACACGCGGAGTGCGGCGGCGTTCGCGGCGCGTCACGTGCCGGGCACCATCAACATTCCGCTGGACAAGAGCTTCAACACGTGGGCCGGCTGGTTCGTCCCCTTCGACCGGGACTTCTACCTGATTGCAGGCGACACCGGGCAATCGGCGATCGCAGAGGCCGCGCGCGACCTCGCAATGATCGGGCTGGACCGCCTCGCCGGGTATTTCGAGCCGGGCGCGGTCGATGCCTGGGCGGCTGCGGGGCGCGAGGTGTGGACCATTCCGCAGATGAGTCCCAAGGAGGTGGCGCATCGGATGGCCACGGGCGACGTCGCCGTACTCGATGTGCGTGGGCAGTCGGAATGGTCGGCGGGACACGTGCCGGGAGTGCACAACGTTCCGGCCGGTTACATCGCTGACGATATCGCCCGCCTCCCCACCGATCGTCCGCTCGTGCTCCACTGCCAGGGCGGCAGCCGCTCGGCGATTGCCGCGAGCGTGTTGCGCGCGCGAGGCGTGGCGAACGTGGTCAACATGAGCGGCGGTTTTGCGGCGTGGTCGGCCCAGGGAAATCCGGTCGAGATCGAGCGGCCACTCGCTGGCGCATAGGAGCGAAGCTCATGGCGCGAAAACTCAACCCGGAATTGCTCGCCCTCATCGCGCTGCGCTTCAAGGCGTTGGCGGAGCCGGCCCGCCTCGCTATTCTCTCGACGCTGCGAAAAGGAGAATTGACGGTGTCCGAGCTTGTCGAGGAGACGGGGATGGGGCAGGCGAACGTTTCCAAGCACCTCCAGATGCTGCACGCGATGGGGTTCGTCGCTCGTCGCAAGAGCGGGCTGTTCGTGCATTACGCACTGGCAGACGAGCGCATCTTCGAGTTGTGCGACGCGATGTGCGGGCGCGTCGAGGCGCAGGAGAAGAGCAGGCGTAACGTGATCGCGGTGCGGGCTCGCGCGTAATCTCACGGACGACGCGCTCATCTGGTTCTGGGTGGGGCACCCCGATCCATCATCGGATCAACGGTCCATCACCGGGAGATAGGCGCGCCACGGCCCGATCGCTTCCCTGTACTGCTTCGCCATGACGCGCGTGATCTGGGCCAGATGTCCCAGGTCATGCGCAACCCAGGTCGCCAGCAGTTGCCGCAATGTCACCGCGCCAAACGCGGGGTGCTCTCCGGTGCGCGAAAGCTGGTCATCGGAGAGATGCCATCCCTCGAGCGTGGCCAGGCTCTCCGCCCGCAGGCGCGTGAAGTCGTCCAGGAGGTCGGCCAGCGACCGCCCCTGACTCTCGCGGAATTGACCGGCGCGGTCGAAGCGCTCGAAGCGACGTTCCGGACCAGGCCCGATGATGAGCCGTGCATTCGGGATCCAGTTCGTGCGCTCCGCATGCGCGAGATGACCCACGATGTCGTACGGACTCCATGTGTCGGTGCCCTCGTTTGACGCGGTCCATTCCGTGGGAAGACCGACGAGCAGGGCGCGCAGCGCGGAAGGCGTGCGATCGAGCACGGCGGTGCCGTGCGGCAGAGTGAAGTCCACGATCGTATCCGATGAAGGATGAAGGTTGCGCCCGCCATACGCGCGCGAGACGCGCGTTGCTCCCTTGCCGATAATGCAGGACGCACGAGCCTCACGCCCGTTCGCGCGCCAGCGCCCACACATCCGCCACGGGGCCGAGGTGCCGGAGCTTGGCCGGGTTGATCACGGACCGGAACGTCTGCACGTCGCCCGCCTCCGACAGCTCGAGCACGAACACGCTGATCACCAGTCCGTCGCGGTCACGAATGATGGCGCCGGGATCGCCATTCACCTCGCGCACCTCGATCGCCCCGCCCACGTCGCCGAGCCGCTTCCCCAATCCAGCCAGCAGTCGTGAGACGTTGCCCGCCCCGACGATCGGCTTCGACCACTGGGGCGCATTCCCGCCTCCATCGCCATACACCACGACGTCGCTGGCCAGCATCCCGATCAGGCTGTCCACGTCACCCAGGCGCACCGCCGCGAAGAACCGCGACGCGAGCCGCTCGCGCTGGTCCGGCGTTCCCACGAAGCGCGACCGGTGCGACTCCATCGCCGTCCGCGCCCGGCTCGCGATGCGTCGGCAGTTCGCCTCCGTCTTGCCGATGATCCCCGCCACTTCCGTATGCGTGTAGTCGAAGACGTCGTGCAGCAGGAACACCGCGCGCTCCACGGGATTCAGCCGCTCCAGCAGGAGCAGGAACGCCATCGAGAGCGAGTC
>JBDTYL010000037.1:0-14534 GCA_040005695.1 bacterium | reverse complement strand
GAACTGCTGGCGCCAGCGCGCGTCATCCTTGCGCGACGCCTGCCGCGTCTCGCCATCAACCTGTGGGAAGGAACCGATCGTGAAGTCCATCATTGGATGACCGACGGTCGCGTCGACGTGGGGTTGGTGGGCCCGCTGCTCCGGCCCATTCCGAATGCGACCGTCGTACCGCTCATGGAAGATCCGTGGTACGTCGCCTGTCCGGTCGCGCACGAGCTCGCGCGGAGTGAGGTGCTCGATATCCGTCAGCTGGGCGATGTGCCGTACGTAATGGCGGACGGTGGTTGCGAGCCGGTGGTGCGCGCACTCTTCGACCGCGCCGCCATCAGGCCGAACGTCTCATATCGGGCGCAGAGCATCGACACCATCCTCACGATGGTGGCGGGCGGACTCGGCATCACGCTCGTGCCCGAACTGGGACTGCAAACCTTCGAGGCGGCGCTGATTCGAACGGTTCCGCTGTCGCCACGGACAACCCGTCTCGTGGCGGCCGTGATGCCCGCGGGCGACAACGCGCCGATTGCCGCGCACCAGCTGGTTGCGGCCATGCAGCAGCACATCGCGCGCCGGGAGAGGTCCAGCCTCGCAACGACCATGCAGACGACGAGCGAGTCGCATGATGGACGTGATGCAACAGGTCACTACGGCGCGCGGCAGACGAACGACAGGATCAGTGGACGTAATTGATGGCGATTGCCGGAGTGACCGTCGCTGACGCGTTGCGCCCCGCCACAATGACTCTCGTTCCGACCAGAACGCCGAGATTCGCGGTCCAGCTGTATTCAAGAGCGGGTGCAAGCCCAAACGCATCACCTGGCGCGGTCGCCGTAGCCGACGTCGGCGCGCCCGCCGGATTGCCGACCACGCGCGTAGTGCGCGCGTGCCGATAGGTCGCGTCGAGTGCTGCGACCCAGCGACGAGTCGCGCTGTATTCCCACGACGCGTCCACGAACGTCGTAGCCCCGGGTTCTGCATGACCGCGAAACGTCTCCGGCGTGCCATAGACGCTTGCCCCGGTGAGCGCGACGGATCGGGATACCGCTTGCGACACGTCGAGTCGCATTCGCAGAATCCGCCCATTGGGAAGCCAGTAGCTCTTCTGGCCGAATAGCGAGACCGTCGTCGTATAGGCGCCGCTTCCCATACCGTCGGCAGTGCGATCGCCGAGGTCATCGTACTTGCCGGTGGGGAGGGTCTCCTGCACGTTGATCGATACGGTGGGTTGAGCGTTGCAACGGTTTTCGCTCATCATCTTGAATTGCAGCATCCCTGCCAGGTCACCCGGCCGCAGTCCCGCGCTGCGCCCGCCGTCCGCCTCGCGAGCGTACCCCGTCACCGGAACCAGTCCCAGCGAGACGCGGTCGGTGACGCCGAGCAGCGCATACGTCAGCGTACCGTAGAGATGCGAGTGTGGACTCCCGAGCCGCTGTCCGCGCTGGTCGAAGCTGCCACCAGCGTTGATGTCGAACAGGTACGTCTCGATGAGATAGTGGCCTCGCGGCAGCGTCGCGGCGGAATTCGCCAGCATCGGTCCGGTCCACCAGGCGTCGGCGGGCGGTTGCTGGCCGGGTCGTTCACCTCGGCACATGCGGGAATTATCGGACTGCGCGTCGGCATGCCGAGCAAACATTGCGCAGCATGCAACCGTTGTGAGCACAAAGTGTCGGGCGCGCATGAGCAGGATTCGCGGGTCTGGTGGTCGCGGTCGACTACCGCATCCAAGCAAGCGCACCCGGAGTGGGTACCGCTATCAGGATCCTGCCTGCACGGCTCGCATGAGTTCCCGGCGAGGGGGCGCTGCCACTGAGGCGAGCGGGATGTGCCGCGGACCGCGCGGTCGGTCGTGCCAGACAGCATCCTGATAGCAGCGAGGTGCGCGCCTCATTTCGTTTTGAAGATGCATTCCACTCGACATGCAGTCCGGCTTGCCGTGATCTGCACCGCAATGGCAGCGGCGGGCACCAGAACGGCGGGGGCACAAGGAGCCTCCGCGGCGACGCCCCCCTGGTCCGGCCGGCCGGGCGAGTCATGTCGTAGAGAATCGCTGTCGGAGGCGCCGAGCCACGTGCTTGACCAGGCGTGGCGGGCAACCGGTCTGGATCGTATCGGCGCGAGGGTCGCGCACTGGACAACGATCGACATTGCGCAGCAGTCGTATCAGTCGGATCGCCCATACCCACCGTTCTTCTCGCTCGCGACGGAGCGCCAGGTCTGGCTCGACCCGAGCAGCGGCGTGGAGCGAAACCAGGCGCGCCTCGTTGGCCTCGTCGCAGGGGACGCACCGACGGTGATGACGGTCGCTGCGGAATCCACGGCGTTCATCGTGGAGGGCGCGGCGCTCCGTCGGTCGGTGGCGGCCTTCCAGCAGAGTCTCGTCCACCGGCCGTTGGACGCATGGGCGGTCCTTGCCGATTGGCGGCTGGCTCCTCGAGTCATGAGTGTCGGGCACTGCATCTTCCGGGAGTATCCGCGAGTGGTGCTGGAGCGCATCGGCGCGTTCGGCCGGGAACGGTTGTACCTCGACGAGAAGACTCACCTGCCCGTCAAGTTCGAACGAGAGGAGCCACACTACCTGTGGGGACAGGTGCTGGCGGAATACGAATATCAGACATGGACGTACGTCGACGGGACGGTGCACCCCGGCGCGGTCTTTCGTCTCGTCGAAGGAGCGTTGGACATCGAGCGTCTGGAGACGAGCTTCGCCCTCGTTCCCCGTGACAGCCTTCCGATGCTTCGGATACCTGACTCCGCACCGATGTCCCCCGCGCTCCCGCGCTTCCTCCAGCCCATCGCGCTCGACACGGAACGAGTAGCCAGCGACGTCGTGCTGCTGAGGAACCCCGGCTACCGCGAGGGTGTGGTGTTCGCGCGCGACACCGTCTTTCTTCTCGACGCCACGCAGGGTGAGGGAAGGGCGCGCCTCGATTCCGCATGCATTGCGCGACTGTATCCAACACGCAAGGCAGTCGTCGTCATCGTCACCGACCTGGCCTGGCCGCATATCGCCGGCGTGCGCTTCTGGGTCGCGCGGGGTGCCACGATCGTCTCGCGGACATCTTCGCGGCCGATGCTCGAACGGGTGGTACGCCGACGATGGACGCGCGCGCCCGATGGGCTCGAGACTCGCCGGCTCCGGGAACCCGTGCCCTTTCATTTCGTTGGCGTCGGCGATTCCCTCTCGCTCGCTGGAGGTGCGCTCCGTCTCTACCCAATCGATGGCGTCGCCAGCGAAGGCGCACTGATGGTATTCATGCCCGCGAGCGGTGTGCTATGGGCGAGCGACTACGTCCAGCAGGTGGGCACTCCGTCACTCTACTCGGCCGAGGTGGTGCGCGCAGCGCAGCGGGTGCACATCGACCCCCGCGTGGTCGTCGCCGAGCATATCGGTCCGCAGCCATGGTCGCGTATTCACGCCGACGCCGCGGGTGTTCCGTAGCGGAAGGTGTCATCCCCCGCATGTGCGGTCCATTCGCACGGCCTACAGCATCGAGGACTTGTGAGTCATCGCGCGCCCATGCTCGTGACGGAATGGTCCGGCTGACCATCATGTCCATGTCCTTCCGCCGCCCAGCCTCTTCCGAGTATGCGCCGCATCAGGCCGCATACATCGACCTCGTGCCAGACGGCGACATCGTGCTCCTGCTCCGGCAGAACGAGAAGGCGGTTGACGCTGCGTTCGGCTCGGTCGATGAGCGTCGGGCCGGATATCGCTACGCTCGCGACAAGTGGAGCGTCAGGGCGGTGCTCGGACATCTGATCGATGCAGAACGGATTCTCTTCTACCGCGCACTCCGGATCGTGCGCGGTGACGCAACGCCACTTGCGCGCTACGATGCGGACGCGTTCGTGAGCCAGGTCGAGACCGACCGTCCATCACTCATCAGCCTGCGCGCCGAATGGTGGACAGTGCGCCAGAGCGCAATACGGCTTTATGCGTCATTGCCCGAGGAGGCGTGGACACGCACGGGAATCATCGACGGCACACGGATCAGCGTCAGGGCGGTCGCGTATGTGTGTGTGGGTCACGCAATCCACCACCTGCAAGGCCTCGCCGATCGTTATGGGGTGCAGCCTGACGCGCCGTCAACGCATTGAGCGACACGCGGCTGCTGCTGGGCGCCCCGAGACGGCGCAAGCAGAGGAACGTCGCGATGCAACCCCAGCCAGGCACGTCAGGTCCACGCGCTGACGGGACCGCGCGCCACGGCGGTGCGACCTCCCCGCATATCGCAGGAATTCGATAGCCACGTCGACTCGCGTGGTCTAATTCTCTCGGGAGTCGTCATCGCGGGCGACTTGGAGCGCCCCGTTCACTATAAATCACCGCTCATGGCGTCCGGAAAGACCGCGCGTGACAACGGCATGGTCACCAATGCATCAGGCCTGCCTTCACCATTCACCAACGAGTGGTTGCTGCTCATCCTCCCGGGCGTGATCTGGGGAGCGTCGTTCCTGTTCATCGCCGAAGGGCTGCGTGCTGTCGGACCGAACGGCGTGACGTTCGCCCGGATTCTCGTCGGGTTCGCAACCCTGTCGCTTTTCCCTGCGGCGCGCGGGCCGATCGTGCACGCAGATCGGTGGCGCGTCGCGTGGCTCGGGCTCCTCTGGTTCGCACTGCCGCTCAGCCTGTTCCCGTTCGCCGAGCAGCGCGTGAGTTCCGCTCTCACGGGGATGCTCAATGGAGCGAATCCCATCTTCACCGCGCTGGTGGCGGCATGTCTCACACGCCGGGTACCGACGCGCGGTGTGGCGGTGGGCCTCATCGTCGGCCTGCTCGGTGCCGTGATGGTCGCGCTGCCATCGGTGGGCGAAGGCGCGAGTAGCGCGAGTGGCGTGGCGATGATCCTGCTCGCGCTCCTCTTCTACGGTGTCGCGCTCAACCTTGCGCGTCCGTTGCAGATCAGAAACGGCGCGTTGCCCGTGCTGTGGCGCGCCCAGAGCGTCGCATTGCTCGTCACCGCACCGCTCGGCATTCCTGACCTGCTGCGCGCCCAGTGGTCGATGGGTCCATTGCTGGCGCTCCTCGCGCTCGGCGCCCTCGGGACGGCGCTCGCGCATGTGCTGGCCGCCACCGCCGCCGGCCGCCTGGGCGCAACGCGCGCGTCGTCCACGGCCTATTTCATCCCCATAGTGGCTCTCCTGCTTGGCGTGCTGGTTCGCCATGAGCGCGTCGCGACGCTGTCCGTCATGGGATCGGGCGTCCTGCTGGCCGGCGCGTGGGCGATGCGACGGGCGCAGGAGGTGCGCGGCGCAGCGCATCCCGCCGCGCGGGGGGTTCACGACGTGCGAACTGCCTCATAGTGAGGGAGGGAAGGACGACCATGACTTTTACGCTCAGCCCCCAGCTCCGCGCGGCGGCACCGACTGACGTGCCGCTGATCCTCGCGATGGTGCGCGAGCTGGCGGAGTACGAGCTCGCTCCCACTGCGGTCGCCACGACCGACGCAATGCTGAGGGAAGCCCTGTTCGGCGCGCGGCCGGCGGCAGAGGTGATCCTCGCATTCGACGGTGATGAGGCGGCCGGTTTTGCGCTCTTCTTCCACAGCTTCTCGACGTGGGTCGGTCGCCGCGGGCTGTATCTCGAGGACCTGTTCGTGCGGCCTGCCTTTCGTGGGCTGGGTTTCGGGCGCGCGCTGCTGGCGCACCTGGCCGGAGTGGCGGTCGAGCGCGAGTGCGGCCGCATGGAATGGGCGGTTCTGGATTGGAACAAGCCCGCGATCGGATTCTACCAGTCGATGGGTGCGGAGCCGATGCACGAGTGGACGGTGTTCCGCCTCACCGGCGATGCGCTTGCGGGCGCAGCCGCACAGTAGTCGATGAGCGTGCGACGCGCGCGGGTGCTCGCGCAATCGCGCGTCAACATGCGTCGGACGCATTCTCCAGCAGTTGCCTATCCGTAGTGTCACTTCAGGTATGAGACCCAGATGCAACGTCAACGCATGGTGGCAATCGTTCTGTACGACGGCGTCGAGGTGCTCGACTTCGCCGGGCCATTCGAAGTGTTCGCGGTCGCCGGCAGCGATGGCGCAATGCCTGCGCCGTTCAGGGTGTTCACGGTCGCGGAGCGGCGTCCGGTCACAGCGAAGGACGACCTCGTCGTCGTGCCGACGTACACGTTCGATGAGGCGCCGCAACCGGACATCGTCGTTGTCCCCGGTGGAGGTTTCCAGCGCCCCGACGGCACGTGGGTGGGCCGACGGATCGAGATGCACAACCCGGCGATGCTCGAGTATATCCGGCGCGCGGACGCCTCGACCGAGATGACCATTGCGGTCTGTAGTGGCGCGATGATCCTGGGTGCCGTGGGTCTGCTGGACGGATTGCGGGTCACCACGCACCATGGCGTCTACGAACAGCTGCGCGCACTCGTCCCGACCGCCACGGTGGTCGAAGGCGTAAAACTGGTGGATGCGGGAAGGATCGTGACCTCCGGCGGCATCTCGGCGGGCATTGACATGTCACTCTGCGTCGTTGCCCGCCTGCTCGGAGCTGACGTGGCCCGCGCGGCCGCGGAGGAGATGGAGTACGACTGGACGCTCGGCGCGGACCCGTCGCGCGTGCGCCGCTGCGGCGCTGAGGCGGAGCTTGCGAGGTAGTCGATGGTTGCGACGGGTTTCTTCAATCCAGGTGCAGGAACCATCAGGCGCGTCACTGATTGTTGATCATGAGCGCCAACCTGCGGAGCAGGTCGGCGTAAGCTCCAGGCAGCATGCATCCTGGTACCTTCACGCAGAAATGAGGATGACCGAACATGGCAGAGCTCCAGAACAGCACCTCTCAGCATGTCTTCCGGATCGACAGGTTCATCGTGCCCCTCAGCGCACGGGAGGAGTTCCTCGCCCGGGTTCGACAGACGCACGAGACCTTGCGCATGCAGCCAGGCTTCGTGCGGGACCTGTTGGTCGAGCAGCCGGCCGACTCGGGAGGTGTCACCATCCTGACGCTCGCGGAGTGGGACAGCCACAGCCGCATCGAGCACGCAAAGGCGGCCGTCCAGGCAATGCAGCATGAGGCGCAGTTCAATCCGCGCGATCTCTTGGCCCGCCTGGGCATCACGGCGGAGATGGGACTGTACCATCCGGTGGATCACTAGCGTCCGAGCACCCACGCGTTCTTCGTCGACAAGCTCCGGTCCTCGTGGAGCGCTCGTTTCAACGACGCCTCATACCCGAAATCCCTGACGCCGGGAGCGAATCATGTTCCTGAAGGATATTTCATTCGGAACAACCGACTGGGACGCAGTCGAACCCACCGAGCACGCCGGCGAGTCCGGCGTAGCCCGCTGGCGCTCCCGGCAGTTTGGATCATTGCGGGTGCGCATGGTGGAGTATTCTGCCTCCTATCGCGCCGATCATTGGTGTGAGAAGGGGCACATCGTGCTGTGCCTGTCCGGAGCGCTCGAGACGGAGCTGAGGGACGGCCGTTCCTTCCGCCTCGAGCCAGGCATGAGCTATCAGGTCGGCGATGGGGTTGATGCGCATCGCTCCTCGACTCGAACAGGAGCGGTGCTCTTCATCGTGGACCTGGCCCCCTGAGCCACGTGGGGCGTCCTACCGGTCGAGGAGCGTCGCCTCGAACACCTGCTTCAAGAAGGCATGGCGCCCGTCGCCCTCTGCGGTCGCGCAGATGGGGATCGCCGGAAAGTCGCGGGGTACGGCGTCCACTGCCAATGAATTCACTCACTCGCGTGGTGGATGTGCATGATCCCTGATGGTTCCGTCGGCGCCCGGAATCCGAAGGGCGCATAGAGCATGTCGGCGTCGCGCGTGACGAGCATGATGCGACGCAGACCTTGCAAAGCCGGATGGGCAAGCACGCTCGAGACAAGCCAGCGGCCCAGTCCCCGACCGCGATGCGCTTCCAGCACGTACACGTCCGCGAGGTAGGCGAACGTCGCGCGGTCGGTGACCACCCGGGCGAAGCCTGCCTGGGTGTTTCCGGCGTCGTACAGCCCGAAGCACAACGAATGCTCCACAGACCGCCGCACCGTTGCCAGCGGAATTCCCTTTGCCCAGTACGAACGCGCCAGGAATGCATGGATGGCCTCCACGTCGAGACGAGCGTGTTCGGTCGACAGCATGTAGGGCTGCACGGGGTGTGTCACGACGACGGGTGCATCGGTCACGTGGCAGGCTCCATGGCGTGGGAGTATCGCGTCAACAGGGCCGATGCCGCGCGCCCGCCGGCGAGGCGTGACGATGGCGCTGTCGCCCGATGCGTGTCATGAACGACGCCTCGAGGGAAACGGTGGGTCGAGCCGCATTGGGACCAAGCATCTGACGAGACGTAGCTCGTCAACCGAGACGCGGCTGTCGAATTCCTGCGCGACGGTGAAGGCCGATCCTCGAGCGCGCCGGTCGGGGGCGTGAGCACTCCCGAGAGGAATGTGACATGAAAGGTCCGTGCTGCCCTGAGGTTCAGCCGTGGGCCTGACCGCCAAAGACCACCTCTCCGCGTCAGCGCCCTCGATATACGTCGCACTGTCGAATTCACGCAGTGCCCGTTCGTATTATCAAGGTACGCCGAAACGCCGTCTCCTCTCTTCGAAAGGATCGTCGCAATGTCAAAGGTCGTCGCACTCATGTCCATGTCGCTCGATGGCTACGTTGCTGACCGCAACGATGGCGTGGCCGAAGTGTTTGCCTGGTACTTCAAATCGGGGGACGTCGAATTCCAGACCGGGGGGTCGGACTCGATGACATTCAAGGTGTCCGGTCCGAGCGCCGAGCACCTTCGTGAGCTCTGGTCCGGACTTGGCGCGGTACTCACGGGTCGACGCACGTTCGAGGCTGCCCACGGCTGGGGTGGAAATCACTCCTGGGGGCCGGCATTCGTACTCACGCATCACATTCCCGCCGGGTGGCCGCGACCCGACTCGACTGTCCACTTCGTGACCGACGGCATCGAAAGCGCCGTGAACCAGGCAAAAGCCGCCGCCGGCGGGAAAGCGGTGGGGGTCCACGGCGCTGACACGATCCAGCAGTGCCTCAATGCTGGCCTCCTCGACGAAATCCACGTCGATATCGTCTCGGTTCTGCTTGGCTCTGGCGTTCGCCTCTTTGACCACCTCGCCGACACACCAGCCATCCTGGGCAACCCGACGGTGATCCCCGGCATCGGTGTTACGCACCTGCGCTACCCGGTGCGCACGGAATAATTCGGTACCAGGAACATCCTGGTCGGCGAGGCGCGTGCTCGACCCATGACCGACCTGGGCGACCGACCGGGCGAAGAACCTCGTTGCGCAGGAACGCGATAGCCAGGGAGCCGGCGCTCAATTATGGTGCGTCAGGCGTGCGGTGCGCGCGGCTCCGCGCCGACACGAGAAGGACAAGGGACAATGACACGCTCGAAGAAGCTCAACGCATCGCTGTGGACGGCCCAGTCGGTGCTCGCCCTGGTCTTCCTGTTCTCGGGCGCAATGAAATTCGTGATGCCTGCGGCCGAGATCGCCAAGCAGTCTCCGCTCCCGGTCAGCTTCATCCACTTCATCGGCGTGTGCGAGCTACTCGGCGCACTTGGCCTGGTTCTGCCCGGCTTGGTGCACATTCGCACCGGCCTGACGCCGCTCGCGGCCACGGGGCTCGTCATCATCATGATCGGCGCGGTGGTGGTGACGATCGCGACCGGTGCGGTATCGATGGCCGCGCTTCCGTTCGTGACGGGCTGCCTGGCGACGTTTGTCGCCTATGGCCGGTGGCGCGTGGCGCCGCTGCGCGACGCCACGGACAACGCGCGGCGAGCGTGACGACCGGTCAGACGTCTTCCCACAGGACCGACGTGATCATCCAACGCGTGTCGATGCGGATCAGCTGGATGAACTTCTGCCCTCCGCCAAAGTAGGGAGCGCCGTTCATCGTGCCGACTTTGCGGTAGTGCGACTGGCGGCTGGCGATGTTCCTGAACACCGTGGTCGCGCCCTCGGTTTCCCATTCGGTAAAGTCGGTCAGCGTGCCATCCGTGAGCATGGCGGCACGCGGCGCAATGAACTCCTCGATGCTCCAGGAGTCGATATGGCCGGGCGCAACGCGCGTGATTCTGCCCCCCGGAGCGAACATGGCACGCAGCGCCGCTGTCGCGGGCGCCCGCGTACCACGATTGTCAAACGCCGCGTAGAACGCCGCGATGAGGGCATCAATGTCCGGACTCGACGTCGCGTTCACTCCAGGCTCTCCAGATATGCCGTCGACGCACGTGGGTACTTCAGCGCGAACTCCGTGCGGGTCATCACCCATGTGACGACGTCGCTGAGGGAATGCGCGGAGGGAGCAGTATCCCGCTGGTCCGCGCCATCGACGTGATAGCCGAGTCGCGCAGGAATGCGCGCACTCGCCTCATTCCGCGGATCGCAGCGAATCAACACGCGTTCGATCTCAGGCGAGGTGAACGCGAGGTGTGCAAGAAGCTCCGTCGCCTCGGTGGCCAGCCCACGACCGGTGTGCGCGACAGAGAGCCAGTAGCCGATCTCCATCGCGCCAGGTCCCACTCGCGGATAGAGTCCACATCCTCCGAGTACCTCACGCTCGTCGAGACTGAACATGCCGTACACCCACTCCGTCCCTGTCGCGAACGCATCGGCGTGCTGCTGCAGCCGGCTGTCGAGCGATAGGCCGGGCACGCGGCCGTCCACGACCCATGGAGTCCACGCACGCAAGTGAGCGTCGCTCGATACCAGGGTCGCCCGCAACGACGGTGCATCCTCAGTCGACCAGGCTCTGAGCATGAAGCGACCGCGTGATATGCGTGGCGGCGGTGTGAGGATCATGGAAGGCATGTGCGTAGTGTGCACAGGCGACACGGTACGCGCTATCGAAATCCGGCTGTCATTGGGACAGCAGCGGATAGACCGCTCCGGATCTGTTCAAGGCCGAAATTCGAGAACAACAGAGGAGCCGACCCCGCCCGATCGTCTCCGTGATGCTTTTCCGGCGCACCCGTGCGATATTGCCCCTGTCCACCATCCGCGCCGCAGTGCACGATGGCACGCGCCTCTCCCTGAGCGAACAATGACCGACAAGCGAAACGACGAGGACGACCGCAACCGGATCAACGCCGACCGCACGCGCGATACGGCCGAGCGCTGGCGCGTCAAGGACGCCGCCGCGCAGGCGGGCGCCGAAGGCAACCGGCAGGTCGCCGAGGGGGCGCGCGTCGATGCCGAACATCGTCGCGGCGACGCGGAGGCGCTACGCGTGATCGCCGAGCACGTGCGCGAGTTGCG
Organism: bacterium; assembly: GCA_040005695.1. Lineage (GTDB taxonomy): Bacteria > Gemmatimonadota > Gemmatimonadetes > Gemmatimonadales > Gemmatimonadaceae > AG11. The sequence continues at coordinate 3,313 of JBDTYL010000037.1, read as the reverse complement.
GGGCGAGATGCGCGCGTCCACGGAGCAGGCGAACGAGATGGCGAGCGCACTGCGCTCCGCGGCCGAGGACATGCGCCTGGCCGCCGAGGGGGTGCGCGCCGCGAGCGAGGACGCGCGGGTTGCGTCGGCGGAGCAGCGAAAGCTGCTCAAGGAAATGCAATCTGCGGCGCAGGCCTTCGGCGAAGCGATTCGACAACACCGAATCTGACTTCGCGGCGCGTTCGATGCCGTCATCTACCAGAGGAGCCTCGTGACACGCTGTTTCGTGACAGTTCTCGCGTTCGTGGCCGCCGCCGCAACGTGTCCAGTCCGCTCGCTCGCCGCGCAGCAGGAGGCGCGCGCCTTCAACGTCTACCTCGATTGCAGCGGCGTCGATTGCGACCAGCAGTTCTTTCGCACCGAAATCGTGAGCGTGAACTGGGTGCGGGACCGCACGGCGGCCGATGTGCACGTGCTGGTGACGACCCAGCCCACGGGCGGAGGTGGGGAGCGATACTCCCTTGCCTTCATCGGCCAGAATCGGTTCGCTGGCGTCGTCGACACGCTTGCCTACGACGCCCCGCAAGCCGCCACGGATGACGAGACTCGGCGTGCACTCGTCCGCACGCTGCAGCTGGGGCTGGTCCGCTATCTCGCCCGTACCAGTGCGGGGCAACGCCTGGCGGTGACGTACACGCCGGCAAAGAGTTCCGATTCCTCGGGCGCCGCGGTCACGCGTGACCCGTGGAATGCCTGGGTGTTCAGCGTGAGTGCGAACGGCAATGGCAATCGCGAGGAGAACTACTCGAGCCTCTACGCCAATGGCCGAGTGGCGGCAAACCGCGTGACGGACGCGTGGAAGACGCAGTTGTCGGTGGGGGAGAATTACAACGAGAGCCGCTTCAGCTTCAATGGCGACCAGTCGCTGTTCGTGCAGCGGAGCTACTCCGCGAACCTGCTGCAGGTCAAGAGCCTCGGCGAACACTGGTCGGCCGGAATGAAGGGCAACTTCAATTCGTCGACGTACCTCAACCAGCGGGCGTCCACACGACTGACCCCGGCGGTGGAATACGACCTCTTTCCGTACAAGGACGCCACGCGGCGGCAGCTGCGCTTCCAGTATGGCGTCGGGATCAGCTCGTTCAACTATTACGATACGACGGCATTCAACAAGCTGAAGGAGACGCTGCCCGTGCAGGTGTTCTCGACGGCGTTCAGCCAGCGGCAGACCTGGGGCTCCCTCAACGCGGGGGTCGATGCCGTGAGCTACCTCAGCGACCTGTCACGACGCAAGCTGACCTACTCGCTCGGTGGCGACGTTCGTGTCTTCAAGGGACTGAGTGTGAACTTCTACACCGTCTACCAGTCGATCCACGATCAGTTCTACATTCCCAGGGAGGGAATCACCCGCGACGACGCGTTGTTGCGGCAGTCACAACAGAGCACGCGGTTCAGCCAGTTCTTCTTTGTCGGATTGAACTACTCGTTCGGATCGGTGCTGAACAACGTGGTGAATCCGAGGTTCGGCGGTGGTGACGGGGGCGGCGGGTTCTTCTTCTCGCAGTGAGGGCGGAGACACAGCGGGCAATGCGACCACGCGTGCTCTCCGTAAACGTCGGCGCGATTCGCCTTGTCGAGTGGCGGGGGGTGCACGTCACCACCGGGATCTGGAAGCAGTCCGTGGCTGGCCGCGTTGCCCTCCGCGGCGTGAACTTCGAGGGCGACGACCAGGCTGACCGCAGTGTGCACGGCGGGCCGGACAAGGCCGTGTACGCATACGCAAGCGAGGACTACGACTACTGGCGCGATGAGGAGGGGCTGGACACACCCACTGCGCTGTTCGGTGAGAACCTCACCACCGTCGGGCTCGACCTCTCCGCCGCGATGCCTGGCGAGCAGTGGCGTGTCGGCTCCGCGCTGCTCGAGGTGACACAGCCGCGGCTGCCCTGCTACAAGCTCGGCATCCGGATGGGCGATCCGCGCTTCCTCCGGCGTTTCCTTGCCGCGCGGCGCGTGGGCGCGTATCTGCGGATCGTGCAGGCGGGCGACGTCGGCGAAGGTGACGAAGTGCACATCGTCTCGCGGCCAGACCATGGCGTGAGCCTGCGCGACATGGTTGACGCGGTGCGCGACCCGGCCAAGGCGGCGGCGCTTCGGGCGGTTCGTCACTTGCCGAAGTACTGGCAGGAAATCGCGGACGGCGTATAGTCGGACCATGACGCACGGTCGATGCTCTCGATGACGTACGCCGTCCGCGCAGCGGCGCGAGGGGGGGCGCTCCTCGCCGCTGCGGGCCTGACAGCAGGTTGTCGGTCCGCGCCCGTCGCGGTCGCTGTCGTTCCAGCCGATTCCGGCACGTATCGCCGGCAGGACCTCGCTGTCGCGAACGTCGGCGCGCCAGTTTACCGAATCCCTGCGCTGGCCGTGACGACCACGGGCACCGTCGTCGCCGCCTACGACGCCCGTCCCGCGATGGCCGACCTGCCCAGCCACATCGCGATCGTCATCCGCCGCAGCACGGACAACGGTCGGACGTGGCTGCCCCAGCACGTCGTCCGCGAAGAGCCGGCGCCGCAAGGCTATGGCGACCCGAGTCTCATCGTCGACCGCCGCACGGGGCGCATCTTCCTGTTCTACGCCGCGTCGCAGAGTCAGGGGTTCGCCGGCTCCGCGGCGGGCACAAACGAGGAGGCCGCGAATATCCTGCAGGCGGATTACAGCTACTCCGACGACGACGGCCTCACCTGGCAGCACCGCCGGATCACCTCGCAGATCAAGGATCCCGCGTGGGGCGGCCTCTTCGCCTCGTCGGGTGCCGGCATCCAGATCGTGCACGGGCGGTACGCGGGCCGGCTCGTGCAGCAGTACGTCGTGCGCTACCAGGCAGGTAACTGGGCCGCCAGTGCGTACAGCGACGACCACGGGCAGACGTGGCACATGGGCCACCTCGTCGGTCCCGGGCTCGACGAGAACAAGAGTGTTGAGTTGTCCGACGGTTCGCTCATGCTGAACAGTCGCGCCACGCCGTATCGCACGGTGGCCCACTCGAGCGACGGCGGCGTGCACTGGACCGGGCTGCACCACGACCTCCAACTCCCCGACCCGAACGACAACGGCTCGATCATCCGCGTCGACAGCGACGCGCCGCCCGGCAGTGCGCGGGCGCGGTGGCTGCTGTTCAGCAACAACGAAAGCACCAGCGGCCGCCAGCGCCTCGTGGTCAGGATGTCGTGCGACGACGGCGAGAGCTGGCCGGTCCGCAAGATCATCGAACCCGGTTTCGCGGCCTACTCCACGCTCGCCCGGCTCTCCGACGGTACCTTCGGTGTGCTGT
>JBDTYL010000036.1:0-6776 GCA_040005695.1 bacterium | reverse complement strand
GTGGTGCTCGATGCCGTCCAGGACCCGGGCAACGTGGGCACCATCCTGCGGACCGCGGCGGCCCTCGGCGCCACCGCGGCGGTGTCCCTGCCGGGAACCGTTGACCTATGGAACGCCAAAGTCGTCCGTAGTGCGATGGGGGCAAGTTTCCACTTCCCGGTGCTGTCGGCCACGTGGGCGGAGCTCGACCTCTTTCGCCAGCGACACGACATCGCCCTCTGGGGTACCGATGCCGCCGGCGCACCGCTCGATACGCTCGCCCCGCCGTCCCGCCTCGCCCTCGTCGTCGGTAACGAAGGGGCCGGACTCTCACCGGACGCCCGCAGCCGCGTGGACGCCCTCGCGGCCCTCCCCATCGGAGCGGTCGTGGAATCGCTCAACGTCGCCGTCGCCACGGGCATCTTCCTCTATCAGCTGCGCACGTGACCTCTCTCGCCACCGTCTACTCGTTCCTGGTCGGGCTGTGCTTCGGCTCGTTTCTCAACGTCTGTGTCGCACGCTGGCCGCGCGAGCTGAGCGTCGTCCGTCCGCGGTCCCGCTGCCCGCACTGCGGTCACCAACTCGCGTGGTTCGAGAACATTCCCCTCGTCAGCTGGCTGGTGCTCCGCGCCCACTGCCGGTGCTGTGACGAGCCGATCAGTGCGATTTATCCGTTGCTGGAGGTGAGCATCGGCGCGCTATGGGCGGTGTGCGTGTGGCACTTCGGCCCGACGTTCACGGCCATCCGTCTCGCGGTGTTCCTCACTATCCTCGTCGGCGTCGCGCTCACCGACATCCAGCACTACCTCATCCCCGACGGCTTCACCGTCACCGGACTGCTCTGGACGCTCGGGACCGCGTTGCTCGCGCCATTCCTCGGTGACTCGCCGCTGTTCGCCGGCCCGTACGACGCGATCGTCGGCGCCTGCGCCGGCGCAGGCTTGATCGCCGTCATCGGCTGGCTCGGTGAAGCAGCGCTCAAGCGCGAGGCGATGGGAATGGGCGACATGACGTTGATGGCGTTCGTGGGGGGCGCGCTCGGCCCCGCCCGTTCGATCGCGACGGTGTTCGTCGGCGCGACCATCGGCGCCGTGGCGTTCCTCGCCGTGGTCTATCCAATCGCCCTGATGCGTCGCGGCCGCGCAGCGACGCAGACCGAGCTGGCTCTCGGCGGGCACGCGGCGACGCCGGTGGAACTGCCGCTCGTTCCGTTCGGCGTGTTCCTCGCGCCGGCGGCGGTGATCATGCTCCTGTGGGGCGACCAGATACTCGGGAAGATCTTTCCGGTACTCTGATTGGGTCGCGCGAATCGGGTAGGCGACCTGGCACGGCGACTCCACTCGGGCGGTTTACGTCGGTCCCGACGCCAGTGATCGGCACTCGGCATCAGTCCTCCTTCGCGAGTCGAGTCGCGATCGGGCGCCAGCAAATGCACGATTGGCGACCCACTGGTGATGACTGACGATCGACTTGCCGCTCCCTGGAGCCCGAGTGCCCGAGAGAAATTGCTTCGGCGCGTGCAAGAGGCAGATTCTTCGCTGCGCCCAGGATGGCACGCCCGCTAGCGCGAGCGCGGACCATGCCTTGTCTGATATCAGTCGTCGACTCGAGTTGTGCATGCGCCGGACCCGCACGGGCTCCCGAAGGATGACGGAGGCCGCATACCGAGTCCGGAGGTCGGACCCTGCGGTCAAGAATGCGAGGCAGGCGGCGCAACACGAAGGCGGGATACGCGCCTGCCGGCACGAAACGGGCGGGTGCGCTATCGCGTAGACTGGGGCAGGACGTACGCACCGTCCCCTTCCTTCGCACCGACGCCCATGCCCGACGAGCACGCGATCGACACGCCAGCGCTCGACCGCTTCACCCGCGACCTCACCGCCGACGCGCGCGCCGGCCGACTCGAGCTCGTGCGCTGTCGCGACGAGGAGATTGCGCGCACCATCGACATCCTGCTGCGCCAGGGCAAGAACAATCCCGCGCTCGTTGGTCAGGCCGGGGTGGGCAAGACGGCCATCGCGGAGGGCCTCGCCGTGCGCATCGCGGAGGGGCGCGTGCCAATTGCACTGCGCGACCTGCGGCTGCTTTCACTCGACGCGGTGGGTCTGCTGGCCGGCACGACCTATCGCGGCCAGTACGAAGAACGGTTGCGCGCGCTCGTCGCGGAGACCAGTGCCGCAGGTGACGTGCTGCTGTTCGTCGATGAAATGCACAACCTCATCGGGCAGGGCAGTGCGAGCGGCTCGGCGATGGACGCCGCGAACATGCTGAAGCCTGCCCTCGCGCGCGGCGAATTCCGGCTGCTCGGTGCCACCACGGACGAGGAGTACGACCGGTGGATCCTCGGCGATCCCGCGCTGGAACGGCGCTTCCAGAAGATCGCCGTGCGCGAATTGTCTCCGGCGGAGACGCTCGAGATCCTTCGCACGCGCGTGCCGTCGCTCGCGCGGCATCACAACGTCGTGATCACGGACGCCGCGGTACGCGCCGCGATCGAGCTCACCGACCTCTGGGTGCCGGACCGCCGCCGCCCCGACAAGGCGATCGATGCGCTGGACGAGGCCTGCGCGCACACGCAGGCCCTTGCGGCGTACTCGGGGCCAGCCGAACTGCTCATCTCGCGCCGGCGTGAATGGCAACGCGAAGCGCAGCGCCAGGCGGCTGCGGCCGCACCGCGGCGCGCGGGCGAGCCGATGAACCGGATGGCGCGCGATGGCTTCGCGGCGCTCGAACGATTCGGCGCCGAGCTCGAGGCGGCGTTCGTGCGGTCGAGTGGACCCGGCGCTCCGCCGCCACCGCCCATGACGCCCCCACCGCCGCCTCCGCCGGCACGGGAGCGCCCGGGGGCGGAACGCGCCGAGCTCGATGTCGCCCTCGAGCGCCAGCTTCTCGACGATGGTATCGTTGTGCGTGGCCACGACGTCGCGCGCGTCGTGGGATTGATGACCGGACGGAGAATTGAATGGGAAGAATGAACGTGCGGGTGGTCGTGATCGTGATCGTCGTCGCGATCGGGGCGGGCCTGTTCCTCGGCCGTCGGCGCACCGTGGGGAGCGGGCCGTATGCCCGTGAAGTCGCGGATGCGGTGCCCCGCATCGAGGAAGCGACCGGGATGAAGTTCAAGACACCACCCCGAGTGGAGGCGCGCGACAAGGCGCAGGTGCGAGACTTCCTGCTGAAGAAGTTCGACGAGGCCACGCCGGCGAAGGAGATCGCCGGGGAGGAGGCCGCGTACAAGCTGTTCGGGCTGCTCCCCGACACGCTCGACCTGCGGAAGTTCTTTCTCGCCGTGCTCACCGAGCAGGTCATCGGCTACTACGATCCCGCCGTGAAGGTGCTGTACGTGGTGAAGGGCGCCGACGAGAAGATGGTTGGCGTCACCATCACGCACGAACTGGTGCACGCGCTCCAGGACCAGTACGTGAACCTCGACTCGATCCAGAAGGGATCGGCCGACAACGATCGCCTGAGTGCCGCGCAGGCCGTGATCGAGGGGCAGGCGCAGCTCGAGCAGCTGTCGATCATGGTGGGCGGGGCGAGCAACATCGCCCTGCGCGTGGGCGGCCGCGACGGCATTCGCGAGATGATCCGCGAGAACCAGAGCAGCATGCCGGTGTTCGCCACGGCGCCGATGGTGATCCAGGAATCGCTGCTTTTTCCTTACCTGAGTGGCGCGGATTTCGTGCAGCGATTCAAGGAGAAGCGGGGCAAGGCCAATCCGCTCCTCGATGTGCCGCGCTCGACGGAGCAGATCCTTCATACGGATGCCTACTTCGCGGCGAAGCCCGACGAGCCCAGCGTCATCACGCTGCCCCCTCCACACGGCGCGACGCTCGTTTATACCGACGACATGGGCGAGTTCGGCGCGCGACTGTTGCTCTACCAGCACCTGAAGGACGAGCAGGTCGCGGCGCGATCGGTGGTGGGCTGGGACGGTGATCGCTACGCGGTGGTGCAGAATGCCAGCGGTCGCGGCATCGTATGGGCGAGCGTCTGGGACAACACCGTCGCGGCGGCGTCGTTCGCCGACGCGCTGATCCGCGCGACCACTAAGCGCACCGGCGCCTCGGAGCGTGCGGAAGCGGCAGGTGGTGCGACGATCAGTCCCAAGGGGCGAACGATCACCATCTTTCCGCGCCGCATCAATGGACGCGCGGTGGTGATCTACAGCGACCTGCCCGCGGGCATGTCCGGCGTCATCGATCCCGCTGCCATCACGGTCGATCCACGCTGATCAGGGTGCCGGTCTCGCTCGTGACGGGCAGGCTGGTTTCCGCATCGCTCACGTCATCGTCGTCGCCGTCGGGCAGGTCGTCATTCGAAGCCGGCAAGAGGGCCAGGCGGAGCACCTCGTCCATCGTGGCGACGAAGGTGAACGCGACCTGCTGCTTCACCTCATCCGGAACGTCGCGCAGGTCCTTTTCGTTCGACTTCGGCATGATGAGCTGGCGCAGGCCGGCGCGGTAAGCCGCCAGCACCTTCTCCTTCACGCCGCCGATCTCGAGCACCTTGCCGCGCAGCGTCACCTCGCCGGTCATCGCCACGTCGCGGCGCACGGGACGTTGCGAGATCGCGCTTGCGATCGCCAGCGTGAGCGAGATGCCCGCGCTCGGTCCGTCCTTCGGGATGGCGCCAGCAGGCAGGTGGACATGGACGTCGTATTCCCGGAACGCCTCGTCCGGAATGCCGATCTGCGCCGCGCGCGAGCGGACATATGAGTAGGCGGCGTCCACGCTCTCCCGCATCACGTCGCCGAGCTGCCCGGTGACGATGAGCCGTCCCGTGCCCGGCATGCGGAGCGCCTCGATCACCAGGAGGTCGCCGCCGGTAGCCGTCCACGCGAGGCCCGTCACCACGCCGATCTCGGGCACCACGTCCACTTCTTCCACCGCGTACCGCGGGACGCCGAGCACTTCTTCCACCTTCTCGATGTCGATCACCCACGCGCCTTCCTCGCCCTCCGCCTTCCGCCGCGCGCGCTTGCGCATGATCGCCGCGAGGTTGCGCTCGAAGTTGCGCAGTCCGGCCTCGCGCGAGTAGCGGTTGGAGATGAACGACAGCGACTCGTCGGTGAACTGGATGTCCTTGTCGCTGATGCCGTGCTCCTCGAGCAGGCGCGGCAGCAGGTACCGCCACGCGATCTCGACTTTCTCCTCGATGGTGTAGCCGACGATGCGGATGACCTCCATCCGGTCGCGCAGCGGCGCGGGGATGTCGAACAGGTTGTTCGCCGTGCAGATGAACAGCGCCCCGCTGAGGTCGAAGGGCAGGTTCAGGTAGTGGTCGACGAACTTGTCGTTCTGGCTCGGGTCGAGCACCTCGAGCATCGCCGCGGTGGGATCGCCGCTCGGACCGCCGCCGGACATCTTGTCGATCTCGTCGATCATGAGGACGGGGTCGCGCACTTGCACGCGCCGCAGCGCCTGGATGAGCAGGCCCGGCATCGCGCCGACATATGTCCGCCGGTGGCCGCGGATCTCCGCCTCGTCGCGTACGCCGCCCACGGAGATGCGATAGAACTCTCGCCCAATCGACGTGGCGATGGCCTCGCCGAGCGAGGTCTTGCCGGTGCCTGGCGGTCCGACGAAGCAGAGGATGGGTCCGTGCGGGTCGCCGCCGCGCAGCTTGCGCACGGCGAGGTACTCGATGATGCGCTCCTTTGCCTCGCTGAGGCCGTAATGTCTCCCGTCGAGCGCTTCCTCCACCTTCTTCAGCGCGATCTCGTCGTCGCCGCTGCGCGCGTTCCATGGCAGCGCGAGGATCCAGTCGAGGTACGTGCGGATCACCTGGTATTCGCTCGACGCGGTGCTGAGCTGTCGAAGGCGCTCCGTCTCGCGGCGCGCTTCCTGTCCCACGCGCTCGGGCAGCTTCGCCTCGTCGATCTTGCGCAACAGCTCGACGGCCTCCTTCTCGCCGGGGTCCACCTCGCCGAGCTCCGCCTGGATGGCGCGCAGCTGCTGGCGCAGGTAGAACTCGCGCTGGTGCTGCTCGATCTTGATCTCCGTCTGCCGCTTCACGTCCTCCATCACGCGCGCCCGTGCGACTTCGCGCTCGAGCCGGTTGAGGATGAAGCGCAGCCGCTGCCCGACGTCGAGGCGCTGGAGCACCTCGTCCTTGTCGCTGATGCGGAAGTTCATGTTCGTGGCGGCGAGGTCCGCGAAGCGGCCCGGGTCCGACACGTTCATCTTGAGGATGGCCGGCACCTCGTCCGGAATGCGATCGACCAGCTCGGCGAGCGTCTCCGCGGCGGCGATGACGCGCGCCACGAGATCGTCCAGCTCGGACGGATCCGCGGGCAGTTCGCGCGCCGGCCGGATGGCGGCGACCGGATACGGCTCTTCCTGGTCGATTCCCTCGACCACGATGCGTCGCAGTCCCTGCAGCGTGATCTGCACCGTATCGCCCGGCAGGTTGATCCGCTCGTGCACGCGCGCCGCCACGCCCACGCGCCCGATGAACCGCTGCGAGTCGATGGGGTCGTCGTGATCGCCGGCGGCCACCACGAGTGCGACGACGAGGCCCGGTTCGTCGAAGGCGCGCAGCAGCGAGAGGTTCTCCGGCGCGCCCATCTGCACGGCGATGGTGCCGAGCGGGTAGACGATCGTCGAGCGCAGCGCCATCAGGGGCAGCGCCGGTGGGAGCTCGCTCTTGAGGATTTCTTCCTTGCGCTGGGGCTTGGCCATGGCGGGAAATTACGTTCCGGTCGAGGGGTGGGACAGTACCGAGGCAAGCGAGCCAAGCAGGTCCTTCGCTTCGCTCAGGACGACAGGGTCGCGGGGTCCTTCGCTTCGCTCAGG